>NZ_JBHWJI010000013.1:13674-197366 GCF_042731515.1 Streptomyces sp. NPDC059850
CGCGCGCGCCCCCTGCCCCGCACCCCGGCGCCCGCGCACTCGCGGGGGGCCGCGGGGCCGTCCGCGCCGGGGCGGGGCGCGGGTGGCCGGCCGGGCGGCGCCACCGCCCCGGCAATCCGTTTTGGTGGCCCGTCCACCATCGGGTAATGTTCTTCCTGCGCCGCCCGGGCGGGCCGAAGGCCGGACCGGGGCGCAAACCCAGACAACACCCCGACAGGGGTGGAGTTTTGGTGGGGTATGGTGTAATTGGCAGCACGAGTGATTCTGGTTCACTTAGTCTAGGTTCGAGTCCTGGTACCCCAGCAAGAGATCTTCTCGATTTCTTCGTGAATCTCTTGATCAAGCAAAACCAGGCCCCCGTTGTGTAGCGGCCTAGCACGCCGCCCTCTCAAGGCGGTAGCGCCGGTTCGAATCCGGTCGGGGGTACAGATCTCCAGCAGTTACGGAGATCGCTAGGGCCCCCGTTGTGTAGCGGCCTAGCACGCCGCCCTCTCAAGGCGGTAGCGCCGGTTCGAATCCGGTCGGGGGTACTGGTCTATACCATGGGCTATGGTGTAATTGGCAGCACGAGTGATTCTGGTTCATTTAGTCTAGGTTCGAGTCCTGGTAGCCCAGCGCAGTGCAGGATGTGCTGATTCAGGCCCCCGTTGTGTAGCGGCCTAGCACGCCGCCCTCTCAAGGCGGTAGCGCCGGTTCGAATCCGGTCGGGGGTACAGAACAGGGAAGGCCCTCCGTGGAGACACGGAGGGCCTTTTCGTGTTATTCCACGTCATCGAAGCGGCGGCCGGACTCCTCGGCCTGGGCGAGCCGCCGCAGGCTCAGCAGCACCGGCTCGTACAGCACGGTCAGCGCGACGGACGCCTCGATCTGCTCGGTGGGCGTGTCGTACGTCTCCACCACGTCCAGTTCGTGGACGGCCAGTTCGGACGCCAGCCGGGCGTACGGCAGCAAGTGGCCGGTGTCATACGGGTATCCGAGGCGGGCCAGCGACGCGATCGCCTCCACCAGCATCCGGTAGGCGGGGGAGTCCCGGTCGTGGGTCCAGCCGAGCCGCTCCAGCAGCGCGCCCGCCTCCTCCCGGGCGCGGGTTGTCTCCGGGGCGTCGTTATCGGGTTCCGGGCCGTGCGGAAGGGCCCAGACCGCGGCGCCCAGCCGCATGTGCTGGCTCAGCGACTCGTCCTCCGCCGCCTTCAGTACCTCGCGCGCGGTGGCCACCGGCATCCGGCCGACCTGGATCAGCGCCCGCACCAGCCGCAGCCTGCGCAGATGCTCCTCGCCGTACGCGGCCTTCGTGGCGGTGAGGCGCTCGCCCGGCGGCAGCAGCCCTTCGCGCAGGTAGTACTTGATCGTCGCGGTGGACACTCCGCTGCGCTCGCTCAGCTCCGCCAGTCGCATGCCGTCCCTTTCCCTCGCAGTTCTCTCTTGCGCTTCCGTATGGAGAGTGCCACTATCCAATCATTGGATAGCTTCACTATCCAATATGTCGTGAGTGTTGCCGTGACGTCGGAGCGAGGGGATCGCCATGGGTGCCGATGTGATCGAAGGCCGGATGACCGCCGAGGGCGAGGGGGAGGTGACCGTCTTCCTCATCGGGATGCGCGTCAACCGCTTCCGCGCGCTGCGCAGCTGGCTGCCGGTGTTCAACGCCATGCCGCGGATGCTGCGCGAGCTGTCGCGGGACAAGGAGAGCGGGCTGCTGGGCTACGAGCTGCTGGTGGGCCCGCCCCGGGTGCTGTGCGTCGTCCAGTACTGGGACTCGCACGAGAAGCTGATGGCGTACGCCTCGGCGCAGGGCAAGGAGCACCGCCCGGCCTGGGCCGCGTTCAACCGGCGGGCCCGGGAGGGCGGGGGGAAGGTCGGCATCTGGCACGAGACGTACGTCGTACCGGCCGGTGCGCACGAGTCGATCTACTCCGGCATGCCGGCGTTCGGGCTGGGCAAGGCCACCGGGGTCGTCCCGGTCGGCCGACGCGGCGAGCGCGCGGCCGACCGGCTGTCGCTGAAGGGCGCGTAGCCACCGCGCGGCGGGGGAGTGGGCGCGTAGCGATCAGGCGCCCGTAACGCGGTCATCAGTGGCCCCGGCGCAGCGCGTCCGAGAGGCGCGCCGCCGCGTCGATGACCGCCTGGGCGTGCATACGGCCCGGGTGGCGGGTCAGCCGCTCGATCGGTCCGGAGACCGAGACGGAGGCGACCACACGGTTGGACGGGCCGCGCACCGGGGCGGACACGGACGCCACGCCCGGCTCCCGCTCGCCGATCGACTGGGCCCAGCCCCGCCGCCGTACGCCGGAGAGCGCCGTCGCGGTGAAGCGGGCGCCCTGGAGGCCCCGGTGCAGCCGCTCCGGCTCCTCCCAGGCCATCAGGATCTGGGCCGCAGAGCCCGCCTTCATGGGGAGCGTGGAGCCGACCGGCACGGTGTCCCGCAATCCGGACAGCCGCTCGGCCGCCGCGACGCAGATGCGCATATCGCCCTGGCGCCGGTAGAGCTGCGCGCTCTCCCCGGTCACGTCCCTGAGGTGGGTCAGGACCGGGCCTGCCGTGGCGAGCAGCCGGTCCTCGCCCGCCGCCGCGGCCAGCTCGGCCAGGCGCGGGCCCAGAATGAAGCGCCCTTGCATGTCACGCGCCACCATCCGGTGGTGCTCAAGTGCTACCGCCAGCCGGTGCGCCGTGGGGCGCGCGAGACCGGTGGCTCCGACCAGCCCCGCGAGGGTGGCCGGACCGGACTCCAGAGCGCTCAATACCAGAGCCGCCTTGTCGAGAACGCCGACGCCGCTAGAGTTGTCCATGAAACGATACTCGCGTCTCACAGTGTGAAACGCAAGTTCAATTTTTCGGGATACCCGCCACTCTGTAACTGGCGGGCCCGCGACCCAGGGCACGTACTCGACACGAGTTGGGCCGGCGAAGAGGCCGGTCGGAGGGAAAGCGATGGGACGGACACTCGCGGAGAAGGTCTGGGACGATCATGTCGTCCGGCACGCCGATGGCGAGCCCGACCTCCTCTTCATCGATCTGCACCTGCTGCACGAGGTGACCAGCCCGCAGGCCTTCGACGGCCTCCGCAAGGCCGGCCGCCAGGTGCGCCGCACCGATCTCACCATCGCGACCGAGGATCACAACACCCCGACCCTCGACATCGACAAGCCGATCGCGGACCCCGTCTCCCGCACCCAGTTGGAGACGCTGCGCAAGAACTGCGCGGAGTTCGGGGTGCGTCTGCACCCGCTCGGCGACGTCGAGCAGGGCGTTGTCCACGTGGTGGGACCGCAGCTGGGACTGACCCAGCCCGGCACCACCGTCGTCTGCGGTGACAGCCACACCTCCACCCACGGCGCCTTCGGCGCGCTCGCGTTCGGCATCGGCACCAGCCAGGTCGAGCACGTGCTGGCCACCCAGACGCTGCCGCTCGCGCCGTTCAAGACCATGGCCGTCACCGTCGAGGGCGAGCTGCCCGAGACCGTCACCGCCAAGGACCTGATCCTGGCGATCATCGCCCGCATCGGCACCGGCGGCGGCCAGGGCTTCGTGATCGAGTACCGCGGCTCCGCCGTCGAGCAGCTCTCGATGGAAGCCCGGATGACCGTGTGCAACATGTCCATCGAGGCGGGCGCCCGGGCGGGCATGATCGCCCCGGACGAGACCACCTTCGACTACCTCCAGGGCCGCCCGCACGCCCCGCAGGGCGAGGAGTGGGACCGGGCCGTCGAGTACTGGCGCACGCTGCGCAGCGACGACGACGCGGTCTACGACCGCGAGGTCGTCATCGATGCCTCCGAGCTGGCCCCGTTCGTCACCTGGGGCACCAACCCCGGTCAGGGCGCGCCGCTGTCGGAGTCGGTGCCGGACCCGGCCACCTTCGAGGACGCCAGCGAGAAGTACGCCGCCGAGAAGGCCCTGGAGTACATGGGTCTGACGGCCGGTCAGCCGCTGCGCGAGATCAAGGTGGACACCGTCTTCGTCGGCTCCTGCACCAACGGCCGCATCGAGGACCTGCGCTCCGCCGCCTCCATCCTGTACGGCCGTTCGGTGGCCGACGGGGTGCGGATGCTGGTGGTACCGGGCTCGGTGCGGGTCGCGCTGCAGGCCGTGGAGGAGGGGCTGGACAAGGTCTTCACCCAGGCCGGCGCCGAATGGCGGCACGCGGGCTGTTCGATGTGCCTGGGCATGAACCCCGACCAGCTCGCCCCCGGTGAGCGCTCGGCGTCCACGTCCAACCGCAACTTCGAGGGCAGGCAGGGCAAGGGCGGCCGTACCCACCTGGTCTCGCCGCAGGTCGCCGCCGCCACCGCGGTCCTCGGCCACCTGGCCTCGCCCGCCGACCTGTCCGACGCCGACGTCACCGTTCCCGTGGGGGTCTGAGCAGCCATGGAAGCATTCACCACGCACACCGGCCGGGCCGTTCCGCTGCGCCGCAGCAACGTCGACACCGACCAGATCATCCCCGCGCACTGGCTCAAGAAGGTCACCCGCGACGGTTTCGAGGACGGGCTGTTCGAGGCCTGGCGCAAGGACCCGGAGTTCGTGCTCAACCAGCCCGAACACAAGGGCGGGACGGTCCTGGTGGCCGGCCCCGACTTCGGCACCGGCTCCTCGCGCGAGCACGCGGTGTGGGCGCTGCAGAACTACGGCTTCAAGGCCGTGATCTCCTCGCGCTTCGCCGACATCTTCCGGGGCAACTCCCTCAAGAACGGGCTGCTGACCGTCGTCCTGCCGCAGGAGACCGTGGAACGGCTCTGGAAGCTGGTCGAGGCGGACCCCGCCACGGAGGTCACCGTGGACCTCGTCGACCGTCAGGTTCGAGCCGAGGGAATCACGGCTGATTTTGAGCTTGACGAGAACGCCCGGTGGCGACTCCTGGAGGGGCTGGATGACATCAGCCTCACCCTCAGGGAGGAGGCCGACATCGTCGCGTACGAGGGTCGCCGCTTCTCCTTCAAGCCCACCACGACGGTGCTCTGACCCCCCGGTTTCCCCTGCACAGAGCGGGTTTGGCATGATGCGCCGCCAGTCCTCGGACTGGCGGCGCATCGTCATGTTGAGGCCCCGTGAAGCGACAACTCGCCTCAGATGGCACAATCAGTGCATGGAACGCGACGGCCAACTCGAGCTCTACGGTCTTGTCGCTGCCCGGCTCAAGGAAGCGCACACAAGGGTGCGCACACTGCAAGTCCCGGAGGGCGTACGGATGGCGCTGTCCCGGAAGCTGCTGGTGATCACGGCAGCGTCAAAACACGATCTCGCAGACGCGGCAAGGCGTCTGGAGCGGTTGATGAACGACCTCGACGAGGGCCGTTTCCCCGAAGATCCCGACTCCTACCGAAGTCCGTGACGACCGAGTGCGTTGCGGCACAAGGGTGATTAGCCCGTTTCGTGTTTGATTTGCGGTATATATCTGCCTAACGTGCGAAAAAGCTTGAACACATTCGTTCCAGCAATGTCTCCGAAGGGGAAGACGTGAACAAGGCGCAGCTCGTAGAAGCGATTGCCGACAAGGTCGGCGGACGACAGCAGGCCGCCGAAGCGGTCGACGCGGTCCTGGACGCCATCGTCCGCGCGGTGGTCGGCGGGGATCGAGTTTCGGTCACCGGTTTCGGATCGTTCGAGAAGGTGGAACGGCCCGCCCGGTACGCCCGTAACCCCCAGACCGGAGAGCGGGTCCGGGTCAAGAAGACCTCGGTGCCCCGTTTCCGTGCGGGTCAGGGCTTCAAGGACCTGGTGAGCGGTTCGAAGAAGCTGCCGCGGGGCGGCGAGGTGGCCGTGAAGAAGGCCCCCAAGGGCAGCCTCCAGGCCGCCGCGAAGAAGGCCGCGGCCAAGAAGGCCACCGCCAAGAAGGCGGCTCCGGCGAAGAAGGCGACCGCCAAGAAGACCGCGGCCAAGAAGGCGCCCGCCAAGAAGGCTCCGGCGAAGGCCACCGCCAAGAAGGCGGCTCCGGCGAAGAAGACGCCCGCCAAGAAGGCCACCGCGAAGAAGGCCCCGGCGCGCAAGACGACCGCGCGCAAGGCCCCCGCCAAGAAGACCACCACCGCCAGGAAGCGCTAGTCAGCGCCGTACAGCGGCACCTTTCACGCGCCGGGCCGGGCTCCGAAGAGGGAGCCCGGCCCGCGGTGCGTCACGGGCCCGGAACCCCCGCCTGGGGTGTCAGAACGTCTGCAGGGTGATGAAGACGACGCGCCGCTCGTCGCCCTCGCCCGCGACCTCGATCCGCACCCGCTGCCCGGGCCGCAGCGTCAGCAGCCCCCCGGCGTCGAAGGCCGCCGCGTCGAAGGGCAGGGGCGTGCCGTCGTCGAGCAGCACACTGCCCGTACGGGCGTCGGAGTCGTAGGTGTAGGCCGTTCCCTGCATACCCGCCAGCCTAGTGCGCCCCGCCCGGCGCCTCCCCTCGGGGCACCCCTATGTCCCCGGCAGCGCCGCCCGCCGACCGGGCGGGCAGGAGGTGCCGCACAGCCGGGCCGTATGGGGGCCGACGCCCAGCGCCAGCGCCGCGCGCAGGTCCTCCCCGGTGTCCACGTCGCGCCGCACCGAATCGACCCCGGGCAGCTCGATCTCGTACGCGCCGGACGCCCGGTGCCGGGCCCGGGAGGCGCCCCCGAAGGCGGGGGCGAGGTCGGTGCCAGGCGACGCCGCGAGGAGTGTCGTACCGACCCCCGCCGCGTCCGCCAGAAAGGCGCGTGGGAAGCCCGCGGCGGCTTCGAGCACCTGGTCGAGGTCGGCGGTCCGCAGCGCCGGGAGATCGGCGTTCAGCGCCGCCACGAAGGCCCTGGGGCGGCCCTCCCGTACCGTCCGGGCGCCGTGCGTGAGCGCCGCGTTCAGTCCACGGCCCGGCGTATCGGGCAGGATCCGGGCGCCGAGGGTAGCCAGCTCGCGCGCGGCGAGCGGGTCGTCCGTGACCACGGTCACCCCGCCCACCCGCCGACTGGCCAGCGCCGCACCCACCGTGTCCTTGGCGAACGCCAGCGCGAGCCCCGGCCGCAGGGCGTCCCCGGTGGCGTCGGAGAGCCTGCTCTTCGCCCGTGACAGGGGTTTCAGCGGCACCACCAGCGTCCACACCACAGGGCTTGCGTTTCTTCCCACGGACCCCATTCTCGCCTGCTGCCCGGCTCGTCCCGGACGTGGCGGGGTTACGGTGTCCTCGACAGACCGAGTACCTGGAGCGAGACTTGTGCGGCTGCCAGGACGGCAGCAAGCCAGCAGGTCAGCAGGGTCAAGAGGAGGATGTTCCGAGTGTCCGGCCGCAGAATCGGCTTCTGGTACCGCATGGCGGCGGTCATGGTGAAACCACCGATGGTGGTTCTGTTCAAGCGGGACTGGCACGGAATGGAGCACATTCCGGCCGACGGTGGCTTTATCACCGCGGTCAACCACAACTCGTATCTCGACCCGCTCTCCTACGCGCACTTCCAGTACAACTCCGGACGGGTGCCCCGCTTCCTCGCCAAGGCCGCCCTCTTCAAGGGCGGCTTCATGGGCACCATGCTGCGCGGCACCGGGCAGATCCCCGTCTACCGCGAGTCGACCGACGCGGCCAACGCCTTCCGGGCCGCCGTCGACGCCATCAACAAGGGCGAGTGCGTGGCCTTCTACCCCGAGGGCACCCTGACCCGCGACCCCGACATGTGGCCGATGCGCGGCAAGACCGGCGCCGCCCGGGTCGCCCTGCTCACCAAGGCCCCGGTCATCCCGGTCGCCCAGTGGGGTGCCAACGAGGCCGTACCGCCGTACGCCAAGGAGCGGCGGGTCCGGCTCTTCCCGCGCAAGACCCTCAAGGTGCACGCGGGCCCGCCGGTGGACCTGTCCGAGTACTACGGCCAGGAGCCCACCGCCGACGTGCTGCGGGCGGCCACCGACACCATCATGGCCGCGGTCACCGAACTCCTCGCCGAAGTCCGCGACGAGCCGGTGCCCGCCCGGACGGCCGACGTCATCGCGGAACGCCCCGTGGCCGAGGAGGAGAGCAAGTGACGCGCTGCGCCGTCTACGGCACCGGCTCCTGGGGCACCGCCTTCGCGATGGTGCTCGCCGACGCGGGCTGCGAGGTGACGCTGTGGGGCCGCAGGCCCGATGTCGTCGAGGCCATCAACACCGGCCGCACCAATCCCGACTACTTCCCCGGCATCCGCCTCCCCGAGGGCGTACGAGCCACCACCGACCCGGCCGAGGCCGCGCGCGGCGCGGAGTTCACCGTCTTCTCCGTGCCCTCCCAGACGCTGCGCGGCAACCTCGCCGCCTGGGCCCCGCTGCTGCCCGCCGACACCGTGCTGGTGTCCCTGATGAAAGGCGTCGAACTCGGCACGGCCAAGCGGATGAGCGAGGTCATCGCGGAGGTCGCCGAAGCGCCCGCGGAGCGCGTCGCGGTGCTCACCGGCCCCAACCTCGCCAAGGAGATCGCCGCCCGGCAGCCCGCGGCCTCCGTGGTGGCCTGCCCGGACGAGGACGTGGCGCGCCGCCTCCAGACCGCGTGCCACACCCCTTACTTCCGCCCGTACACCAACACCGACGTGGTCGGCTGCGAACTCGGCGGCGCGGTGAAGAACGTCATCGCGCTGGCCGTCGGCATCGCGGACGGCATGGGGCTCGGCGACAACGCCAAGGCGTCCCTCATCACCCGCGGGCTCGCCGAAACGACCCGCCTCGGCCTCGCGATGGGCGCCGACGCGCACACCTTCGCGGGCCTGGCGGGCATGGGCGACCTGGTCGCCACCTGCTCCTCGCCGCTCTCCCGCAACCACACCTTCGGCACCAACCTGGGCCGCGGGATGACGCTGGAGGAGACCATCGCGGTCACCCGGCAGACGGCGGAGGGCGTCAAGTCGTGCGAGTCCGTACTGGATCTCGCCCGGCGCTACGACGTCGACATGCCGATCACCGAGACCGTGGTGGGCATCGTCCATGACGGCAAACAGCCGCTCGTCGCGCTCAAAGAGCTGATGTCGCGCAGCGCGAAGGCCGAGCGGCACTGACGCCGTCCGAACCGCAAGGTAACCTCAACGCGATATGAGCAGCGAGACTCCTTCCTCAAGCCCTGTCCCGGCTTCCTCCACCGGCGAGCCGCGGAAGCCGCGCGTCGCCGTCGTCTTCGGCGGACGCAGCTCCGAGCACGCCATCTCGGTGGTCACCGCGGGGGCCGTGCTGCGCGCCATCGACCGCGAGAAGTACGACGTGCTGCCGATCGGCATCACGTCGGACGGCCGTTGGGCGCTCACCGCCGACGAGCCCGAGCGGATGGCCATCGCGGACCGGCGGCTCCCGAGCGTCGACCGGCTCGCCGAGTCCGAGGAGGGGTCGGTCGTGCTGCCGGTCGACCCGGGCAGCCGCGAGGTCGTCTACAGCGAGCCGGGCGCGGTGCCCAAGGCGCTCGGCGACGTCGACGTCGTCTTCCCCATGCTGCACGGCCCGTACGGCGAGGACGGCACCCTCCAGGGGCTGCTGGAGCTGTCCGGGGTGCCCTATGTGGGCGCCGGGGTGCTGGCCTCCGCGGTCGGCATGGACAAGGAGTACATGAAGCGGGTGTTCGTCTCGTTCGGGCTGCCCGTCGGCCCGTACGAGGTCATCCGCCCCCGCGACTGGGAGCGCGACCCCACCGCCGCCCGCGCCAGGATCACCGATTTCGCCGCCGAGCACGGCTGGCCGGTGTTCGTGAAGCCCTCCCGGGCCGGTTCCTCCATCGGCATCACCAAGGTCGACGGCCCGGAGCAGCTGGACGAGGCGATCGAGGAGGCCCGCCGCCACGACCCGAAGGTCATCGTGGAGGCGCTGCTGCGCGGTCGCGAGATCGAGTGCGGGGTGCTGGAATTCGAGGACGGGCCGCGGGCCAGCGTGCCCGCCGAGATCCCCCCGGTCTCCAGCCACGACTTCTACGACTTCGAGGCCAAGTACATCGACGCGGCCCCCGGTGTGGTGCCCGCGCCGCTCACCGCGGAGCAGACCGAGCGGGTTCAGGAGTTGGCGGTGCGCGCCTTCGACTCGGTGTCCTGCGAGGGCCTGGTGCGCGCGGACTTCTTCCTGCTGGACAGCGGCGAGTTCGTGATCAACGAGATCAACACGATGCCCGGCTTCACCCCGATCTCCATGTACCCGCGCATGTGGCAGGAGAGCGGCGTGACCTACCCCGAGCTGGTGGACCGGCTCATCCAGGCCGCGCTGCGCCGCTCCACGGGGCTGCGCTAGTTCCGTAAGGCGTCCGGCCACCGGGCCGCGTCGGCCCGGTGGCCCGCCTCACCGGCCGAGCGCTCGGGGGGAGCTGGATCTAGATGTGGACCACCGGGCAGGTGAGCGTGCGCGTGATCCCTTCCACTTGCTGGACTTTCGCGACGACCATGCGGCCGAGTTCGTCGACCGTTTCGGCCTGGGCGCGCACGATCACGTCGTACGGCCCTGTGACGTCCTCGGCCTGTATCACCCCCGGGAGCTTGGCGATGACGTCGGCGACGGTCGACGCCTTGCCAACCTCGGTCTGGATCAGGATGTACGCCTGTACCACGGAACCTCCAGGGCGGCTACGAGGATCATGTGGGGAGAAGGGACGCCACGGTACCGCGTCGCCATGCGGCGCGGGGAGACCCGCGCGGGGTGCGCCGCGCGGCGGGCAGAGGGCCACGAGCACGAAGGGGCAATGCGATGAAGGGCACCGTGGGCGAGTTGGGGGAGTTCGGGCTCATCAGAGAGCTGACCTCCCGGCTCACCACCACCCCGGCGGTGAAGCTGGGGCCCGGGGACGACGCGGCGGTCGTGGCCGCCCCGGACCGCAGGGTGGTGGCCAGTACGGACGTCCTGCTGGAGGGCAGGCACTTCCGCCGGGACTGGTCCACCGCCTATGACGTCGGCCGCAAGGCCGCCGCGCAGAACCTCGCGGACATCGCGGCCATGGGCGCGGTGCCGACCGCGCTGCTGCTGGGCCTGGTGGTGCCCGCCGATCTGCCGGTGACCTGGCCGGCCGAGATGATGGACGGGATCCGCGACGAATGCCAGGTGGCGGGCGCCGCGGTGGTCGGCGGCGATGTGGTGCGCGGAGACGCCATCACCATCGCCATCACCGCGCTGGGCGATCTGCGCAACCATGAGCCGGTCACCCGATCCGGTGCCCGGCCGGGCGACGTTGTCGCCGTCACCGGCTGGCTGGGCTGGTCGGCCGCCGGGCACGCGGTGCTCTCGCGGGGTTTCCGCTCACCGCGCGCCTTCGTCGAGGCGCACCGCCGCCCGGAGCCGCCGTACCACGCGGGACCGGCCGCCGCCGGGCTCGGCGCGACCGCGATGACCGACGTCAGCGACGGTCTGGTGGCCGACCTCGGGCATATCGCCGACGCCAGCCAGGTCCGTATCGATCTGCGCTCGGGGGACATCGACATCCCCACGCAGATGTCGGACATCGGGCAGGCGGTCGGCGTCGACCCGATCCAGTGGGTGCTCAGCGGGGGAGAGGACCACGCGATCGTGGCCACCTTCCCGTCGGACGTGAAGCTGCCCGCCCGCTGGAAGGTGATCGGCGAGGTGCTCAACCCGTCGGCGCTGCCGCAGGTGACGGTCGACGGGGCGCCCTGGGTGCACGCGGGCTGGGACCATTTCGGGGATGACCAGGGCGCCGAGTAGATTCGGCCGTATGGCCATGTCTACCGATGTCCCCCGCGTACCCCGTGACCACCAGGTGCCCGTCCGCGTCCTCACCGTCGCCGGGTCGGACTCCGGCGGCGGTGCGGGCATCCAGGCCGACCTGAAGACGATGCTGGCCCTGGGCGCGCACGGGATGAGCGTGCTCACCGCGGTGACGGCGCAGAACTCCCAGGGCGTCCAGGGCGCCTGGGAGCTGCCCGCGGAGGCGGTCCGCGCCCAGTTCCGCAGCGTGGTGGACGACATCGGCGTCCAGGCGGTCAAGACGGGCATGCTGGCCACCGCCGAGCTGGTCGAGACCGTCGCCGGGCTGCTCGCGGGGCTGCCCGCGCCGGTGGTCGTCGACCCGGTCGGGGTCTCCAAGCACGGCGATCCGCTGCTGGCCGCCGAGGCGCTGGACGCGGTCCGCTCCAAGCTGCTGCCCACCGCCACCGTCGCCACCCCCAACCTGGACGAGGTGGCCCAGCTGACCGGCATCCGGGCCGGTTCCGAGGGCGATCTGCGGCGGGCGGCGCGCGCGGTGCTGGACTTCGGCCCGCGCTGGGCGCTGATCAAGGGCGGCCATCTGCCGGGCGACGCGGTGGACCTGCTCACCGACGGCACCGAGGAGCACTGGCTGCGGGCGCCCCGCTACGACAACCGCCACACCCACGGCACCGGCTGCACCCTCGCCTCGGCGGTCGCCACCTACCTCGCGGGCGGCATGGCGGTCCCGGAGGCCGTCACGGCGGCCAAGGCGTACGTCACGGGCGCGATCGAGGCGGGCTTCCCCCTGGGCGCGGGCATCGGCCCGGTCGACCACGGCTGGCTGACGACCGGCGAGTAAGCCTCGAAGGGCGCGTCCGGGCATGCGTAAAGGCCGGTCCACCGTCATGCGTGGACCGGCCTCGGCAACCGGAACCCCGCTTGCGCGGGGGGAAGGCGTGCGCCTAGCGCGAGACCTTGCCGGCCTTGATGCACGAGGTGCAGACGTTGAGCCGCTTCGGGGTCCGACCGACCACAGCGCGCACCGTCTGGATGTTGGGGTTCCAACGACGGCGGGTGCGGCGGTGCGAGTGCGAGATGTTGTTGCCGAAGCCCGGCCCCTTGCCGCAGACGTCGCAGTTGGCAGCCACGGGTTACTCCAAAGACGGGTCAGCCTCGCTTCCCGCGAGGAGACAGAAACTTGAACGGAACCCCGGCGTAGCCAAGATCGTGGAAGACCGGCGGCGCCAGGGGAATAGCCCGACTCTCATCGGGCAACCGGAGCAGCATACAACGGCCACTCCCGTACAACGAAACTATCATGGCTGCCCCAGCCCCTGCGGAGGGCGGCGACTAGCCTGCGATGACGCGCAGCCCGACCCCGAGGAGTACGTACGTGCCGCACACGCTCGACGCCGATGCGGTACGGATCTGGTGCGGGCTGGCGCTGGACGCGCTGGGCCGGGCCCGCGAGGACATCGACGCGATCAACGTCTATCCGGTCGCGGACGGTGACACCGGCACCAATCTGTATCTGACCGTCGAGTCCGCAGCACAGGCCGTCGACGCCGCGTTCGACCGCCACCCCGCCTCGGCCGGGGCCGCCCGCCCCAGCCTCGCCGACGTGGTGCGCGCCATGGCCCATGGCGCGCTGATCGGCGCGCGCGGCAACTCCGGCACCATCCTGGCCCAGCTGCTGCGCGGCATGGCGGACGTACTGGCCGAGGGCGGCGGTACGGGGAGCGGCGGCGAGGCGGACGGGCTGCGGCGGGCCCTGCGGCGTGCCGTCCAGCTGGCGTACCTGGCCGTGGCGCACCCCGTCGAGGGGACCGTACTGACCGTGGCCATGGCCGCAGCCGAGAGCGCGGAGCGGGCCACCGGGGACGTCGGCGCGGTGGCGCGCGCGGCGTACGAAGGGGCGCGCACCGCGCTCCAGGCGACCCCCGGGCAGCTCGACGTGCTGGCCCGCGCGGGCGTCGTCGACGCGGGGGGCTACGGCCTGGTCACGGTGTTGGGCGGGCTCGCCGAGGCGCTCTCCGGCGAACCCCCGGCCGCGCCGCCCGCCGCCCCCGCCATCCCCGCTCCCGCCCTGCCCTCCGGGGAGCCCGGTCCGGTGGACTGTTCCGCCGACGGGCCCGCGTTCGAGGTGATCTACCTCCTGGAAGCCGACGACGACGCCGTCCCCGCCCTGCGCGAGCGGCTGGACGCGCTCGGCGACTCCCTCGTGATCGTCGGCGGCGACCGGCTGTGGAACGTCCACGTCCATGTGGACGACGCGGGCGCCGCGGTGGAGGCGGGCATCGAGGCCGGACGCCCGTACCGCGTCCGCATCACCCACTTCGGCGCCCCCGCCGAGCGCCGTCCCGCCGCCGTCCCGGAGCCCGGCCGCCCCGAGGCGAGCCGGAGGGGGCGGCGGCCCGACCGGCCGTCCGGCGAGCGCGCGACCCGCGCCGTGGTCGCCGTCGTACCCGGCGACGGGCTCGCCGCGCTGTGCGCCGAGGCGGGCGCCACCGTGGTCGCCACCGAGCCCGGGAAGCCGCCCGGCGGCGGCGAACTGGCCGAGGCGATCCTGCGGGCCCACGCACGCGAGGTGGTGCTGCTGCCCAACGACGCCGAGCTGCGCCACCCGGCGGCGGCCGCCGCCGCGCAGGCCCGCGCCGAGGGCGTACGGGTCGCCGTCATCCCCACCCGCTCCCCGGTCCAGGGCATCGCCGCGCTCGCCGTACACGAACCCGCCCGCAGCTTCGACGAGGACGTCGTCGCCATGACCTCCGCCGCGGGCGCCACCCGCTGCGCCGAACTGGCCGTCGCCGAGCACCGGTCCTGGACCATGGCCGGGGTATGCCAGGCCGGGGACGTCCTGGGCCTGATCGACGGCGATGTGGCGGTGATCGGCACCGAACTGGCCCCGACCGCCGAGACGGTCCTGGACCGGATGCTGGCGGCGGGCGGGGAGATGGTCACGCTGGTGCTCGGCGCGGACCTCCCGGACGACATCGCCGAGCGGCTGGAGCGGCACGTACGGGAGGGCCACTTCGCCGTCGACACGATCGTCTACCGGGGCGGCCAGCCCTCCGCGCCGCTGATCATAGGCGTCGAATGATCCCGGGAATGATCCCGGGCATGACCCCGTGAAGGGCCCCGCTTGTCGGTGGCGTGGTGTGGAATGGACTGCGTGCCCGTGCTGGATGAACCCCTGAAGAAAGTCCTCGGCGGCAACACCGCGAAGGTGATGGCCGAGCACCTCGGCCTGCACACGGTCGGCGACCTGCTGCACCACTACCCGCGCCGGTACGCGGAGCGCGGCGAGCTGACGCGGCTGGCCGATCTGCCCCTGGACGAGCATGTGACCGTGGTCGCGCAGGTCGCGGACGCCCGGGTGCACAAGTTCAACAGCGGCCGGGGCCAGCGGCTGGAGGTCACCATCACCGACGGCAGCGGCCGTCTCCAGCTCGTCTTCTTCGGCAAGGGCGTCCACAAGCCGCGCTCCGAGCTGCTGCCCGGCAGCCGCGCCCTGTTCGCCGGGAAGGTCTCGGTCTTCAACCACAAGCGGCAGCTGGCGCACCCCGAGTTCAAGCTGCTGCGGGGGGACAGCGGATCGGACGCCGCGGAGGCGTTCGCCAACCAGCTGCTGCCGCTGTACCCGGCCTGCAAGCAGATGGAGTCCTGGCAGATCCAGCAGGCCGTCGACACCGTGCTCGGCCCGGCGGGCCAGGAGGACACCGTGCTGGCCGGGTTGATCGACCCGCTGCCCGAGTCCCTCCGCGAGGGCCGGGGGCTGGCCACGCTGCCCGGGGCGCTGCGCCGCATCCACCGCCCGCGCACCAAGGCCGACATCGCCGACGCGCGCGACCGGCTCAAGTGGGACGAGGCGTTCGTCCTGCAGGTCGCCCTCGCCCGCCGCCGCCAGGCCGACGCGACGGCCCCCGCCGCGCCCCGCAGGCGGGTGGACGGCGGCCTGCTGGACGCCTTCGACGCCCGGCTGCCGTTCACCCTCACCGACGGCCAGCAGCGGGTCAGCGCCGAGATCTTCACCGACCTGGCCACCGACCACCCCATGCACCGGCTGCTCCAGGGCGAGGTCGGTTCGGGCAAGGCGCAGCCGCTCGACTCCCTGGTGCTGACGCCGTGTGGCTACCGGCCGATGGGAGAGATCGCCCCAGGAGACGAGGTGGTGGTGCCCTCCGGGGAGCGCGCGGTCGTCGACGGGGTCTTTCCACAGGGTGAGCGCGACGTATGGCGTTTGGTCCTGTCGGACGGGACCAGCGTCGAATGCGACGACGAGCACCTGTGGATCGTGGGGACGAGCTGTGCCTGGGCTCGTGGGCAGGAGCCGAAAGTGATGTCGACCCGCGACATCAGAGGCGACCTGTTCACGGCCAACGGGTCGTCCAAGTGGTACCTGCCCGTCGCGCAGCCGACCGACCTCGAGGACGGTACGGATCTTTCGCTTGATCCCTATTTTTTCGGTCTCCTCCTCGGGGATGGCTCATTCCGTCACAATCTGAGGCTCTCCAGCGTCGATGCCGAAATCCGGAATCCAGTGATCCAAGCGCTGCGGGACTTCGGGCTCTGGGGTGTGACGTCGCACGAGAAGTTCGTTCCCGCTGCTTACAAGAACGCGACGATCAAGGACCGCCTGGCGCTGCTCCAGGGCCTGATGGACACGGACGGCACCGTGCAGTCGGACGGGCTGGACGTCTCGTACTGCTCCGCGTCGCGTCAACTGGCCGATGATGTGGCGTGGCTGGTGCGCTCCCTCGGCGGCCGGGCCCGGGTCCTGCGGAAGAGTGCGGCTTACGTGGTCTCTGTCGGGTTGCCCGACGAATATGTGCCCTTCAGGCTGGCCAGAAAGGCGGCACGTCTCCGGGGGCGGCCGAAGTACAACACCTTCCGGCGCGGGATCAGGGCGGTGGAGTACGTGGGCCGGAAACCGGTCCAGTGCATCAGCGTCGCCCACCCGAGCCGTGCCTATGTGACGGATCACTTCACGGTGACCCACAACACGATGGTCGCGCTGCGCGCGATGCTCGGCGTCGTCGACGCCGGGGGACAGGCGGCGATGCTCGCGCCGACCGAGGTCCTGGCCCAGCAGCACCACCGTTCGATCACCGAGATGATGGGTGAGCTGGCCGAGGGAGGCATGCTGGGCGGCGCCGAGCAGGGCACCAAGGTCGTGCTGCTCACCGGCTCCATGGGCGCCGCCGCCCGCCGCCAGGCGCTGCTGGACCTGGTCACCGGCGAGGCCGGGATCGTGATCGGCACCCACGCCCTGATCGAGGACAAGGTCCAGTTCCACGATCTGGGCCTGGTGGTCGTCGACGAGCAGCACCGGTTCGGCGTCGAGCAGCGCGACGCCCTGCGCTCCAAGGGCAAGCAGCCGCCGCATCTGCTGGTGATGACGGCCACCCCGATCCCGCGGACCGTCGCGATGACCGTCTTCGGCGACCTGGAGACCTCCGTCCTGGACCAGCTGCCGGCCGGCCGCTCCCCGATCGCCTCCCATGTGGTGCCCGCCAAGGACAAGCCGCACTTCCTGGCCCGGACCTGGGAGCGGGTGCGGGAGGAGGTGGCGGGCGGCCACCAGGCGTATGTGGTGTGCCCGCGCATCGGGGACGACGAGGACGAGGAGCAGGGGGCGAAGGGGGCGAAGGGGGCGAAGGCGGCCAAGGCGGGGCAGGAGAAGTCCGCCGAGGCGGAGAAGCGCCCGCCGCTCGCCGTCCTCGACGTCGCCGACCAGCTCGCCACCGGCCCGCTGCGCGATCTGCGGGTGGAGGTGCTGCACGGCCGGATGGCGCCGGAGGCCAAGGACGAGGTGATGCGCCGCTTCGCCGCGGGCGGGGTGGACGTGCTGGTCGCCACGACCGTCATCGAGGTGGGCGTCAACGTCCCCAACGCCACCGCCATGGTGATCATGGACGCCGACCGGTTCGGCGTCTCCCAGCTGCACCAGCTGCGCGGCCGCGTCGGGCGCGGCTCGGCCCCGGGGCTGTGTCTGCTGGTGACCGAGATGCCCGAGGCCAGCCCCGCCCGGGTGCGGCTCGGCGCGGTCGCGGCCACCCTCGACGGCTTCGAGCTGTCCCGGATCGACCTGGAGCAGCGCCGCGAGGGCGATGTCCTCGGCCAGGCCCAGTCCGGCGTCCGCTCCTCGCTGCGGGTGCTCGCCGTCATCGACGACGAGGAGGTCATCGCCGCCGCCCGGGAGGAGGCCACCGCGATCGTCACGGCCGACCCCGAGCTGACCGGCTACCCCGAGCTGCGCACCGCGCTGGACGCCCTGCTGGACAAGGAGCGGGAGGAATTCCTCGACAAGGGGTGAGCCGCGAGGTGCCGTGCCAGGCGTCGGGAGCCCGGCATGATCGGCAAGACACCCCCTAGGGGGCGTGCAGGGGTCCCGTGCGGCGCCGGACGCCATATCGTGGAGGGGCGGCGGGTCGGCGTACCCGCCCGCCGCCGCCCCGACCACCGCGACGACCACCGCGAAGGACTACGACACCCATGACCCGCGTGATCGCCGGAGCGGCCGGCGGACGTCGCCTGGCCGTGCCGCCGGGAAACGGCACCCGACCCACCTCGGACCGGGCGCGCGAGGGCCTGTTCTCCACCTGGGAGTCGCTGCTCGGCTCGCTGAGCGGGGTCCGCGTCCTCGATCTGTACGGCGGCTCGGGCGCGGTCGGCCTGGAGGCGCTGTCCCGGGGCGCGGCCCATGTGCTGCTGGTCGAGTCGGACCCGCGCGCCGCCCGCACCATCCGGGAGAACGTCCGGGCGCTGGGGCTGCCCGGCGCCGAGCTGCGGACCGGGAAGGCCGAGGCGGCCGTCGACGGCCCGGCTCCGGCCTCCGGTCCGTACGACGTCGTCTTCCTGGACCCGCCCTACGCCGTCACCGACGACGATCTCCGCGAGATCCTGATCACACTCCGTGGCAAAGGCTGGCTCGCACCGGAAGCGCTGGTCACCGTGGAGCGCAGCACCAGAGGCGGGGAGTTCGGGTGGCCGGCCGGTTTCGAGGGACTGCGGTCCCGTCGCTACGGCGAGGGCACGCTTTGGTACGGTCGCGCCGCCTCGACGTGCGACAACGCGTCATGACCGGACCCGAGAGCGAGGAACTTCCGTTGCGCCGCGCAGTCTGTCCGGGGTCCTTCGACCCCGTCACCAATGGGCATCTGGACATCATCGGCCGAGCGTCCAAGCTGTACGACGTCGTCCACGTCGCCGTGATGATCAACAAGTCCAAGCAGGGGCTGTTCACGGTGGAGGAGCGGATGGATCTGCTCCGCCAGACCACCGCCGAGTACGGGAACGTGGAGGTCGAGGCCTTCCACGGGCTGCTCGTGGACTTCTGCAAGCAGCGCGACATCCCCGCCATCGTCAAGGGGCTGCGGGCCGTCAGCGACTTCGACTACGAGCTGCAGATGGCCCAGATGAACAACGGCCTGTCGGGCGTGGAGACCCTTTTCGTGCCCACCAACCCCACCTACAGCTTCCTCTCCTCCAGCCTGGTCAAGGAGGTCGCGGCCTGGGGCGGCGACATCTCCCACCTGGTGCCGCCGCTGGTCCTGGAGGCCCTGGACGAACGGCTCCGGCGGAAGTAGCACGGACGGGCACTGGCGGCGGCTCAGCGGGTGTCGGGCAGGCGCCCGCTGGCCGTACAGTCGGTCCCGTCTCATCCCCTCCGACTCAGACTGCGAGCACCCAAGGTGGACGTGCAGAAGAAGCTCGACGAGATCGTGAGCGCCGTCGGCAGTGCCCGGGCCATGCCCATGTCGGCCTCGTGCGTGGTCAACCGCGCCGACCTGCTCGCCATGCTCGAAGAGGTGCGCGCCGCGCTCCCCGACTCGCTCGCCCATGCCGAGGAGCTGATCGGCGGGCGGGACCGGATGGTGGACGACGCCCGCCAGGAGGCGACGCGGATCATCGAGTCCGCGCACGCCGAGCGCGCCCAGCTGATCTCCGCGACCGAGGTGGCCCGCACGTCGCAGGAGGAGGCCGACCGGATCCTCGGGGAGGCCCGCCGGGAGGCCGAAGAGATCCGCGCCGAGGCGGACGACTACGTCGACAGCAAGCTCGCCAACTTCGAGGTCGTGCTGACCAAGACCATCGGGTCGGTGGACCGAGGCCGCGACAAGCTGCTCGGCCGGGTGCCCGGCGGCGACGGCTTGGACGACGAGCCGGAGCGCAGCGCCGATCCGCACACCCTGCGGCAGCGCGCCGACGAGTACGTGGACACCAAGCTGGGGGCCGTCTCCGCGGTGCTCGGCAAGACCCTGGAGGCGGTCGGCCGGGGACGGCAGAAGCTGCTCGGCTCCCGCCCGGCCGATGAGCTGGGCGCCCATATGGCGGCCCAGGACGCGGCCGCCCAGGCCCTGCGGACCAGCGACGACGACTACTACGCGGAGCTGGCCCAGTCGCAGGACGCCACCGCGCAGCCCGCGGCCGTACCGCAGTCGCCCGTCATCGAGCCCGCCGCCGTGCAGCCCGCTGCCGTCCAGCCCGCCGCGATGGACCCCGCCGCGGCCGCCGGGTACTACGCCCAGCAGCCGGGCTACCCGCAGCAGGACGCGTACGGCTATCCGCAGCAGGGGTACGTCCAGCAGCCGGACCCGTACGTCCAGCAGGCGGGATATCCGCAGCAGGACGCCTACGGCTGGCAGCAGCAGCAACAGGGCTACGACCCGAACGGCTACGTCCAGCAGCCGCAGCACCCGCAGCAGCCCCCGTACCCCCCGCAGCAGCCGGGCGCGGCGCTCGACGAGACCAGCCTGTTCGACACGAGCATGATCGACCTCGATCAGCTGCGCCAGTACGAGCAGGGACGCTAGCCCTCCGGCGTTCCGGAGCCGTCCGGCACCCGATTGGGCCTGAAGCGGCCCGTCCAGTATCCTGGCTCTTCGGTCGCGAGTACGTCCGCGATCTCGGCTGCCCGCTTCAAGTCCATGCCGGGCTGCCCGCCGCAGCGTAGAAAGCAGGAAGCCCTGAACGCCCGCCTCGACCACCGCGCCCCCCTCGTGTTCGACACACGCGAGCTGGGGCGGCGTCCTGGTGCGCTCAAGCGGGTCTCCCGCTCCGTGGCGGCCCCCAAGGACCTCGGCATCGAGGTCATCGGGGTGCGGGAAGGCGCGACCGTGGAGCTTGACCTCCGCCTTGAGTCGGTCATGGAAGGGGTGCTTGTCACAGGCACCGCCCGTGCACCGCTCACGGGGGAGTGCGTAAGGTGTCTGGAGCCGCTGGAGCGAGAGCTCGAAGTGGACTTCCAGGAGATGTACTCCTACCCCGACGCCGACGACCGGAGCCGCGACGCGGACACCGGCGACGACGCCGAGGAGGAGGACACCCTCTTCCTCGAGGCCGACCTGTTCGACCTCGAGCCCGTGCTGCGCGACGCGGTGGTGCTCGCACTGCCGTTGCAGCCGGTGTGCCGGGAGGACTGCCCGGGGCTGTGTGCCGATTGTGGTGCGCGCCTCGCGGACGACCCGGACCACCACCACGAAGCCGTCGACATCCGTTGGGCGGCATTGCAGGGACTCGCCGGGTCCATTCAGGACGGCGAGAAGGACAACGCCCCCCGCCCGCGCGGGGATGACCCACAGGAGAAGTAGCCGTGGCTGTTCCGAAGCGGAAGATGTCGCGCAGCAACACGCGCCACCGCCGGTCGCAGTGGAAGGCTGCGGTCCCCACTCTGGTGGCGTGCGAGCGCTGCCACGAGCCGAAGCAGCAGCACATCGCGTGCCCGAGCTGCGGCACCTACAACCGCCGCCAGGTCCTCGAGGTCTGATCGGCGGGTGACAGGCTCTATGTCGGACGCCAGCACGCCGTCCCGCAAGCGCGCGGGTGAACCTCGCGGAGGTCATCAGCGCGGCGGCGATACGGTCCAGGCGGACAAGGCCTCGTCCCACACGATCCTGGAAGGGCGGCTCGGGTATCAGCTCGAGTCCGCCCTTCTGGTGCGTGCGCTCACCCATCGCTCCTTCGCGTACGAGAACGGCGGGCTGCCCACCAACGAGCGGCTGGAATTCCTCGGGGATTCGGTGCTCGGCCTGGTGGTCACCGACACGCTGTACCGCATCCACCCGGATCTGCCCGAAGGTCAGCTGGCCAAGCTGCGGGCCGCGGTGGTCAACTCGCGCGCGCTCGCCGAGGTGGGCCGGGGTCTGGACCTCGGCGCCTTCATCCGGCTCGGCCGGGGCGAAGAGGGCACCGGGGGCAGGGACAAGGCATCCATTCTCGCCGACACCCTGGAAGCGGTGATCGGCGCGGTCTATCTCGACCGGGGACTCGACGCCGCCGCCGAATTGGTGCACCGGCTCTTCGACCCACTGATCGAGAAGTCCTCTAACCTCGGCGCCGGCCTGGACTGGAAGACCAGTCTCCAGGAGCTGACCGCCACCGAGGGTCTTGGGGTTCCGGAGTACCTGGTCTCCGAGACCGGGCCCGACCACGAGAAGACCTTCACGGCTGCCGCCCGCGTCGGTGGTGTCGCGTACGGCACCGGCACCGGCCGCAGCAAGAAGGAAGCCGAGCAGCAGGCGGCCGAGGCCGCCTGGCGCGCGATCCGCGCTGCCGCCGACGAGGCGCAGACGAAGGCCAAGGCGGAGGCCGAAGCCGCGGCGGAAGCCGAGGCCAAGGCGGAAGTCGCGACGGAAGCCGAGGCAGCGGCCAAGGCGGAGGTCGAGGCTGAGGCCGGGACAGCCGCCGACGGCGCCGGGGCCGCGAGCGCCCCGGCCGCGGACTCGGCCACCACCACCCGTTAGGCACCGCCCCGGCCCCGGTCACCGACCGGGGCCGGAGTGCCGGTGATCCCTCTTCAGGAGTCACGTTGCCCGAGCTGCCCGAGGTCGAGGTGGTCCGGCGCGGTCTGGAGCGCTGGGTCAGCGGCCGTACGGTCGACGAGGTCCAGGTGCTGCACCCCCGCGCGGTCCGCCGTCACCTGGGCGGCGCGGAGGACTTCGCGGCCCGGATGAAGGGCCGCCGCACCGGGGCGGTCCGCCGCCGAGGCAAGTATCTGTGGCTGCCGTTCGAGGACACCGCCGAAGCGGTCCTGGCCCATCTCGGCATGAGCGGTCAGCTGCTCGTCCAGCCCGGCGCCGCCCCGGACGAGAAGCATCTGCGCATCCGGGTCCGGTTCGCCGACGACGTGGGCACCGAGCTGCGCTTCGTCGACCAGCGCACCTTCGGCGGGCTCTCGCTGCACGGCTCCGTACCCGGCGACCTGGAGGGGCTGCCGGACGCGATCGCGCACATCGCCCGCGACCCGCTGGACCCCGCGTTCGACGAGGCGGCCTTCCACCTCGCGCTGCGCCGCCGCCGTACCACCGTCAAGCGGGCCCTGCTCGACCAGTCGCTGATCAGCGGCGTCGGCAACATCTACGCCGATGAGGCGCTGTGGCGCGCCCGGCTGCACTACGACCGGCCGACCGCCACCCTCACCCGGCCGCGCTCCACCGAACTCCTCGGCCATGTGCGGGATGTCATGAGCGCGGCACTGGAGGTGGGCGGCACCAGCTTCGACAGCCTGTACGTCAACGTGAACGGCGAGTCGGGCTACTTCGAGCGCTCGCTCGACGCCTACGGCCGGGAGGACGAGCCGTGCCGCCGCTGCGGCACCGCCATGCGCCGCCGCCCGTGGATGAACCGCTCCAGCTACTTCTGCCCGCGCTGTCAGCGCCCGCCGCGCCCGGTCGGCGCCTCGGCGCTCTCGCCGCGCCGCCCGTCGTAGGCCTCCCGGGCGCTCAGCACCTCCGGCATCCGCCCCTCGACCAGGTGGATCAGCGCCAGCAGCCGTTCGGCGACCGCCTGCCCCAGCGGGGTGAGCCGGTAGTCCACGCGCGGCGGATTGACCGGCTGGGCCTCGCGGTGCACCAGACCGTCCCGCTCCAGCGCGTGCAGCGTCTGGGACAGCATCTTCTCGCTGACCCCGTCGACCCGCCGCCGCAGCTCGTTGAAGCGGCAGCCGCTCTCGGCGAGGGCGGTCAGGGTGAGGCCGCCCCACTTGCCGGTGATGTGCTCCAGCGTGGCGCGGGACGGACAGGCGCGCGCGAACACGTCGAAGGCCAGGTCCCCGGCGGTGTCCTCCGCCGGGTGGCTGGCGGCGGTGCGTTCACATTCCATGCACACACCATACGCTCAGCGCTCTCCGCCGGATCGCGCTGTCGTCCGGTGAGCGCTCTCCGCGTCTGGAGCACTCTCCGCGTCTAGTAACCGAAGTCCTGGGTCCACCAGGGGCCGTCGTCACCGAAGTGCGCGCCGACGCCGAGTGTCGTGTACTGGCAGTTGAGGATGTTCGCCCGGTGATCGGGGCTGTCCATCCACGAGTCCATCACGTCCTGCGCGGTGGTCTGGCCCCGGCCGATGTTCTCCCCGCCCAGGTCCAGGATGCCCGCGAGCTTGGCGCGCTCCCAGGGGTCCTCGCCGTCCGGGCTGGTGTGGTCGAAGAAGTCGCGTATCGCCATGTCGTCGCTGAAGTCCTGCGCCAGTTGGGCGAGTTTCCGGTCCTCGGTCACCGGCTGGCAGCCGACCGCCGCCCGCTCCTGGTTCACCAGGGCGATGACCGCCTTCTCGGCCGCCGCCGCCCGGTCCGGCTTCTCCGGCGGCAGGCTGGGCACCGGGTCGGTCGTGGGCGTACGGGACGGAGTGGACGAGTCCGATCCGCCACCGCCACCGCCGCCGGACCCGTCACCGCCGCCGGACCCGCCGGGCTTGCTGCCGGACCCGGGGCGCTCGGCCGGTGTCGTGGACGGCGTTCCGGCGGGCTTCGAGGGGGTCTGGGAGGGGGACGTGGACGGCGACTGCGGGCTCGCTTCGCCGGAACCCGTCGACGTCCCGGTGCCGCCCGAGGGGAAGGACGCCCCCGGGCCCTGGGTGTCCAGGCCGGTGCCGGGCGATCCGCCCGCCTGCACCTGACCGGCGGGTTCACTGCCGCCGCCGAGACCGGCGGGGCCACCCGGAACCAGGCCGGAGGCCATGGCCACAGCGCCCACCGCGACCGCGGCGGACACACTCAACAGTCCGGTTCTCACCGGTGCGAGAGGGCTACGGCGCGGTCCCCGGTGGCGGCCGGCGCCCACCTCGGGCGGCGTCGCGGAGCCGGGGGCAGATCGTCGATGGCGGCCCATCTCCTGCCTTCCTTATGTGTGAGAGCGTCAAATGTGTGGCTTCTGTGGGCAACTCATGTGTCACTCGTGTGAGTGAGTCTCGTTGAGGCGGGACTGTACGCCATGCGGTAGGAGCTGAATGTGCCGAGGCGCCAATTAGCCGGTTAGCGTGCGCACATGAACGACAATGTGCGCCTTACGGTGTGGGTCCGCGGCCGGGTCCAGGGCGTCGGCTTCCGGTGGTTCACCCGGGCCAACGCGCTGCGCATCGGAGGCCTCGCGGGCTTCGCCTCCAACCTCGCCGACGGTCGCGTACAGGTGGTCGCGGAGGGCTCGCGTGCGGGGTGCGAACAGCTGCTCGACTGGCTGCGGGAGGGCGACACGCCCGGGCGGGTCGACGGTGTCACCGAGATCTGGGACACACCGCGGGGTGTCTACGAGAGCTTCGAGATCCGCTGAGCGAGCCCTCGCGGGACCCCCGTTCGGCCCCCTCCCGACGCCCCGCTGACCACGGCTTCCGTGCGCGCTGTGAGCAGAAATCGGCTGATGGTTGCGAACGACGCCGCTCCGTGGAAGGCTGCGGAGCGTAGGAAGATCCCCAACCGCTACGGGTCCTCTGGAGAGCGGCGGCGCAGCTCGTGCCCCCTTGTGCTCTCGGCCCTCGCGGTGCCGGCGGCATGTGATCGTGTTGACCCTCAAACCAATTGGTGAGACTCTGGAAGTCCCCGCGCACCTTAACTTGTCCGCCACCTCAGCACGGCAATATCGGCGGACATCGCGGGTGCGAATCCCTCACGACCCACACCGCTTCGGTCGGTCACTCAGTGTGGAGGACCATCCATCATGGCAAAGGCGCTTCTCGGTTACGTCGGCGGCTCCGACCCCCGAGTCCTCGCCGAGATGCGACGGCTTCAGCAGCGCGTTCAGGATCTTGAATCCGAGCTGGTTCGGATTCAGGCCGAGAACGACTCGCTGTCGGCCGCCGCTCGTCACGGCGACTCGCTGCTCGACAGCATCGACGTATCCCAGGCGGAGCCTGCGCTCGCCTGACCCAGCCCTCGGGCCGGTCGGGCTGAACCGTCAGCCGCTTGAGAATCTTCAAGGGACGCCTCGGCGTCCCTTCGTCGTTCCCCCGCGTTTCCAGTTTTCTCTTACCGACTGATGTGCCCCACCCCCTCGTCGGTGAAACCGATCATTGAGGAAAGCGGGAAAAAGCCGGGACGGGCCCGCGGCGCCACGCGCAGGGGAGGCTGCCGGAAGGGGCCCGGAAGGTAGAGTCCAACGGCGTGCACCTGAAGAGCCTGACCCTACGAGGCTTCAAGTCCTTCGCCTCTGCCACGACGCTCCGCTTCGAACCGGGTATCACCTGCGTCGTCGGCCCCAACGGGTCGGGCAAGTCCAACGTCGTGGACGCGCTGTCCTGGGTCATGGGCGAACAGGGCGCCAAGTCGCTGCGCGGCGGCAAGATGGAGGACGTCATCTTCGCCGGGACGACCGGGCGGCCCCCGCTCGGCCGCGCCGAGGTCTCCCTCACCATCGACAACGCCGATGGCGCGCTGCCCATCGACTACGCCGAAGTCACCATCACGCGGATCATGTTCCGCAACGGCGGCAGTGAGTATCAGCTCAACGGCGACACCTGCCGTCTGCTGGACATCCAGGAACTGCTGTCCGACTCCGGCATCGGCCGCGAGATGCACGTCATCGTCGGACAGGGCCAGCTCGACGGCGTCCTGCACGCCGACCCGACCGGCCGCCGGGCCTTCATCGAGGAGGCCGCGGGCGTCCTCAAGCACCGCAGACGCAAGGAGAAGGCGCTGCGGAAGCTGGACGCCATGCAGGCCAACCTGGCCCGCGTCCAGGACCTCACCGACGAGCTGCGGCGGCAGCTCAAACCCCTCGGGCGGCAGGCCGCGGTCGCCCGCCGGGCCGCCGTCATCCAGGCCGACCTGCGCGACGCCCGGCTGCGGCTGCTCGCCGACGACCTGGTCACCCTGCGCGAGGCACTGCGCGCCGAGGTCGCCGACGAGGCCGAGCTGAAGAAGCGCAAGGAGGCCGCGGAGGCGGAGCTGCGCACCGCCCAGCAGCGCGAGGCCGCCCTGGAGGAACACGTCCGGCAGCTCGCCCCGCGGCTCCGCGACGCCCAGCAGACCTGGTACGAGCTGTCCCAGCTCGCCGAGCGGGTGCGCGGCACGGTCAGCCTGGCCGACGCCCGGGTCAAGAGCGCGACCACCACCCCCGCCGAGGAGCGGCGCGGCCGCGACCCCGAGGACATGGAACGCGAGGCGGCCCGCATCCGGGAACAGGAAGCCGAACTGGAAGCCGCCCTGGAGGCGGCCAGCCGCGCCCTGGACGACACCGTCGAGCACCGCGCGGAACTCGAACGGAACCTGGCGCAGGAGGAGCGCCGCCTGAAGGACGTCGCCCGCGCCATCGCCGACCGCCGCGAAGGGCTCGCCCGGCTCCAGGGCCAGGTCAACGCCGCCCGTGGCCGCGCCGCTTCGGCCCGCGCCGAGATCGAACGCCTGGCCGCCGCCCGCGACGAGGCCCGGACCCGGGCCACCGCCGCGCAGGAGGAGTACGAACAGCTCAAGGCCGAGGTCGACGGACTCGACGCGGACGACGCGGAACTGGCGGAGCGCCACGAGGCCGCCAAGCGGGAGCTGTCCGAGGCGGAGACCGCGCTGAGCGCGGCCCGCGAGGCCGCGACCGCCGCCGAACGCGACCGCGCCGCGACCGCCGCCCGGCACGACGCCCTGGCCCTCGGCCTCCGCCGCAAGGACGGCACCGGCGCGCTGCTGGCCGCGGCCGACCGCCTCACCGGCCTCCTCGGCCCGGCCGCCGAACTGCTGACGGTCAGCCCCGGCTACGAGGTCCAGGTCGCCGCGGCCCTGGGCGCCGCCGCCGACGCGATCGCCGTCACCGACCCCACGACCGCCGCGCAGGCGATCCGCCACCTCCGCACCGAAGACGCGGGCCGAGCCACCTTGCTCCCAACCGGCGCCCCGCCCCCGGGCACCCGAACGCCCGGCGCCGCCGGTGAGCCCTCCGCCCAGGCCGCCGCCTCGGGGGGCCAGACCGACGCGGCAGCGGCTGCCGTCGGCACGCCGGGCGGTGCGGGTACGGATCCGGGCGCCACCTCCGTGGCGTCGGACGGGCCAACGGGCCCGCCCGTGGTGCCGGGCACACGGACCCCGCCTGGTGAGGCCGCCCCCGCCCCGGCGGACGGCCCGGCGGACCCGTCCTCGGGCGCCGCGCTTGACGCGGTGCCGGGCACGCGGGCGGCCGGTGCCGCCGGTGGTGACCCCATCGCCCCGGCAGGCGGCGACGCCGAGCAGGGTGCCTCGCCCGCCCGGGGCGCGGGGGCCGGTGTCGTCTCCGAGGTGTCGGACGGTCCGGCGGACCTGTCCTCGGGCGCCGCGCTCGGTGTTGCCGGTGAGCCCTCCGCCCAGGTGGCCGCTTCGGGGGGTCAGGCCCACGCGGCGGTGCCGGAGGCGGGCGGCGGCTCGGGATCGGGCTCGCAGCCCGTGCCGGGGGCGGCCGTCGGCGGTTCCGGTACAGGAGGCGCTGAGCACGCGCCCGGTCCGGCGGACCTGTCGTCGGGTGCCGCGTCCCGTGCGGTGCCGGGTACGCGGGCGCCCGGTGCTGCCGGTGAGCCCGCCGTCCCGGCCGCCGCTTCGGGGGGTGCCAGCGCGGCGGTGTCGGGGGCGGGTGGCGTCACCGCCCGGGCGGACTCGCCTGTCCCGGGCGCGGGGGCCGGAGGTGCCTCCGAGGTGTCGGACGGTCCGGCGGGGCTGCCGGAGGCCCGTACTGGTGGGGGCGGCGATCAGCCTCGTCCGGTGGCCGCTGACGCGGCGCCGGGTGGCCCGGCCGGGCCGGAGGTGACGGCCACGGTCGCCGGTGTGGAGCAGCCCGTGGTGCCAGGGGCGCGGGGCGTGGATGCCGCGCAGGCGGTTCGGGTGCCGGGTCCTGCCGGGGGTGAATCGGTGGCGGGGCTGGTGGACGGGCCCGCTGGGCTGGTGGGGGTCGTGCGGCGGTTGCTTGACGGTGTCGTGGCGGTCGGGACGCTGGAGGAGGCCGAGGAACTGGTCCGGGATCGGCCCGAGTTGACCGCGGTGACCGCCGACGGCGATCTGCTCGGGGCGCACTTCGCGCAGGGCGGGTCCGCCGGGGCGCCCAGTCTGCTGGAGGTGCAGGCGTCGGTCGACGAGGCGGCGGCGGAGCTGGAGGAGCTGGCCGTACGGTGCGAGGAGCTGGCCGGGGCGCAGCGCGCGGCGGGGGAGCGGCGTACCGAGTGCGTGGCGCTGGTGGATGAGCTGGCGGCCCGGCGCAGCGCGGCGGACCGGGAGAAGTCGCAGGTCGCGCAGGACCTCGGCCGACTCTCCGGGCAGGCGCGGGGCGCCGCGGGGGAGGCGGAGCGGTCGGCCGCGGCCGCCGCACGGGCCGAGGAGGCGCTGGAGAAGGCGATGGGGGAGGCCGAGGAGCTGGCCGAGCGGCTGGCGGTGGCCGAGGAGCAGCCGGGGGAGGAGGAGCCGGACACCTCCGTACGGGACCGGCTCGCCGCGGACGGCGCCAATGCCCGGCAGACCGAGATGGAGGCGCGGCTCCAGGCCCGTACCCATGAGGAGCGTGTGAAGGGGCTCGCGGGGCGGGCCGACGCGCTCGACCGGGGCGCGCGCGCCGAGCGCGAGGCGCGGGCGCGCGCCGAGCAGCGGCGCGCCCGGCTGCGCCACGAGGAGCGGGTGGCGTCGGCGGTGGCGGACGGAACCCGGCAGCTGCTGGCGCACGTGGAGGTGTCGCTCGTACGGGCCGCCGAGGAGCGGGACGCGGCCGAGCGCGCCAAGGCCGAGCGCGAACGCGAGCTGGAGGCCGCGCGCAACCGGGGCCGTGACCTCAAGGGCGAGCTGGACAAGCTGACCGACTCGGTGCACCGGGGCGAGGTGCTGGGTGCCGAGAAGCGGATGCGGATCGAGCAGCTGGAGTCGAAGGCGCTGGAAGAGCTGGGCGTGGAACCGGCCGGGCTGATCGCCGAGTACGGCCCCGATCAGCTCGTACCGCCGTCGCCGCCCGCGGAGGGCGAGGAGCTGCCGGAGGATCCGGAGGACCCGCGCAACCGCCCGGTGCCGTACGTCCGGGGGCAGCAGGAGAAGCGGCTGAAGGCCGCCGAGCGGGCGTATCAGCAGCTCGGCAAGGTCAATCCGCTGGCGCTGGAGGAGTTCGCGGCGCTGGAGGAGCGGCATCAGTTCCTGAGCGAGCAGCTGGAGGACCTGAAGAAGACGCGGGCGGATCTCCTCCAGGTGGTGAAGGAGGTCGACGAGCGCGTCGAGCAGGTGTTCACGGAGGCGTACCGGGACACCGCGCGCGAGTTCGAGGGCGTGTTCTCGCGGCTTTTCCCAGGTGGGGAAGGTCGGCTGGTGCTCACCGACCCGGACAACATGCTGACCACGGGCGTGGACGTGGAGGCGCGGCCGCCGGGCAAGAAGGTCAAGCGGCTGTCGCTGCTGTCCGGCGGGGAGCGCTCCCTGACGGCCGTGGCGCTGCTGGTGTCGATCTTCAAGGCGCGGCCGAGTCCGTTCTATGTGATGGACGAGGTCGAGGCGGCGCTGGACGACACCAATCTGCAGCGGCTGATCCGGATCATGGAGGAGCTGCAGGAGTCGTCCCAGCTGATCGTGATCACTCACCAGAAGCGGACGATGGAGGTCGCGGACGCGCTGTACGGCGTCTCGATGCAGGGCGACGGAGTGTCGAAAGTCATTAGTCAACGCCTGCGGTGACCACTTCAATACTTGAAGTCAATGGTGCAAAGGGTGCAGCGTAACTTCTTGGCCTCCCCCTATTGACTTCGAAACTTGAAGGAATAGTCTCTGCAACGTCGCTTTTACCTTTAAGTGGTGGCCGACCTCTCCGGCTCCGCCTCCACCGGAAGGGTCTGCCCCCCACGTCCGGCAGCGTTGCCGGACGGGCCACAGGAGTTCACGTTGTCCACCACCGTGCAGGCACAGGGGTCCGAAGGCCGCAAGGCCAAGCCGGACCATCTCGGCCATGTCATCTTCATTACCGCTGCCGCCGCGATGGGCGGCTTTCTCTTCGGCTACGACAGCTCGGTGATCAACGGAGCGGTCGAGGCCATCCGCGGCCGGTACGACATCGGGTCCGCCGCCCTCGCCCAGGTCGTCGCCATCGCACTGATCGGTTCGGCCATCGGCGCGGCCACCGCGGGCCGGATAGCCGACCGGATCGGCCGGATCCGCGTCATGCAGATCGCCGCCGTGCTGTTCACCGTGAGCGCGGTCGGCTCGGCACTGCCGTTCGCCCTGTGGGACCTGGCCATGTGGCGGGTGCTCGGCGGCATCGGCATCGGCATGGCGTCCGTGATCGGCCCGGCCTACATCGCCGAGGTCGCCCCGCCCGCGTACCGCGGCCGGCTCGCCTCGTTCCAGCAGGCCGCGATCGTCATCGGCATCGCCGTCTCCCAGCTCGTCAACTACGGCATCCTCAACCTGGCCGACGGCGACCAGCGCGGCAAGATCGCCGGTCTTGAGGCCTGGCAGTGGATGCTCGGGGTCATGGTCATCCCGGCCGTCGTGTACGGGCTGCTCTCCTTCGCCATCCCCGAGTCCCCCCGCTACCTGATCTCGGTCGGCCGGAACGACCAGGCCAAGAAGGTCCTGGCGGAGGTCGAGGGCAAGGCCGTCGACCTGGACGTCCGGGTCGACGAGATCGAGCAGGCGATGCGCAGCGAGCACAAGTCGACGTTCAAGGACCTGCTCGGCGGCCGGTTCGGGCTGCTGCCGGTCGTGTGGATCGGCGTCGGACTCTCGGTCTTCCAGCAGCTTGTCGGCATCAACGTGGCCTTCTACTACTCCTCGACGCTGTGGCAGTCCGTCGGAGTCGACCCGAGCAGCTCGTTCTTCTACTCCTTCACCACGTCGATCATCAACATCCTCGGCACCGTGATCGCGATGATCTTCGTCGACAAGATCGGCCGTAAGCCGCTCGCGCTCATCGGCTCGATCGGCATGGCGCTCTCGCTCGCGCTGGTGGCCTGGGCCTTCTCCGCGAACCTGGTGGACGGCAAGCTTCCGCACACCGAGGGCGTCGTGGCGCTGGTCGCGGCCCACGCGTTCGTGCTCTTCTTCGCGCTCTCCTGGGGCGTGGTCGTCTGGGTGCTGCTCGGCGAGATGTTCCCGAACAAGATCCGCGCCGCCGCCCTGGGCGTCGCCGCCTCCGCGCAGTGGATCGCCAACTGGGCCATCACCGCCAGCTTCCCGAGCCTGTCGGAGTGGAACCTCTCCGCGACCTACATCCTCTACACGGCCTTCGCCGTGCTCTCGATCCCGTTCATCCTCAAGTGGGTGCCGGAGACCAAGGGCAAGGCGTTGGAGGAGATGGGCTAACCCCCCGCCGCCCACTCCTCACCCCAAGAGAACTGCCCCGCCTCACTCCTTGAGGCGGGGCAGCACTCGTTCCGCGAACAGCCGCAAGCCCCGCCACCCCTCCTCGACCGGCATCCCGCCGCACAGCGGATGCAGCACCAGGCTCGCCTGCTCGCCGCTCTGCCGCGCGTACGCCACGCACTCCTCGGGCGTGACGATCCGGTAGACGCCCTCGCGGCGCAGCGCCCCCGCGTCCGCGGCGTGCGAGCGGACCGCCGAGCGCACCGCGCCCGACTGCCAGGACGCGTACGTGCGCGCCTCGTGCAGCAGATGCTCCCCGTACAGCGCCCAGGCCCGGTCCGGGTCCTCGGCGATGTGCAGCAGCGGGGTGACCGCCGGGGGCATCAGGCACCAGCCGTCGGTCCCGTACTCCATGCGCCGCGCGTGGTAGTACCCCTCCAGCTCCGGCAGATGAGCGCTCGGGAAGAACGGCAGCCCCAGCCGGGCCGCGCGCCGGGCCGCCGCCTTCGAACTGCCGCCGACCAGCAGCAGCGGATGCGGCTGGGTGTACGGGCGCGGGGTGACCCGCACGGTGCGGCCCTGGTACGCGAACGGCTCGCCCGTCCACGCCGCGAGCAGCGTCTCCAGCGCCTCGTCCTGGAGCGCGCCGCGCCCCGGCCAGTCCTTGCCGTGCGCCGCGTACTCCTCCGGCCGGTAGCCGATCCCGGCCACCGTGATCAGCCGTCCGCCGCTGGCCAGGTCGAGCACCGCGATGTCCTCGGCCAGCCGCAGCGGGTCGTACAGCGGGGTGATCAGCGCGGAGACCGTCACGGTGATCCGGCGGGTGGCGCCGAGCACCGTGCCCGCGAAGACCAGCGGCGCGGGCAGCCAGCCGTTCGCGGCGCCGTGGTGCTCCTCGGTCTGGACGGTGGAGATGCCCCGTTCGTCGGCGTAGGCGGCCATGTCGAGGGCGGCGCGGTACCGCTCGGCCAGTGCGCGCGGAGTGGCGGCGGGATCGACGAGGTTGAGGCGTACGACCGTGACGGCCATGGCGGAGGGTCCCCCTTCGGCGCGGGGCGGGCGGGAGCGGGCCACCGGACCGTAGCTGACGGAACGTCAAATCGCCACCACGAGGCGCCGGGCGGAGCCGGGACGGATGACTCATGCGCCTGGGACGCGGGGCGCGCGAATCTCATCCTGGGCCCGGCGAGCCGGGCCCGGGAACCACATCGCACCATCACCCGAGGAGGGGCGCATGATCACCACGGGGGAAACGCTCATCACCACATCCGACATCGACGACCTGGTCGGCCGGGTCCGGCTCGGCGCGGGTGACACCCGGGAACTGGAGGCCGCGAAGGAAGCGCTCTTCGCGGGCGGGCTCACCCCCGCCGAGGCACAGCGCATCCGTCAGCGGCTGATGGTCACCGCGCTGCGCCACGGCGGCGATCTCCTCGCCAAGGTGCTCGGGCGGCTCACCCCGCGCGAGACCGCCATGGTGCGCCGCTACGCCCACCGGCTCGCCAACTACCTGGACACCCTGGACATCTGGGCCGCGCAGCCCGTCATGCTCACCCTGATGCGGTACGGAATCCCCTACGACGAGGCCGAGTCGATCGCCGTCGCCATCCTCTTCCAGGTCTGGTGACAGGTCTGGCAGCGGGCGCGGTGGAGCCGCGATGAACCGGAAAGGGTGAACGCGCCACCGGAACGCGGGTGCGGGCGGGTCACCGGTTCGGGTGGGGCATGCCGTCCGCGCACTTCAGCGCCGTGGAGCGGGGTAAGGCACGGGCGAGTACCAGGAGGTTGAAGATGCGACTTTCCCGAATCCGCGCCACCACGGCGCTCGGCCTGCTCGCGGGAACCGTCATGTGGACCGCCAGTGCCTCCCCCGCCACCGCCTCCGGTGGCGCGGGGTGGCGCGAGGAAGGGCACTTCGACACCCAGGGCGCCTGCCGGAAGGCGGGACAGGCCGGGGTGGAGAAGAGCAAGTGGGACGAGTACAAGTGCCGCCCCGGCCGCAGCGCCAACTACGTCACGCTGTGGGTCCGGGGCGGCGGCGCGCGCCTCACCGGGCCGACCGCCGGCTGACATGCGGCACGCCCTTCCGAAAGACCGTGCCGTGCAGGCCGCGGGCGGGGTGTCGGCGCTGTTCGTCGTGGTGCTGGCGGGCTGGCTCGCCGGTCTGCTGCGGATCAACGACCAGTGGCTCGACCTGTCCTCCACCCGCATGCGTGGCACCACGCTCCTGACCTCGGTGGCCGTGGGCGTCCCGGTGCTCGGCGTCGGCGTCCTGCTGCTCGCCGAGCGGTCCGCCCGGCGCTACGGCGGAGTGCTGCTGGTGGCGGGCGCCCTGTGGCTGCTGCCCTCGGCCGTCGCCGACCTGCTGGGGCCCGCCGGGCTCGGACCGGCGGGCGCCGCCCTGTCCCTGTTGCTCGCGGTGGCCGCCATGGTCTGCCGGCCGCTGACCGTCCTGCTGCTGCCGCTGTGGCTCTTCCCGCGCGGCGCCAAGCGGCGCTGGCACTGGTGGGCCATGAGCGCGGCCGCCTCCGCCTACTGGCTCGGTTACGCCGCGCTGTGGCTGATCAGCGAGCCACGGGTCGGCGCGGTCACCAACCCCGCCTTCCACACCGCGGGCGGCCAATGGGCCTTCGACCACCTCGACACCTACGCGGCGGCGGAACCCTGGGTGCTGCGCAGCGTGGCGGTCGCCGTCACCGCCGCCCTGTGCTGCCGCGCCGCCGTCTCCGGCGGCGCCGAGCGGCGCGACTGGGCTCTGCTGGCCGCCGCCTACCCGGCCTGCGTCTCGCTCCTGCTGTCGGAGTGGGGCGAGGGCATGCCCACCATCGCCGCCCGCACCCTCGGCAGCGCGGTCTGGGCGGCCGCCATCTGTCTGGGCGTCGCCCGCACCGGGATCTGGCGGCTCGACCGCTCCACCAGCCACCGGCTCGCCCGCGCCTTCGTCCTCACCTCGTTCGCCGCCGTCGTCGTCTGCGCCGCCGTCGCCGTGCAGGCCGGACTCCCCTCCGTACGCGACGGGACCACCGTCGTCGCCGTCGGCGGAGCCCTGCTGCTGGGCTGGGCCCTGCGGCCGTCCGCCCGCTGGCTCACCCTCCGCGTCGAGCGCGCCTTCTACGGGCCCCGGGCCCGGCCGCACGAAGCCGTCAGCGCCCTGGCCGTACGCCTGCAACAGGCCCCGCACCCCGGCGAGGTGCCCCAGCAGATCTGCCGCAGCGCCGTCGAGGACCTCGGCGTCTCCGGGGCCGCCGTCAGCGTCGACACCCGCGCCGGGCCCCGTCGCCTGGCCGACGCCGGGGCGCCGCTCACCGGCCGCGTCCAGACCTACCCGCTGCGCCACCACGGCCGCACCGTCGGGCGGCTCGAAGTCTCCCGCGACGGCTCCGGCACCCCCGCCGAGCGCGACAGCGGGCTGCTGTCCCTCCTCGCCGACCAGGCCGCCCCCGCGCTCGCCGCCCTGTGGCTGGCCGAGGAGGCCCAGGCCGCCCGCGAGCGGCTGGTGCTCGCCCGCGAACAGGAGCGGCGCAGGCTGCGCCGGGAGATCCACGACGGCCTCGGGCCCCAACTCGCCGCCGTACGGCTGCGCCTGGACATCGCCCAGACCTCCTGCCCGCCCGGCCACCCGGCCTGCGTCCAGCTCTCCGAGGCCGCCGAAACCCTCGCCGAGGCGCTGGTCGAGGTGCGCCGCATCACCGCCGGGCTCGCCCCGGCCGCCCTCGCCGAGCGCGGCCTCGCCGGTGCGGTGCGGGACCTGGCGCGGCGGCTCGGCGTGGACGGGCTGCGGGTGAGCGTGGCCAGCCGACCCGCCGTCCTGCCCCCGCTGTCGCCGGGGGTGGAGACCGCTGCGTACCGGATCGCGGCCGAGTCGCTCACCAACGCCGTACGACACGCCCGGGCGCGCCAGGTCCGGGTCGAACTCGCCACCGACCCCGACACCCCCGAAACCCTCGACATCACGATCACCGACGACGGCAGCGGACTTCCGGAGACCGCGGTGCGCGGCGTCGGGCTGGCCTCGGTCCGGGAGCGGGCCGAGGAGATCGGCGGCTCCTGCACGGTCACCGGCTCCGCGACCGGCACCGTGGTGCACGCGGTGCTGCCGCTCATCGGCCCGGGGGAGCACGAGGACCCAGAGGAACACCTGGAGCACACCGGATGCCGGTCCTGTACGACACTCATCACCCAGGCCAAGCCCAGAGAGAGGACCCCGGCGCCATGACCGCGCCGGTGGGCGCCCCGGTGGGCGCCGCCGTGACCGCCCCTGTGGACACCGCGCAGTGGCGCGTCCTGCTCGTCGACGACCATCCGCTCTTCCGCGAGGGCCTGGCCGCCGCCCTCAACCTGGACGACGCCTTCACCGTCGTCGGCCAGGCGGCCTGCGCGGACGAGGCGGTCGCCGAGGCGGGGCGGGCCGCGCCCGATCTGGTGGTGATGGACCTCGGGCTGCCCGGCCGGTCCGGTCTGGAGGCCACCCGGCGCATCCTGTGCGCCCGCCCCGAGGCGCGGGTGATGGTCATGACGATGTCCGAGGACGACGACAGCCTGCTGGCCGCCGTGCGCGCCGGGGCTCGTGGCTATCTCCTCAAGGGAGCGGGCCGGGACGAGATCCTGCGCGCCCTGCACACGGTGGTGCGCGGCGGCGCCGTCTTCAGCCCGCGCATGGCGGAGCGGCTGGGGGTGCTGCTGGGCGCCTCCGGCGCGGCGTCGGCCAAGGAGGCGTTCCCGACGCTCACCGCGCGCGAGCGGGAGGTGCTGGACCTGCTCGCGGGCGGGCTCGGCTACCGGCAGATCGCCCAGCGGCTGGTGGTCACGGACAAGACCGTGCGCAACCATGTCGGCTCGATCTTCGCCAAGCTCCAAGTGCACGACCGGGCCCAGGCGATCGTCCGGGCCCGCGAAGCCGGGCTCGGCGGCGAGTGACGAGGCGGACGATGAGGCGATGACGAGGCGAATGACTCGCTTGGCCATGTGTCTGATACTGGGTGGGTTATGGAATTCGTCATCCTTGCTGTAGTCATCGCTGTGGTCGCGCTCGCCGCGATCAGCGGGCTTGTGATCAGCAGCCGCAAGAAGAAGCGACTGCCCCCGGCACCGCCGAGCAGCCCGTCCGTCACCGCGCCGCCCGCCGAACCGCACGTCGGCGAGGAGGCCGAAACCCCGCGCGAGGAACCGCGCAGAACCATCGAAGAGGTGGACCTGCCCGGCGCCGAGGCGCCGGCCGCGCCCGCGGAGGCCGCCGCCCCCGCCGCGCCGGAGGCCCCGCCGGTCGAGGTCCCGGAGCCGACCGCCGGACGGCTGGTCCGGCTGCGCGCCCGGCTGTCCCGTTCCCAGACGACTCTGGGCAAGGGGCTGCTCACGCTGCTCTCCCGTGAGCACCTCGACGACGACACCTGGGAGGAGATCGAGGACACGCTGCTGACCGCCGACGTCGGCGTCGCCCCGACCCAGGAGCTGGTCGAGCGGCTGCGTGAGCGCGTCAAGGTGCTCGGCACCCGCAGCCCCGAGGAGCTGCGCGGGCTGCTGCGCGAGGAGCTGCTGCACCTCGTCGGCACCGAGGCCGACCGCACCGTGCACACCGAGAGCGGGGTGGGGGCGAACGGCGAGGAGAAGCCGGGCGTCGTCATGGTCGTCGGGGTCAACGGCACCGGCAAGACCACCACCACCGGCAAGCTGGCCCGGGTCCTGGTGGCCGACGGCAAGTCGGTCGTGCTGGGCGCGGCGGACACCTTCCGGGCGGCCGCCGCCGATCAGCTGCAGACCTGGGGCGAGCGGGTCGGCGCCCGTACGGTCCGCGGCCCCGAGGGCGGCGACCCGGCGTCGGTCGGCTTCGACGCGGTGAAGGAGGGCATCGCCGAGTCCGCGGACGTCGTCCTCATCGACACCGCCGGGCGGCTGCACACCAAGACCGGTCTGATGGACGAGCTGGGCAAGGTCAAGCGGGTCGTGGAGAAGCACGGCACGGTGGACGAGGTGCTGCTCGTGCTCGACGCCACCACGGGGCAGAACGGCCTGGTGCAGGCGCGGGTCTTCCGCGAGGTGGTGGACATCACCGGCATCGTGCTCACCAAGCTGGACGGCACCGCCAAGGGCGGCATCGTCGTCGCGGTCCAGCGCGAACTGGGCGTACCGGTCAAGCTGATCGGACTGGGCGAGGGCGCGGACGATCTGGCGCCGTTCGAGCCGGAGGCGTTCGTCGACGCGCTGATCGGCGACTGATCCGGTCCCGCACCGCCGGACGGGCTTGAATCGACCATCGATTCAAGCCCGTCCGGCGTTTGTCCGGCTGTCCGGCGTTGTACGGGAAGGACTCAGGACCCGGCGCGGTGGCTCACATAGGCGAGGGTGCCCAGCACCAGCCGGGCGTGCGGCGGGTGGCCCGCCGTGTCGAGGGTCGGCGGGCGCAGCCAGCGCACCGGCCCCAGGCCCCCGAGGTCGGAGGGCGGCGCGGTGATGTGGTCGCCCTTCCCTAAGCAGCGCAGATCGAGGTCCGCGTCGTCCCAGCCCATGCGGTAGAGCAGCTCGGGGAGTTCGGCCGCGGCCCCCGGTTCGACGAAGAACTGGGCGCGCCCGTGCGGGGTGACGGCGACCGGGCCGAGCGGCAGCCCCATCCGCTCCAGCCGCACCAGGGCGTGCCGCCCCGCGTACTCGGCCACCTCCAGGACGTCGAACGACCGGCCCACCGGCAGCAGCACGGCCGCCCCCGGGACCTCCTCCCACGCCGCCGCGGCGGCGTCGAGCGTGGCGCCTGCGGGCACGCCGGGGACGAAGCCGAGCGGATGGGCGCCGGGGGCGGGGCAGTCGGCCGCACCGCAGGAGCATTCGCCCGAACCGCGCGCGGCCCGGGCGCCCGGCACCACGTCCCAGCCCCACAGCCCGGTGTACTCCGCCACCGTGGTGGACTCGGACGTACGGCCGCGGCGCCGTGAGCCGGACCGCATCTCCCGGATGCCGCCGATCGTGAAGCCCATGCCCCCTCCAACGGGTCGCGCTCTCGATGGTTACGAGCCGGAGCGCACTCATGACGCTCCGTCGCCGAAGTGGTGCGGCAGGTGGTGTGTCGCGGTGTAACGGGTGGTGCGGAACGGCGCATGCGCCCCGCTGTGCACCTCTTCGCGTTCTTCCGGTCGCTCCGTGTCAAGTGAATCGTGTGAATCGGTGAAGGGGTTCATTCGAAGGGGTGGCGAATGGTGGCGTTTTCCCGATCCACCTCGCATGGGGCGTGATCGTAGGATTACTTTCGGTGCACGATCCCCGGTTGCGAGCATATGCCCGGCCGCGGTCCGGTACTTGCCACTGGCAAGGGCCGGTTCCCGTGGCGGACGGTTGATGCGCCGTATCGCGGGGACAACTGACCGTGACAGAAGGCATTCTGGTGGCGGTCCGGGAAGATTCGTGGGATGGGGGCGTTCCGGTGGGCGACAGCGGCGGCGGTGCTGACAAGCGACCCAACGCGCAGCTGGGATCGTGGTTTGTGCGCAGCGGCTGGTCGAAGGGGGAGCTGGCCCGCCAAGTGAACCGCAGGGCGCGTCAGTTAGGCGCGCATCACATCAGTACGGACACCTCGCGGGTGCGCCGCTGGCTGGATGGGGAACAGCCGCGCGAGCCGATCCCGCAGATCCTCTCCGAGCTGTTCTCCGAGCGCTTCGGCTGTGTGGTCGGCATCGAGGACCTGGGGCTGCGCCCCGCCCACCGGTCACCGTCCGTGTCCGGAGTGGATCTTCCGTGGGCCGGTCCCGAGACCGTCGCGCTGATCGGCGAGTTCTCCCGCAGCGACCTCATGCTCGCCCGGCGCGGCTTCCTCGGCACCTCCCTCGCCCTCTCGGCGGGCCCCGCCCTCATCGAGCCGATGCAGCGCTGGCTGGTGCCCTCGCCGAGCGGGGCGCCCGGCGGCGCGCGCGCGGCGGACAGCGGCCGCTCACGGCGCATCTCCCGGCTCTCCGAACCGGAGCTGGAGCTGCTGGAGTCCACCATCACGATGTTCCGCGCCTGGGACGCCCAGTGCGGCGGCGGGCTGCGCCGCAAGGCGGTGGTCGGCCAGCTGCACGAGGTCACCGACCTGCTCCAGGAGTCGCATACCGAGGCGGTGTCCAAGCGGCTGTTCAAGGTCGCGGGCGAGCTGGCCGAGCTGGCCGGGTGGATGAGCTACGACATCGGGCTCCAGCCCACCGCCCAGAAGTACTTCGTCCTCGCGCTGCACGCCGCCAAGGAGTCCGGCGACCGCCCCCTCGGCTCGTACATCCTCTCCAGCATGAGCCGCCAGATGATCCACGTCGGGCGGCCCGACGACGCGCTGGAGCTGATCCACCTCGCGCAGTACGGCAGCCGGGAGAGCGCCACCCCGCGCACCCAGGCCATGCTGTATGCGATGGAGGGCCGGGCGTACGCCAACATGGGCCAGCCCAGCAAGTGCCACCGCGCCGTCAAGATGGCCGAGGACACCTTCGCCGACTGCGCCACGGGCGACGGCGACCCGAACTGGATCGGCTTCTTCTCCGAGGCCGAGCTGAACGCGGAGAACGCCCACTCCTACCGCGACCTCGCCTATGTCGCGGGCCGCAGCCCCACCTACGCCCAGCTCGCCGACCCGGTGATGCGCAACGCCGTGCGCCTCTTCGGCGAGGAGACCGCCGAGGGTGGGGGCGGGCACCAGCGTTCGTATGCGCTCAACCTGATCGGCATGGCCACCGTCCACCTCCTCCAGAAGCAGCCCGAGCAGTGCGTGGAGGTCGCCCAGAAGGCGCTGCCGCTCGCCCAGCGCATCCGCTCGGAGCGGGTGAACAACCGCCTCCGCAAGACCGTGGACACGGCGGTGCGCCACTTCGGGGACGTGCCCGAGGTCGTCGAGCTGAGCGACAGGCTCGTCGAAATGCTGCCCGATTCCCCGGACGAGACGGGCTCCCCCCGGGCCGTCTGAGGCGGCCCGGAGCGGGTTGCGACACGGTAACGGAGCGGAAGGACCGCTTACCGTCAATTCATCGGCGCGTAACACGCCCGCGCCCTTCGTCACTGCCGCGAAACATCGAGCGGCATCGACTGAAACGGCGCTGCGCCAATCTCGTGGCGAATACCGGCCCTTTTGTTTATTGCCCGCACGGGCCGTTTCGACAGCGAGGAGACGCCGATGCCAGTGGGCATCACGACGCTTGCCGCGGACAAGATCACGCCCGATGACGCACTCAGCGCGGCCAACACCGGGTTCATGCTGCTGTGCGCCGCGCTGGTCCTGATCATGACGCCCGGCCTTGCCTTCTTCTACGGCGGCATGGTCCGCGTCAAAAGCGTGCTGAACATGCTGATGATGAGCTTCATCAGCATCGGCATCGTCACCGTCCTGTGGGTCCTCTACGGCTTCAGCGTCGCGTTCGACCAGGGCAATGACCTGTTCGGCGGCTTCGACTGGCTGGGCATGCACAACATCGGGCTGACCGAGCTGTGGCCCGGCTACACGATTCCGATCTATGTCTTCGCCCTGTTCCAGATGATGTTCGCGATCATCACCCCGGCGCTGATCAGCGGCGCCCTCGCGGACCGCGTGAAGTTCACCGCCTGGGCGGTGTTCATCGCCCTGTGGGCGACGGTCGTCTACTTCCCGGTCGCGCACTGGGTGTGGGCCGCCGACGGCTGGGCCTTCAAGCTCGGCGTGATCGACTTCGCGGGTGGTACCGCCGTCCACATCAACGCGGGCGCCGCCGCGCTCGGCGTGATCCTCGTCATCGGCAAGCGGGTCGGCTTCAAGAAGGACCCGATGCGGCCGCACAGCCTGCCGCTGGTCATGCTCGGCGCCGGTCTGCTGTGGTTCGGCTGGTTCGGCTTCAACGGCGGCTCCTGGCTCGGCGCCGACGGCGTCACCGCGGCCGCCTTCACCAACACCCAGGTCGCCACCGCCTCCGCGATGCTCGGCTGGCTCGCGTACGAGAAGATCCGGCACGGCTCCTTCACCACCCTCGGCGCCGCCTCCGGCGCGGTCTCCGGACTCGTCGCGATCACCCCGGCCTGCGGCGCGGTCAGCCCGCTCGGCGCGATCGCGATCGGCGTCATCGCCGGTGTCGTCTGCGCCATGGCGGTCGGCCTGAAGTACAAGTTCGGCTACGACGACTCGCTCGACGTCATCGGCGTCCACATGGTCGGCGGCCTCATCGGCTCGCTGCTCATCGGCCTCTTCGCCACCGGCCGGGTGCAGAGCGAGGCCAAGGGCCTGTTCTACGGCGGCGACGCCAGCCAGCTCGGCAAGCAGGCCGCCGGTGCCTTCGCGGTCCTCGCCTACTCCCTGATCGTCTCCGCGATCCTGGCCAAGGTCGTCGACCTGGTCATGGGCTTCCGGGTGGACGAGGACGACGAGGTCGCCGGGATCGACCAGGTCGAGCACGCCGAGACGGCGTACGACTTCGCGGGCGCGGGCGGCGGCACCTCCCTCGGCGGCCTCCAGGCGGCGGCGCACTCGGCGGCCGGTGAGGCGAAGAAGAAGGACGCCAAGAAGGACCCGAAGAAGGTGGACGCGTGAAGCTCATCACGGCGGTTGTGAAGCCGCACCGGCTCGACGAGATCAAGGAAGCCCTCCAGGCGTTCGGCGTGCAGGGCCTGACCGTCACCGAGGCCAGCGGCTACGGGCGCCAGCGCGGCCACACCGAGGTCTACCGGGGCGCGGAGTACACCGTCGACCTGGTGCCCAAGGTCCGCATCGAGGTGCTGGCCGAGGACGAGGAAGCCGACGACCTCATCGAGGTCGTGGTCAAGGCCGCCCGCACCGGAAAGATCGGGGACGGCAAGGTCTGGAGCGTCCCCGTCGAGACCGCGGTCCGGGTCAGGACCGGCGAACGGGGCCCGGACGCGCTGTGACAGCAGCCGTGAGGCATCCAGCAAGCGCATGTCCAGCTGACAGGGAGCAGCCGAGTTGATGGAACGCGTCGAGGCAACGACAGAGACGACCACCGACTCGGGCCCCGGCGGCTACGCGGCGGCCCGGCTGCGGCTCCTCCAGGAGGAGTCGCGGTCCGGGCCGCCGCGCCGTAGCGCGCTGGCCGGACTCACCGACCAGTGGCTGGCCGCGCTGCTCACCGGCGGCGCCGAGACCTCCGGGATCACGGAGGGCGTCGCGCTGGTGGCGGTCGGCGGATACGGACGCGGCGAACTGTCCCCGCGCAGCGACCTCGACGTCGTCCTGCTGCACGACGGCTCCGCCGACCCCTCGGCCCTCGCCGCGCTGGCCGACCACGTCTGGTACCCCGTCTGGGACATGGGGCTGGCCCTCGACCACTCCGTACGCACCCCCGGCGAGGCCCGCAAGACCGCCGCCGAGGATCTGAAGGTCCAGCTCGGCCTGCTGGACGCCCGCCATCTCGCGGGAGACGCCGCCCTCACCGCGGGCCTGCGCACCTCCGTCTTCGCGGACTGGCGCGCCCAGGCCCCGAAGCGCCTGCCCGAGCTGCGCGAGCTGTGCCAGGAGCGTGCCGAGCGCCACGGCGAGCTGCAGTACCTGCTCGAACCCGACGTGAAAGAGGCTCGCGGCGGGCTGCGCGACGCCACCGCGCTGCGCGCCATCGCCGCCTCCTGGCTCGCCGACGCGCCCCGCGAGGGCCTGGACGAGGCCCGGCGGCTGCTGCTGGACACCCGCGACGCGCTCCACCTGGCCACCGGCCGGGCCACCGACCGGCTGTCCCTCCAGGAACAGGACCAGATCGCGGTGGCGGTCGGGCTGATGGACGCCGACGCCCTGCTGCGCCAGGTCTACGAGTCGGCCCGCACCATCGCGTACGCGAGCGATGTCACCTGGCGCGAGGTCGACCGGGTGCTGCGCGCCCGCTCGGCGAGCCGCCCGAGGCTGCGCGGACTGCTCGGCGGCCGCGGCCGCGGGGGCTCCGGCACCGGGCAGACGCCGGGGGAGCGCAGCCCGCTCGCCGAGGGCGTCGTCGAACAGGACGGCGAGGTGGTGCTCGCCCGCGCCGCGCGCCCCGAGCGCGACCCCGTGCTCCCCCTGCGGGCCGCCGCGGCCGCCGCCCAGGCCGGTCTTCCGCTCTCGCTGCACGCCGTACGGCGGCTGTCCGCCGCCTCGGGCCCGCTGCCGGTGCCGTGGCCGCCGGAGGCCCGGGAGGAACTGGTCACCCTGCTGGGCGCGGGCGAGTCCACCGTCCCGGTCTGGGAGGCGCTGGAGGCCGAGGGCCTGATCACCCGGCTGCTGCCGGACTGGGAGCGGGTGCGCTGCCGCCCGCAGCGCAACCCCGTGCACCGCTGGACCGTCGACCGCCATCTCGTGGAGACCGCGGTGCGCGCCAGCGCCCTCAGCCGCCGCGTCGGCCGCCCCGACCTGCTGCTGGTCGCCGCGCTGCTGCACGACATCGGCAAGGGCTGGCCCGGCGACCACTCGGTGGTGGGGGAGACCATCGTCCGGGACATGGCCGCCCGGATCGGCTTCGACCGCGCCGATGTGTCCGTCCTCGCCACCCTCGTACGTCACCATCTGCTCCTCGTCGAGACCGCCACCCGTCGCGACCTGGACGACCCGGCCACCGTGCGCTCGGTCGCCGAGGCGGTCCGCGCCCCCGCCACCCTGGAGTTGCTGCACGCCCTCACCGAGGCCGACGCGCTGGCCACCGGGCCAGCGGCGTGGAGCGCCTGGCGCGGCGCGCTCGTCGCCGACCTGGTCAAGCGGGTCGCCGCCGTCCTCGCGGGCGAGCCCGCGGCGGACCCGGACGACCCGCAGCAGATCACCGCCGAGCAGGAACGGCTCGCGATCGAGGCGTGCCGCACCGGCGGCCCGGTGCTGGCCCTGCACGCGAGGTCGGAAGCGCTGCCGTCCAGTGACTCGGCGACGGAACCGGAACCGATCGGCGTCGAGTTGCTGATCGCCGTCCCCGACCAGTCCGGAGTGCTGGCCGCGGCCGCCGGGGTGCTGGCCCTGCACCGGCTCACGGTCCGGGCGGCCGACCTGCGCGCCGTGGAGCTGCCGTCGGAGCTGGACGGCACGGACAAGCCCGGCGGCGTCCTGCTTCTGAGCTGGCGGGTAGCCGCCGAATACGGATCGCTGCCGCAGGCCGCGCGGCTGCGGAACGATCTGCTCCGGGCGCTGGACGGCTCGCTCGACATCGTCGCCCGGCTCGCCGAGCGCGAGGCCGCCTACCGCAAGTACCCGCGCCGCCGCGGCGTCCACGCCCCGCCCCCACGGGTGACGGTCGCGCCCGGCAGCTCACAGCTCGCCACCGTGATCGAGGTCCGCGCCCAGGACGTCCCCGGCCTCCTCCACCGCATCGGCCGCGCCCTGGAGGCGTCCGGTGTGACGGTCCGCAGCGCCCACGTCAGCACGCTGGGCGCGAACGCGGTCGATGCGTTCTACGTCACGGACCCCTCGGGCGCCCCGCTGTCCCCCATGCGCGCCGCGGAGCTGGCCCAAGAGGTAGAGCAGACCCTGCGCTAGGCCCCCACCGCTGTCCGCCGTTCGGCCACCGGCCTCCCCGACGCCGCGCAGCCGCGCACCCCGGAGCAGAGACGCCCTGCCCCCGCCCCTGCGCCGTTTGAGAAGTCGGTTCCGGGGCGGGGATACCTGACCTCCAGCCCCTGCGGCGTTTGAGCGGCCGGGGACCCCGGGGCGGAGACGCCCCAGCCCCCAGCCGCTCCGGTGTTTGGGGAGTCGGGTGCGGGGCGGGGATACCCCACCTCCAGCCCTCCGGCGATTGAGGAGCGGGCCCTGGGGTGAAGGTGCCCCACCCCAGCCCCTGCGGTGTTTGAGCGGCTGGGGACCTGGGGGCGGAGACGCCCTTGTCCCTGGCCCTGCGGTGTTTGAGGTGTCGGGTCCGGGGCGGATGTGCCCCGCCTCCAGCCCCTCCGGCGATTGAGGAGCGGGGTCCGGGGCGGGGCCCCGGTTCGGGAAGGGGCGGGGTGGGGGAATGCCGCGTCGTGCGCCCGGGGGCAGACCGTTACCTCGGCGTGCGGATACCCTTGGAGGCCGACCGCCGACCCGACATCCGACCGAAGGATTCGCGACCACCGTGTTCGATACCCTCTCCGATCGCCTCGCAGCGACTTTCAAGAACCTCCGGGGCAAGGGCCGCCTCAGCGAGGCGGACATCGACGCGACGGCACGCGAGATCCGGATCGCCCTGCTCGAGGCGGACGTCGCGCTGCCCGTCGTACGGGCGTTCATCAAGCAGGTCAAGGAGCGCAGCCTCGGCGCCGAGGTCTCCCAGGCGCTGAACCCGGCCCAGCAGGTCATCAAGATCGTCAACGAGGAGCTGATCGGCATCCTCGGCGGCGACGCCCGCCGCCTCCGCTTCGCCAAGCAGCCCCCGACGGTCATCATGCTCGCGGGCCTGCAGGGCGCCGGTAAGACGACGCTCGCCGGAAAGCTCGGCCGCTGGCTGAAGGGCCAGGGCCACGCGCCGCTGCTCGTCGCGTGTGACCTCCAGCGCCCCAACGCCGTCAACCAGCTCTCGGTGGTCGCCGAGCGCGCGGGCGTCGCGGTGTTCGCGCCGGAGCCGGGCAACGGCGTCGGCGACCCGGTGAAGGTCGCCAAGGACTCCGTCGAGTTCGCCAACACCAAGCAGCACGACGTCGTGATCGTCGACACCGCCGGCCGCCTCGGCATCGACGAGGAGCTGATGCGTCAGGCCGCGGATATCCGCGACGCGGTCAGCCCGGACGAGGTCCTGTTCGTCGTCGACGCGATGATCGGCCAGGACGCGGTGAACACCGCCGAGGCGTTCCGCGACGGCGTCGGCTTCGACGGCGTGGTGCTCTCCAAGCTCGACGGCGACGCGCGCGGCGGTGCCGCGCTGTCCATCGCGCATGTCACCGGCCGTCAGATCATGTTCGCCTCCAACGGCGAGAAGCTGGACGACTTCGACGCGTTCCACCCGGACCGCATGGCGTCCCGCATCCTCGGCATGGGCGACATGCTCAGCCTCATCGAGAAGGCCGAGCAGACCTTCAGCCAGCAAGAGGCCGAGAAGATGGCGGCCAAGCTGGCGAAGGGCCCCAAGGAGTTCACGCTCGACGACTTCCTGGCGCAGATGGAGCAGGTCCGCAAGATGGGCTCCATCTCCAAGCTGCTCGGCATGCTGCCGGGCATGGGCCAGATGAAGGACCAGATCAACAATCTGGACGAGCGGGACGTGGACCGCACGGCCGCGATCATCAAGTCGATGACGCCGGGCGAGCGCCAGGACCCGAACATCATCAACGGCTCCCGCCGCGCCCGTATCGCCCGGGGTTCCGGCGTCGAGGTGAGCGCGGTCAAGAACCTGGTGGAGCGGTTCTTCGAAGCGCGCAAGATGATGTCGAAGATGGCCCAGGGCGGCGGCATGCCGGGGATGCCCGGGATGCCGGGCATGCCCGGCGGTGGCGCCACCAAGCGCAAGGGCAAGCCGCAGAAGAAGGTCAAGGGCAAGCAGCGCTCGGGCAACCCGCTCAAGAGGGCGCAGCAGGAGCGGGAGGCTGCCGAGCGCAAGGCGTCAGGCCAGCAAGGCGGCGCGTTCGGCGCACCTGGTGGTCAGGGTGCGGAGGACTTCGAATTGCCGCAGGAGTTCAAGAACTTCCTTCCCCCGAAGTGAGGCTCTTGGGTGGGGCGCACGTGCGCCCCACCCAAGAGCACCCCGCAGAGCGGCGGGGAGCGGCGCTTCATCGGGTTGCCGCACCGCTGGTTGCCCGGATCACCTCCGCGATGGCGGAGAGCAGATCGCGTTATCTCCGGACGTGAGCTCCAACGAGCGTGTGTACGAATGGGTTACGCCCGCACCCTCACACCCGGGCGATCAGATACCGCAATACGTTCGGCATCCACACCGTCCCGTCCGGACGCTGATACGGATGCAGCGCCTCCGCTATCTCCTTGCGCACCTGCGTCGGATCGGTCGCCCGCTCCGCCGCGTCGAACAGCCCCGTAGAGAGCAGTCCGCGCACCGCGCTGTCCAGGTCGGCGTACCCGAACGGGCAGGCCACCCGCCCCGATCCGTCCGGCCGCAGCCCGGCCCGCTCGGCCAGCGTCTCCAGGTCGTCCCGGCCGCACGGCCGCCAGCGCGCCGGGGCGCACATCGGGTCGGCGAGCCGGGCCCCCACCCGCAGCACCGACGAGGTGGCGCACCGCTCCGGCGGACCCCACCCGGCCAGCACCACCGCGCCGCCGCGCTCGGCGAGCGCCGCGGCCGCCGTGAGCGAGGAGGCCGCCGCGCCGGGCCCGCCGGGGCCGCCCGCCGCCGGGGCGGGCAGTGGCTCGAAGGCGGTCACGACCGAGAAGCGCGCGGTCGCCGCCGCCTCCCGCGCGCACGCCGACTCCGGACCGCCGGGCCCCAGCCGCACCGGGCCGCCCAGCCGCTCCCGCGCCAGCGCGAGGCGCGGCTCGTCCGTGTCGACCCCGCAGACGTCGGCGCCGCGCCCGGCCGCCATGAGCAGGGCGAGCCCCGAGCCGCAGCCCAGGCCCAGCAGCCGTGTGCCGGTGCCGACGTCCAGCCGTTCGTACACGGCCTCGTACAGCGGCACCAGCATCCGTTCCTGGATCTCCGCCCAGTCGCGGGCGCGGGCGCGTGGGTCCGCCGTGCGCGGTGGGGAGGGGTGCGGGTGGCGCCGCCGTACGAGCGTAGATGTCATCGAAAGGGCCCCAATCAGCGAAGAGCAGTGCCGTCGTCAGATCCGCCGTTGTGCGCCAGAGGGTGCCGTGTGGATTGTGCCGGGCTCTTCCACAGGGCACCCGCTCGTCGCGTCCCACCCCCGTATGCCAGAGAACTCCGCATCCGTCCCCGCGTCCAGAGCTTTCACGGCCGTGCTTGCGTGCCCCCTCCGTGCGCCCCCACGCACCCTCGCGTTCGCCCCGCTCCCCAGGCGCCCCCGCCCCGCCCCGGGAGAAAATCGCCGCGGCTCGCCGCGCCGCCGCCGTACGATCGGCGCCATGGTCAAAGCACCCGTTCTCACCCCACGTGCGGTGGATTTTCCGCGTTGGTACCAGGATGTGATCAGCAAGGCCGAGCTGGCCGAGAACGGTCCGGTGCGCGGCACCATGGTCATCCGACCGTACGGATACGGGCTGTGGGAGCGGATGCAGGGCGATCTGGACGCCCGGATCAAGGCGGCGGGTGTCCAGAACGCCTACTTCCCCCTCTTCATCCCGCAGTCGTATCTGACCCGGGAGGCCGAGCACGTCGAGGGCTTCGCGCCCGAACTCGCGGTCGTCACCCACGGCGGCGGCAAGGAGCTGGAGGAGCCGGTGGTGGTCCGGCCCACCTCCGAGACGATCGTCAACGAGTACTTCTCGAAGTGGGTGCGGAGCTACCGCGATCTGCCGCTGCTGATCAACCAGTGGGCCAATGTGGTGCGTTGGGAGCTGCGGCCCCGGCTGTTCCTGCGGACGACCGAATTCCTCTGGCAGGAGGGCCACACCGCGCACGCCACGTACGAGGACGCCCGCGAGTTCGCCGCCCGCATCCACCGCGACGTCTACGCCGACTTCATGGAGAACGTGCTCGCCATGGACGTCGTCCTGGGGCGCAAGACCGACCGGGAGCGCTTCGCGGGCGCCGTCAACACCCTCACCCTGGAAGGGATGATGGGCGACGGCAAGGCGCTGCAGCTGGGCACCAGCCATGAGCTGGGGCAGAACTTCGCGCGCGCCTTCAACACCCGCTATCTGTCCCGGGACGGCGAGCAGGAGCTGGTCTGGCAGACCTCCTGGGGCAGTACGACCCGCCTGGTCGGCGCGCTGGTGATGATGCACGGCGACGACGACGGGCTGCGGCTGCCGCCCCGGCTGGCCCCCGTCCAGGCCGTCGTCCTCGCGGTCAAGGGCGACGACGCGGTGCTCGCCGCGGTCCGCGAGACCGCTGACCGGCTGGCGGCGGCGGGAGTGCGGGTCCAGGTCGACGACCGCACCGACGTCCCCTTCGGCCGCCGCGCCGTCGACTGGGAGCTGCGGGGCGTACCGGTGCGCGTCGAGATCGGCCCGCGCGACCTGGCGGCCGGGACCGCCACCCTCGCCCGGCGCGTTCCGGGCGGCAAGGAACCGGTGCGCGCCGACCTGCTGGCCGAGGCGGTGCCGAAGGCGCTGGAGGAGGACCAGGCGCTGCTGCTGCGCCAGGCGCGGGAGCGCCGCGCGGCGCGCACGGTGGAGGCGCGGACCGTGGAGGAGGCCGCGGAGGCGGCGGCCGCGGGCGGCTGGGCGCGGATCCGGTGGGCCGATCTAGGCCCGGAGGGCGAGGCCGCGCTCGCCGAGCGGGCGGTGTCCGTACGGTGTCTGGTCGCCGAGGACGGGGCGGTGCCGGACGCTGATGACGCGCCAGGTAACGTCGCCTTCGTGGCACGCGCCTACTGAGGGCGCGGGACCGGTGAGCCGGTGCCGACGGTGCACGGGCCCTCCCGGCGGTGTACGGGCCCGCCGCGGGTCCGGTGTCTACGGGCCGGGCCGTACATGGCGGTACGTACCGCCTTGGTGCGCCGTGGGCGGCTCATCCATGCATGTGCGCACCCGCCCTCGTCGCGACGCATCAGCGCTGAACTGACTGGTACGTGCAAATTATTTGAGATGCCCCGGAATCGGAACACCGGGCGGCTCCTGCTCGTTAGCACGACGTGAGCACGACACCACCTGTACTCGCCGCAGAGCTGGCACAGGCGTGGGCCGACATTCAACGGCACCACCCCGAGCTGCCAGATCTAGCCGCGCCCGAATCGCTGATCGGAGAGTCGTCGTCCGCATGTGGCGCCGAGCTCTCCTTCGAACGGCTGCTGCACGAGGCAGTCCACGGCATCGCCGCCGCCCGCGGTGTCCGTGATACCTCGCGCGCCGGCCGCTACCACAACCGCCGGTTCCTGGCGATCGCCGAGGAGCTGGGTCTCGACCACTCCGAGGAACCGCATCCCAGCAGTGGCTTCTCGCTGGTCACCCTCAGTCCCGAGGCGAGAAAGCGCTACCGGACCACGATCGACCGGCTGCACCGCGCCCTCAAGGCGCACACCGTCGCGACCGCGGCCGAGACCTCCCGCGCCTTCCGCGGGCCCGCGGCACGGCACGGTTCGTCCGGGGGCGGCGTCCGCGTCAAGGCGGTGTGCGACTGCGGGCGGAACGTTCGCGTGGTTCCGTCGGTGCTGGCCCAGGCGCCGATCATGTGCGGCGGCTGCGGGAAGCCGTTCCGTATTCCGGACGCGGTGGCCGCGGTCGGGTGACCTGCCACGGTGTGGCAGAATGGTCCGCTGTACTCGACAGTCGACCAGGACCCCTCTCTCCTCCGGCTGACGCGTCCATCGGGCACTCGGGTACCGCAACCCCACGCGGCACTTCGCAGTGCTCAACCACGTCAAGACCAGGAGACACCACTCCCGTGGCAGTCAAGATCAAGCTGAAGCGTCTGGGCAAGATCCGTTCGCCTCACTACCGCATCGTCGTCGCCGACTCCCGCACCCGCCGTGACGGCCGGGCGATCGAGGAGATCGGCCTGTACCACCCGGTGCAGAACCCCTCGCGCATCGAGGTCGACTCTGAGCGTGTGCAGCACTGGCTGAAGGTCGGCGCCCAGCCGACCGAGCCGGTGCTCGCCATCCTGAAGGTCACCGGCGACTGGCAGCAGTTCAAGGGCCTGCCCGCCCCGGCCCCGATGAAGGTCGCCGAGCCGAAGGCCGACAAGCGCGCCCTGTTCGAGGCCGCGGCCAAGGACGCCGGTGACGAGCCGAAGGGTGAGGCCATCACCCCGAAGGCGAAGAAGTCCGAGAAGAAGTCGGACGAGGCGGCCGAGGCCGCTGAGTCCACCGCGTCGACCGAGGCCTGAGGATGCTCGAGGAAGCCCTCGAGCATTTGGTGAAGGGCATCGTCGACAACCCCGACGACGTGCAGGTCGCCTCGCGCAACCTGCGTCGCGGACGCGTGCTCGAGGTCCGGGTGCACCCCGATGACCTGGGCAAGGTGATCGGCCGTAACGGCCGCACCGCCCGCGCGCTGCGCACCGTTGTGGGCGCCATCGGCGGCCGTGGCATCCGCGTCGACCTCGTCGACGTGGATCAGGTCAGCTGAGAGGCGATCAATAGGAGCACCGGCACGGGCCGGGGAGGGCTTTGGGCCGTCCCCGGCCCGTGTGCGTGAAAGGGACATGCATCGTGCAGTTGGTTGTCGCGCGGATCGGCCGTGCCCATGGCATCAAGGGCGAGGTCACCGTCGAGGTGCGTACGGACGAGCCCGAGCTGAGGCTCGGCCCGGGCGCCGTGCTGGCCACCGAGCCCGCCTCGGCCGGACCGCTGACCATCGAGACCGGCCGCGTGCACAGCGGCCGGCTGCTGCTGCGCTTCGAGGGGGTGCGGGACCGTACGGGCGCGGAGGCGCTGCGCAACATCCTGCTCATCGCGGAGGTCGATCCCGAGGAGGTCCCGGAGGACCCCGAGGAGTTCTACGACCACCAGCTGATCGACCTCGACGTGGTCACCGTGGACGGCACGGCGGTCGGCCGGATCTCCGAGATCTCCCACCTGCCGTACCAGGACCTGCTGATCGTGAAGCGGCCCGACGGCGGCGAGGTGATGATCCCGTTCGTCTCCGAGATGGTGCCGGAGATCGATCTGGAGGAGCAGCGCGCGGTCGTCGACCCGCCGCCGGGACTGCTGGACGAGGCCGAGGCGGAGATCGCCACCGGCGGTGAGGACGCGTCGTCATGAGGCTCGACGTCATCACGATCTTCCCGGAGTACCTGGAGCCGTTGAACGTCTCGCTGGTCGGCAAGGCCCGCGCCCGCGGCGTACTGGACGTCCGCCTGCACGACCTGCGCTCCTGGACGCACGACCGGCACAACACGGTGGACGACACCCCGTACGGCGGCGGCCCGGGCATGGTCATGAAGCCCGAGCCGTGGGGCGAGGCGCTGGATACGGTCATCGCGTCGGGCGAGGGCGAGGGGCTGCCCAAGCCGACCCTGGTGGTGCCCACGCCGAGCGGCCGCCCGTTCACCCAGACCCTCGCGGTGGAGCTGTCCGAGCGCCCCTGGCTGGTCTTCGCACCGGCGCGGTACGAGGGCATCGACCGGCGGGTGATCGAGGAGTACGGGGAGCGGCTGGAGATCCACGAGGTCTCCATCGGCGACTACGTCCTGGCGGGCGGCGAGGCCGCGGTCCTGGTGATCACGGAGGCCGTCGCCCGGCTGCTGCCCGGTGTGCTGGGCAACGCCGAGTCGCACCAGGACGACTCCTTCGCCCCCGGCGCGATGGCCGATCTGCTGGAGGGGCCCGTCTACACCAAGCCCCCCGAGTGGCGCGGCCGGGGCATCCCGGAGGTGCTGGTCAGCGGCCATCACGGCAAGATCGCCCGGTGGCGCAGGGACGAGGCGTTCCGCCGCACCAGCGCCCACCGCCCCGATCTGATCGAGCGCTGCGACCCGGCGACGCTCGACAAGCACGACCGCGCGCTCCTGGCCGATCTCGGCTGGGAGGAGCTGCCCGGGGCGGGCGAAACCGGGGGACGGGCCCGATTTGGGCGGCCGGACCGGCCCGTGGAAGAATAGGCCGCTGCCGTACGTCCGGGTGTGCGCCCCTGCCACAGGGGGACCGACGCTCGCCCGATGAGGGCGGCACTCCGAATCAACATTCCGATATGCCGCTGATGACCTGTGGCATCAGCGAAGAAAGCAGACGATCATGACTCACCTGCTCGACAACGTCGACTCCGCGTCGCTGCGCAGCGACATCCCGACGTTCCGCCCCGGCGACACGGTCAACGTGCACGTCCGCGTCATCGAGGGCAACCGCTCGCGTGTCCAGCAGTTCAAGGGCGTCGTCATCCGCCGCCAGGGCTCCGGCGTGCGCGAGACCTTCACCGTCCGCAAGGTGAGCTTCAGCGTCGGCGTCGAGCGCACCTTCCCGGTGCACACCCCGATCGTCGAGAAGATCGAGGTCGTCACCCGCGGTGACGTGCGCCGCGCGAAGCTGTACTACCTGCGTGACCTCCGCGGCAAGGCCGCGAAGATCAAGGAGAAGCGCACCCGCTGACTTTTGTGCGACTACTGAGCTAGCGTCGGATGCCCCGGCCGGGCCGGATAGGCTCAGGCCCGATGGACATCGAAGGACGGCTCGCGGAGCGCGATCGCTCCTCCTGCTCCGACCCGGAGCACGAGGAGCGATCGCGCTCTTCGCATACCCCGGAGCGGCCGCCGTGGCGGCGGGCGGCGCTCCTCGCGGCCGTCTCCATGGCGCTGGTGCTGCTGGTGAGCGGGTTCGTGGTGCAGCCGTTCCTGATCCCCAGCGGCTCGATGGAGAACACCCTGCGCCCGGGGGACCGGGTGCTGGTGAACAAGCTCGCCTACCGTTTCGGGGACGATCCGCGCCGTGGCGACGTTGTCGTCTTCGACGGCACCGGCTCCTTCCTGCGAGAGGGGCCGTCCGGGAACCCGGTGACCGGTGCGCTGCGCACGGCGGCCGCGGCGGTCGGTCTCGCCGAGCCCGCCGAGACCGACTACATCAAGCGCGTGGTGGGCGTCGGCGGTGACCGGGTCGTCTGCTGCGACAAGCGGGGGAGGATCGAGGTGAACGGCCGGCCCGTGAACGAGGACTATCTGTACCCCGGGGACAGCGCCTCGCGGGTGCCGTTCGACACCGTCGTGCCCGAAGGGCGGCTGTGGGTGATGGGCGACCACCGCAGCGCCTCCCGGGACTCCCGCGACCACCTCGGCGAGCCGGGCGGCGGCACCGTCCCCGTGGACCAGGTGATCGGGCGGGCCGACTGGATCGGCTGGCCGTTCGGCCGCTGGTCCCGCGTCAGGGGCGCGGAGGCCTTCGCACACGTCCCAGGACCCGGCGGTGCGCAGGGCGCGGCGGTCCCCGGTGGTGCGCATGGGTAACCGCGGACGCCCCCGTTCCGGCACCCGCCGGGCGGGGCCATCTCCCTCTCCCACGCCCTCTCCCACGCCCGCTCCCGACGGTCCGCAGCGCGAACCGGGGCAGCGGCGGCTGGCCACGCGCGCGGAGCGGCGCCGGGTGCAGCAGCGGATCAAGCGCAGAAGACGCCGTTCCGCGGTGCGGGAGATACCGATCCTGATCGGTGTGGCGCTGGTGATCGCGCTGGTCCTCAAGACCTTCCTGGTCCAGGCGTTCGTGATCCCGTCCGGCTCGATGGAGCAGACGATCAAGATCGGCGACCGGGTGCTGGTCGACAAGTTCACCCCGTGGTTCGGCTCCAAGCCGACCCGCGGGGACGTGGTGGTGTTCAAGGACCCCGGCGGCTGGCTCGAGGACGAGCGGAAGCCGCCCAAGGACGATCCGCCGGTCATCAAGCAGGGCAAGGAGTTCCTGACCTTCATCGGTCTGCTGCCCTCGTCGGACGAGCAGGACCTGATCAAGCGGGTGGTCGCCGTCGGCGGCGACACGGTGGCATGCTGTGACACGAACGGCAGGGTCACGGTCAACGGGACACCGCTGAACGAGTCGTATCTGTACCCGGGGAACGCGCCGTCGCAGCGCAAGTTCAAGGTGACCGTCCCCGCGGGGCGGATGTTCATGATGGGCGACCACCGGTCCAACTCGGCGGACTCCCGGGTGCACCTCGGCGAGGCGTACCAGGGCACCGTCGCGGATGAGAGCGTGGTGGGCCGGGCCGTGGTGATCGCCTGGCCGTTCGGCCATATGCGGCAGCTGGAGGAGCCCGGAACGTACGCGTCCGTGGCGGGCGCGCCGAGCGGGGCGACACAGGTGAGCGGTGCGCCGCATAGGCTGTCCCCCATGGATCAGCAAGGAATGATCCAGCTCCCGACCCCTGCGGAACTCCCGCTCGTTATGGGAGTGGTGGGCCTGCGCCGTTCGTGGAGCAGGCGGCAGCGGCGTGAGGAGTGAATGTGGGGGACTTGGCGGTCGGAGCGCGCTCCGGTCACGAAGAGCCCGAGAGGCGGCCCGGTACGAGCGGAGAGGGGACCGCGGACCAGGCACCGGAAGCGCCCGGGGCGTCCCCGGCACCGGGCGGCGCCCCCGAGGCCGGACCGGCTGACACCCCGCCCTCCGGCCCTTCGGGACCGCCTGGTCCGGGGCCCGGGCCCGGGCCCGGCGCGGAGCGGGAGACCGGCTCCGAGGAGGCGAGCAAGGCGGCCGGGGCCGGGCGGCGGCCCGCGAAGGGGAAGAAGGTGCGCTCCTTCTGGAAGGAGCTGCCGATCCTGATCTTCATCGCGCTGGTGCTGGCGCTGCTGATCAAGACCTTCCTGGTGCAAGCCTTCTCCATTCCGTCCGACTCGATGCAGAACACGCTGCAGCGGGGCGACCGGGTGCTGGTGGACAAGCTCACTCCGTGGTTCGGCTCGAAGCCGGAGCGCGGCGAGGTGGTCGTCTTCCACGACCCGGGCGGCTGGCTCGGCGAGACCCAGACGCAGGACGCGGGCCCGATCGCCGAGGGCATCCAGGAGGCGCTGAGCCGCGTCGGCCTGATGCCGTCCGCCGATGAGAAGGACCTGATCAAGCGAGTGATCGCGACCGGCGGGGACACGGTCTCGTGCCGGCGCGGCGGCAAGGTGATGGTCAACGGCAAGCCGCTGGACGAGCCGTACATCTTCCCCGGGAACACTCCGTGTGACGAGAAGCCGTTCGGTCCGATCAAGGTGCCCAAGGACCGGATCTGGGTGATGGGCGACCACCGCCAGGACTCGCTGGACTCCCGCTACCACCAGAACTTGCACAACGGCACGGTCTCGGTGGACGACGTCGTCGGGCGCGCGATCGTGGTCGCCTGGCCCATCAACCGCTGGTCCGCCCTGTCGATCCCGGGCACCTTCGAGCAGCCGGGGCTGAGCGCGGCGGCCTCCATGGCCCCCTCGGCGCTCGGGCTCGCGGGCGCGGTGCCGCTCGTGCTGTGGCGTCGTCGCAGGCAGGCGGCGAAGGTGCGGGGGACGGCTGACTGACGCCCGTACCGCGGGTAAGGTGCGATCCCGTGCCATGGGGCATGCGGAACATGGCCTTCTATGTCTGCTGGACACGGTGGGAGCACTGGAATGAGCGATGCCCGAGGGGCGGGGGGCAGCAGGCTGGGCGCCGTGCTGTCCGGGCTGGCGGTGGCCGTCGGCTGTGTGCTGTTCCTGGGCGGCTTCGCCTGGGGTGCGGTGCTCTACAAGCCGTACAGCGTCCCGACCGACTCGATGTCGCCGACCATCGGCAAGGGCGACCGGGTGCTCGCGGAGCGCATCGACGGCGGTGAGGTGCGCCGCGGTGATGTGGTCGTCTTCCAGGACGAGATCTGGGGCGCCCTGCCGATGGTGAAGCGGGTCATCGGGGTGGGCGGTGACAAGGTCGTGTGCTGCGACAAGCAGAACCGCATCACCGTGGACGGCAAGGTCCTCGAAGAACCGTATCTGCAGGCCAAGGAACCGGCCTCGATGACCCGGTTCTCCACCACCGTGCCCAAGGGGCGCCTGTTCCTCATGGGCGACCACCGCAGCGACTCCCTCGACTCCCGGGTGCACCTCGGCGACAGCAGCCATGGAGCCGTCCCCACGGATGCCGTGACGGCCCGGGTGGACGCCACCGCCTGGCCGCTGGGGGCCTTCGGCATGATGGGGCGCCCGGAGGTGTTCAAGGAACTGCCGGGCGGGGTCTCGCAGCCCGGTCCGCTCCGGATCGTCCTGGTCTCGGTCCTGACCGGCGCCGTGCTCATCCTGGGAGGCGCGGCCTACGGACCGGTCGCGCGCCGGATGGGAGGCGGCACCACCCGGCGGGACGAGACGCGGGAGAAGGTGGCGGCCAGTGGCTGACGGGACTGGCATGGCTGACGGGGCCGACGAGGCCGGTATGGAGGCGACGCCGCTGCGGAAGGTCGCCCGGGTGGTGCTGCTCGATCCCCAGGACCGGATCCTGCTGCTGCACGGCTTCGAACCGGATGACCCCTCGCTGACCTGGTGGTTCACCCCGGGCGGCGGGCTGGAGGGCGACGAGAGCCGCGAGCAGGCCGCCCTGCGCGAGCTGGCGGAGGAGACCGGGATCACCGATGTCCGGCTCGGCCCGCTGCTGTGGCGGCGCACCTGCTCCTTCCCGTTCTACGGCCGCCGCTGGGACCAGGACGAGTGGTACTACCTGGCCCGTACGGAGCAGACCACCACGCGCCCCGAGGGGCTGACGGAGCTGGAGCGGCGCAGTATGACCGGGTTGCGCTGGTGGACGGTGGAGGAGCTGGCCGGGGCGACCGAGCCGGTATACCCGACCCGGCTCGTGGGACTGTTGCGTACGCTGCTGGAACAGGGACCGCCCAGTACACCGGTGATCCTGGAGACTGAGCGCGTCTGACGCACAATGGGGGGACGCACGGCTGAAGGGGAACATGCCATGAGCGCCGAGGACCTCGAGAAGTACGAGACCGAGATGGAGCTGAAGCTCTACCGGGAGTACCGCGATGTCGTCGGTCTGTTCAAATACGTGATCGAGACCGAGCGCCGCTTCTATCTCACCAACGACTACGAGATGCAGGTGCACTCGGTCCAGGGTGAGGTCTTCTTCGAGGTGTCGATGGCGGACGCCTGGGTCTGGGACATGTACCGACCGGCGCGGTTCGTCAAGCAGGTACGCGTACTCACGTTCAAGGACGTGAATATCGAGGAGCTGAACAAGAGCGACCTCGACCTTCCGGGGGGCTGATCTTCCGGACCCGGCCGTCCGTGGCTGACTCACTCTTCCGGGTGGCTGAGTTCTCCACCGGCGGCGGGCCGTCCACAGAAATCCACCAAGATCCCTGAATTCGGGGCGGGGGCGTCACAGTCGGTGCCGGAGGTGGTGCCGAATGAACGCCCGGGGAGCATTGGGCCGCTACGGCGAGGATCTGGCGGCGCGTCGGCTGGCCGAGGCCGGTATGACCGTCCTGCAGCGCAATTGGCGGTGCCGGGACGGCGAGATCGACATTGTCGCGCTGGACGCCGGGGCGCTGGTCGTCTGCGAGGTCAAGACGCGTCGCGCGGAGGGGTACGAACCTCCGGCGGCGGCGGTCAGGCCCGGCAAGGCCGACCGGCTGCGCCGCCTCGCCGAGCGCTGGCTGGAGCGGCACGGCGGGCCGCCGCCCGAGGGCGTGCGGATTGACCTGGTGGGCGTGGTGCTGCCGCGGCGCGGCGGGCCCGTGGTCGAGCACCTGCGGGGGGTGGCCTGAATGGGGTTCGCCCGCACCTGCTCGGTCGCCCTGGTCGGGGTCGAGGGCGTGGTGGTCGAGGTCCAGGCCGATCTGGAGCCCGGCGTGGCCGCCTTCGCCCTGGTCGGCCTGCCCGACAAATCCCTGGTGGAAAGCCGGGACCGGGTCCGCGCCGCCGTGGTCAATTCCGGTGACGCCTGGCCGCAGAAGAAGCTCACGGTCGGGCTCAGCCCGGCGTCCGTCCCCAAGGGCGGCAGCGGCTTCGACCTGGCCGTGGCCTGCGCGGTGCTCGGCGCGGCCGAGCGCATCGACCCACGGGAGATCGCCGATCTGATGATGATCGGGGAGCTGGGCCTGGACGGCCGGGTCCGGCCGGTGCGCGGGGTGCTGCCCGCCGTGCTCGCGGCCGCCGAGGCCGGATACCGGCAGGTCGTCGTCCCGGAGCAGACCGCGGCCGAGGCATCTCTGGTGCCGGGCGTCTCGGTGCTCGGCGTGCGGAGCCTGCGCCAGCTGATCGCGGTCCTCACCGACGAACCGGTCCCCGAGGAGGACGAGCCGCTGGAGGCCGGGCGGCCCGATCCCATGCTGGCGGGGCTCACGATGCCCGGCGCGGGCATGGGCACCGGAGTGGCCGCGCTCCCCGGGGCCGGGGCGGGGCGGCCCGATCTGGCCGAGGTCGCCGGGCAGCGGGCCGCGCGCACCACGCTGGAGGTCGCCGCCGCCGGGGGCCACCATCTGTTCCTCGTCGGGCCGCCGGGCGCGGGCAAGACCATGCTCGCCGAGCGGCTGCCCGGGCTGCTGCCGCCGCTCACCCAGCAGGAGGCGCTGGAGGTCACCGCCGTGCACTCGGTGGCCGGGGTGCTGCCACCGGGCCAGCCCCTGGTGGAGGCACCTCCGTACTGCGCGCCGCACCACTCGGCGACCATGGCCGCCCTGGTCGGCGGCGGGAACGGGCTGCCACGGCCGGGCGCGGTCTCGCTCGCCCACCGGGGGCTGCTCTTCCTGGACGAGGCGCCGGAGTTCAGCGGCCGGGCGCTGGACGCCCTGCGGCAGCCGCTGGAATCGGGCCATGTGGTGGTCGCCCGCTCGGCGGGCATGATGCGCATGCCCGCGCGCTTCCTCCTCATGCTGGCCGCCAACCCCTGCCCCTGCGGGCGGCACGGGCTGCTGGGGGACGGCTGTGAATGCTCGCCCTCGACGGTCCGCCGCTATCAGTCGCGGCTGTCCGGCCCGCTGCTCGACCGGGTCGACCTGCGCGTCCGTGTCGAGGCGGTGAGCCGGGCCGAGCTGACCGGGGCGCGCGGCACGGCGGAGAGCACCGCCGAGGTCGCGGCCCGGGTGCGCGAAGCCAGAGAGCGGGCCGCCGCGCGCCTCGCGGACACCCCCTGGCGGCTGAACAGCGAGGTGCCGGGCCATGAGCTGCGCACCCGCTGGCAGGCCTGCCCCGGGGCGCTCCGGGAGGCCGAGCGCGACATGGAGCGGGGGCTGCTCACCGCCCGTGGCTTGGACCGGGTGCTGCGGGTCGCCTGGACCGTCGCCGACCTCGCCGGGCACGACCGGCCGCTGGCGCCGGATGTCGCCCAGGCCCTCCAGCTGCGCACCGGAGTGGTCCGCGGGGTGCCGGTCGGCGCGGGGGAGTGCTGATGGCCGCCTTCCCGGCGGGAGGCCGGGTCGCGGCGCCCCGGCCGTCACCGGCCATGGACCCCGGGCCGGGCGTGGGCGACGGGGAGCGGTTGGCCCGCGCGGCCCTCACCCGGCTCGTGGAGCCCGGCGACGAAGCGGTGGGGCGCTGGTTGCGCGGGCTGGGGCCGGTCGGTCTGTGGCGGGCGCTCACCGGGGAGGCCGAGCCGCCGCCCGGGGCGAGCCCGTCCCGGCTGGCCGGATGCGCGCTGCGGGCCGCCGGGCTCGACCCGGCGGCCGACCTCGCCCTGATCGCCGCCCGGGGCGGGCGGTTCATCTGCCCCGGGGACATGGAGTGGCCCGGTCAGCTCGACGACCTGGGGGACGCTCGCCCGGTCGGGTTATGGGTGCGGGGCCCCGCGTCGCTGCGCATGTGGGCGCTGCGCTCGGTCGCCGTGGTGGGGGCGCGCGCCTGCAGCGACTACGGCGCGCATGTCGCGGCGACGATGGGCGCCGGGCTCGCCGAGCGGGGCTGGGTCGTGGTCTCCGGCGCGGCCCAGGGGGTGGACGGCGCGGCGCACCGCGGGACGCTCGCCGTGGGCGGGGCCACCGTGGCCGTGCTCGCCTCCGGCGTGGACACCCCCTATCCGCGGGGGCACGCCGAGTTGATCGAGCGCATCGCGGAACAGGGGCTGGTACTGGCCGAGTTGCCGCCCGGCGCGCATCCCACCCGCAGCCGCTTCGTGCTGCGCAACCGGGTCATCGCCGCGCTCACCCGGGGCACGGTCGTCATCGAGGCCGAGTACCGCAGCGGATCGCTGGTGACCGCCCGCCGGGCACAGCAGCTCGGCCGGTCCACCATGGGCGTGCCCGGCCCGGTCACCAGCGGGCTCTCCGCGGGGGTCCATGAACTGCTGCGCGGCGAGGCCGTCCTGGTCACCGACGCCGACGAAGTCGCCGAGCTGATCGGCGCCATCGGGGACCTCGCCCCTGTCCGGGAAGGGCCCCTCGTCGAGCGGGACCTCCTCGATCCCGTGACGGCACGGGTGCTGGAAGCGTTGTCGGCACAGGGCGGCAACGACGGACGTGAGGTGGCCAGGGATTCCGGGACGAGCTGTGAGGAGGCCGTGGGCCGGCTCTATGAACTGCTCGCCCTGGGTTTCGTCGAACGCCATGGCGACCGCTGGCAGTTGGCGCCGCCCGCACGCCGTAGTGACGGCACACGGCGAGGCGATCCCCCAAATCGGGGCAATCGGGTGAAAGGGTTGAGGCGATGACCGTATCCGCAGACCGCCGAGTCGACGCCCTTCGCATACCGCGACGCCGCAGTCACGCTACGCTCACAAGGTTTCCGGTGGAAGCGTACGACCTCACCCATGTCATGGCAGAACGGCTCAAGGCGACGAATGCCCCAGCACATCTCCGGGTCTGACCGCGCGGCGCCGCCCGCTGCCCGCGGCGCGGTGCGCCCCGCGGCACCGTCCTCGCTCGACGAGCTGTGGCGGTCGTACAAAGCCACGGGCGACGGGCGGCTGCGGGAGCAGCTGATCCTGCACTACTCGCCCCTGGTGAAATACGTGGCCGGGCGGGTCAGCGTCGGGCTGCCCTCCAACGTCGAGCAGGCCGACTTCGTCTCGTCCGGTGTCTTCGGACTCATCGACGCCATCGAGAAGTTCGACCCCGAGCGCGCCATCAAGTTCGAGACCTATGCCATCACCCGCATTCGCGGTGCGATGATCGACGAACTGCGGGCGCTGGACTGGATCCCGCGCTCGGTCCGCCAGAAGGCCAGGGCGGTCGAGCGGGCGTACGCCACGCTGGAGGCGGCGCTGCGCCGCACCCCCAGCGAGGCCGAGGTCGCCGCCGAGATGGACATCAGCGTCGACGAACTGCACGGGGTCTTCAGCCAGTTGTCGCTGGCCAACGTGGTCGCCCTGGAGGAGCTGCTGCACGTCGGCGGCGAGGGCGGCGACCGGCTCAGCCTCATGGACACCCTGGAGGACACCGCCGCGGACAACCCGGTCGAGGTGGCCGAGGACCGGGAGCTGCGCCGGCTGCTCGCCCGCGCCATCAACACCCTTCCGGAGCGGGAGAAGACCGTGGTCACGCTCTACTACTACGAGGGGCTCACCCTGGCCGAGATCGGCCAGGTCCTCGGGGTCACCGAGAGCCGGGTCAGCCAGATCCACACCAAATCCGTGCTCCAGCTGCGCGCCAAACTCGCCGACGTCGGACGCTGAATCGTCCCGCCGGGATCGCCGCCGCCGTGACGTGAACGTGACGTCTCCGTACAGTGGTGGCGTGCCCAGGATTCGAGCGGCCTCAGTGGCCGAGCACCGGACGATGCAGCGCGGCGCCCTGCTGGAGGCCGCCCGCTCCTTGCTGTCCGAGGGCGGTACGGAGGCGTTGACCTTCCCCGCACTCGCCGAGCGCACGGGCCTCGCCCGCTCGTCCGTCTATGAGTACTTCCGTTCCCGCGCGGCTGTGGTCGAGGAGCTGTGCGCCGTCGACTTCCCGGTCTGGGCCGCCGAGGTCGAGGCCGCCATGGAGGCGGCCGGTACGCCCGAGGCGAAGGTCGAGGCGTATGTGCGCCGACAACTCGCCCTCGTCGGCGACCGCCGCCACCGTGCGGTGGTGGCGATCTCGGCTGGTGAGCTGGACGCGGGCGCGCGCGAGAAGATCCGCGCCGCCCACGGCGGGCTGATCGGCATGGTGGTCGACGCCCTCGGTGCCCTCGGCCATCAGCAGCCCCGACTGGCCGCGGTGCTGCTGCAGGGCGTCGTGGACGCCGCGGTCCGCCGCACCGAACTGGGGGCCGCCGAGGACCCCGAGCGCATCACGGAGGCGGCGGTCGCCATGGTCCTGAACGGCGTGCGCGGCTGACACCCGAGGTCCCGCCGCCGCGCGCCCAGCGGGCATGGGCGCGCAGGCGGCGTCCGGCGTAGGCGGCCGCGGCCGCCAGCGCCGTGGCCGGTACCAGGCCCGACGGTCCGGTGGGGGAGGCGGCCGCCGCCAGAAGCGGGCGCGACCCGGCGATTCGCGGAGGTGGCGCCGCCGCGGACTCCCCGGCGGCCGGGACGCCGAAGACCGGCAGCAGCCGGGACGGGCCGCCCCTCAGCATCGACGGCGGCAGCAGCGACAGCGGATCCAGATAGCGGTCCCCGCGCCGCAGCCCCCAGTGCAGACACCCCGCCGCGCAGTGGAACGGCCCCGCCTCCACCACCCCGACCACCTGCCCCGCCGCCACCCGCGCGCCCCTGGCGACCGTGGCCCGCACCGGTTCGTAGGACGTCCGCAGCGGGGGCTTTCCGGTCCCGGACAGCTCGATGGTGAGCACCCCGCGCCCCGCGACCGGCCCCGCGAAGCTCACCCGCCCCGCGCCCGCCGCCCGCACCGGCTGCCCCGCCCGCGCCGCCAGATCGACCCCGCGGTGGCCCGCCGCCCACGGCGCGGGCGGCGGGCGCCACGCCCTCAGCACCGCAGGCCGCGCCGCCCCCGCCGGGCCCGCCACCGGCCATGACCGGCCCTCGGATCCCGGGGCCGCCACCGCGGCCGGGGCCCGCACCACACACATCAGAACGCACAGGGCAAGAGCCCACACCGCACCAAGCCGTCGCATGTCACCCACGGTGACGCCAATCGCCGCATCCGGTGGATCATGGACGCGAACTGGGGACTACCCACGGGTTGTGGATATCGCCGTCACCCGGCACCGCACGGGTCCCGTACACTTCTTATGGCGATCCGGGTCACCGGATCGACTTCGCACGCCCCGCCGCCGACGCCCCGAGCATGTATCGGCAGCACGGCGGCCGCGCCCCTCGGTCCTCGGACGAGCCCCCTACCAGGGCCCTCGTTCGTGGCAGGCGCGCCGGGGCGTCAGGAGCGGCGGCCGCCCGGCCGCCGTGGAACCGAGTACCTCAAGGAGTACGGCCATGGCCGTCGTCACGATGCGGGAGCTGCTGGAGAGCGGCGTCCACTTCGGGCACCAGACCCGCCGCTGGAACCCGAAGATGAAGCGCTTCATCTTCACCGAGCGCAACGGCATCTACATCATCGACCTGCTCCAGTCGCTGTCGTACATCGACCGCGCCTACGAGTTCGTCAAGGAGACCGTCGCCCACGGCGGCTCCATCATGTTCGTCGGCACGAAGAAGCAGGCGCAGGAGGCGATCGCCGAGCAGGCGACCCGCGTCGGTATGCCGTATGTCAACCAGCGCTGGCTGGGCGGCATGCTGACCAACTTCTCGACTGTCTACAAGCGCCTGCAGCGCCTCAAGGAGCTGGAGCAGATCGACTTCGAGGATGTGGCCGCCTCCGGCCTCACCAAGAAGGAGCTGCTGGTCCTCTCCCGCGAGAAGGCCAAGCTGGAGAAGACCCTCGGCGGTATCCGCGAGATGCAGAAGGTGCCGAGCGCCGTCTGGATCGTGGACACCAAGAAGGAGCACATCGCCGTCGGTGAGGCGCGCAAGCTCCGCATCCCGGTGGTCGCGATCCTCGACACCAACTGCGACCCCGACGAGGTCGACTACAAGATCCCGGGCAACGACGACGCGATCCGTTCCGTCACGCTGCTCACCCGCGTGATCGCCGACGCCGTCGCCGAGGGCCTCATCGCCCGCTCCGGTGTCGCCACCGGTGACGAGAAGGCCGACAAGGGCGCGGCGGCCGAGCCGCTGGCCGAGTGGGAGCGCGACCTGCTCGAGGGTGAGAAGAAGGCCGACGAGCCCGAGGCCAAGCCGGCCGAGGCCGTCGAGGAGAAGCCCGCCGAGGCCGTCGCCGAGACGCCGGCCGAGGACGCGAAGCCGGTCGAGGACGCGAAGCCCGCCGAGGCCCCGGCCGCGGACGCCGAGCAGGCCTGACCTACGCAGACGGTGTACAACGGCGGGGGACGGTGCGGTGGCACCGCCCCCGTCGTTCACCCGTAGAGCTTTCGACTTTCGAGAAGAGATTCACAGATCATGGCGAACTTCACCGCCGCTGACGTCAAGAAGCTCCGCGAGCTCACCGGCGCCGGCATGATGGACTGCAAGAAGGCGCTGGACGAGGCCGAGGGCAGCGTCGACAAGGCCGTCGAGATCCTCCGCGTCAAGGGCCAGAAGGGCGTGGCCAAGCGCGAGAGCCGCAGCGCCGAGAACGGTGCCGTTGTCTCCCTCATCGCCGACGACAACACCTCCGGTGTGCTGGTCGAGCTGAAGTGCGAGACCGACTTCGTGGCCAAGGGCGACAAGTTCATCGCCGTCGCCGACGCCATCGCCGCCCACGTCGCCAAGACCGTCCCGGCCGACCTGGAGGCCCTGCTCGCCTCCGAGATCGAGGCCGGTAAGACCGTCCAGGCGTTTGTGGACGAGGCCAACGCCACCCTCGGTGAGAAGATCGTCCTCGACCGTTTCGCGCAGTTCTCCGGCGGCTTCGTCGCCGCGTACATGCACCGCACCAGCCCGGACCTGCCGCCGCAGGTCGGCGTCCTGGTCGAGCTGGACAAGGAGAACGCCGAGGTCGCCAAGGACATCGCGCAGCACGTCGCCGCCTTCGCGCCGAAGTTCCTGAGCCGTGACGAGATCGCGGCCGAGACGGTCGAGAACGAGCGTCGCGTCGCCGAGGCCACCGCCCGCGAGGAGGGCAAGCCCGAGGCCGCCCTCCCGAAGATCATCGAGGGTCGCGTCACCGGCTTCTTCAAGGAGAACGTCCTGGTGGACCAGGCGTTCGCCAAGGACAACAAGAAGAGCGTCCAGAAGGTCCTGGACGAGGCCGGCGTCTCCCTGACCCGTTTCGCCCGTTTCCGCGTCGGCGTCTGAGCCGAGCAGCGAAACACCGGCGACACCGATAGGGTCGTAGGCAGCCAACCGTCAACCGGTCGGCCGCAGATGTGACGAGGAGGCCATTGCCGCAGAGGTCGTACCAGGACCCGGCAGTGGCCTTCTTCGTATGTGCACGAGGAGATCTCCAATGAATCACGGCGCGGACGCCAATCAGGCCGCCGACAAGAACGCGGACGGCCCAGTACGACACGGCCGTTTCCTGCTGAAGCTGTCCGGCGAGGCGTTCGCCGGGGGCGGGGGACTCGGGGTCGACCCCGATGTCGTGCACGCCATCGCCCGCGAGGTCGCCGCCGTGGTGCGGGACGGCGCGGAGATCGCCATCGTGATCGGCGGCGGCAACTTCTTCCGCGGGGCCGAGCTGCAGCAGCGCGGCATGGACCGGGCGCGCTCGGACTACATGGGCATGCTCGGCACCGTCATGAACTGCCTCGCTCTCCAGGACTTCCTGGAGAAGGAGGGCATCGACTCCCGCGTCCAGACCGCCATCACCATGGGCCAGGTCGCGGAGCCGTACATCCCGCTGCGCGCGGTGCGCCACCTGGAGAAGGGCCGCGTCGTGATCTTCGGCGCGGGCATGGGCATGCCGTACTTCTCCACGGACACCACCGCCGCCCAGCGTGCCCTGGAGATCGACGCCGAGGCGCTGCTCATGGGCAAGAACGGGGTCGACGGGGTCTATGACTCCGACCCCAAGCGGAACCCGGACGCGGTCAAGTTCGACGCTCTGGAGTACGGCGAGGTGATCACCCGGGACCTCAAGGTCGCCGACGCCACCGCGATCACCCTCTGCCGGGACAACAAGCTTCCGATCCTGGTTTTCGAGCTGACCGCCGAAGGAAATATCGCCCGCGCGGTGAAGGGTGAGAAGATCGGCACGCTCGTGAGCGACCGGGACGTACGCGCCTGACGGCTCGTTCGGGGGATGGACAACGGCCTGCCGGTCGGACACCGTGCAGGAGAAGACGCACGCAGGGGCGAGGCTCTGCTTACGGATAACACCAGGAGCAAGTGGTGATCGAAGAAATCCTCCTCGAGGCCGAGGAGAAGATGGAGAAGGCCGTTGTGGTCGCCAAGGAGGACTTCGCCGCGATCCGCACCGGGCGTGCGCACCCGGCGATGTTCAACAAGATCGTGGCGGACTACTACGGTGCGCTGACGCCGATCAACCAGCTCGCGTCGTTCTCGGTGCCCGAGCCGCGCATGGCTGTGATCACTCCGTTCGACAAGAGCGCGCTGCGCAACATCGAGCAGGCGATCCGGGACTCGGACCTCGGGGTCAACCCCAGCAATGACGGCAACATCATCCGGGTGGTGTTCCCGGAGCTGACCGAGCAGCGCCGCAAGGAGTTCATCAAGGTCGCCAAGGGCAAGGGCGAGGACGCGAAGATCTCGATCCGCAGCATCCGCCGCAAGGCCAAGGAGTCCATCGACAAGCTGATCAAGGACGGCGAGGTCGGCGAGGACGAGGGCCGCCGTGCCGAGAAGGAGCTCGACGACCTCACCGCGAAGTACGTCGCGCAGGTGGATGAGCTGCTCAAGCACAAGGAAGCCGAGCTGCTCGAGGTCTGATGAACGACTCTTCCTGGGGGGCCCCACCACGCGCCGGACTCTGGGGACCGACTGATCAGGGCACCTCCCCCGGCTACGGCTGGGAGGTGCCCCCTTCTTCGGCAGGTCCCGCTTCGGCGGGTCCCGCGCACGACGTGGCCGAAGCGGCGCAGACTCGCCCCATGCCCACCGTGCCGCACGCAGGCGGCGACCCCGGCGACGCCGCCGGCCGTGACCGGGGGGCCGCCCGGCCGGGCGGCCCCTTGTTCCGCGATGAGCGTGAGCCTCGGCCCGGCCCCCGGCAGCAGCCCGCCGGGCAGCCGTCGACGCCCCCCGGCCCCGGCCCCGAGTCCGCCGGGAGCGCGCCCGGCAGCGGCGGCGGTCAGGGTACGAAGAAGAAGAGCGCGGGCCGCGATCTGCGCGCCGCGATAGGGGTGGGCGTCGGCCTCGGCGCGATCATCGTCGCCTCGCTCTTCATCTACAAGCCCGTGTTCATCGGCGTGATAGCGGTCGCCGTGGTCGTCGGGCTGTGGGAGCTGACCTCCCGGCTGGCCGAGCGGAAGGACATCCGGGTCCCCCTGGTGCCGCTCGCCGTCGGCGGTGTCGCCATGGTCGTCGCGGGCTATGTGCGCGGGGCGCAGGGCGCCTGGGTGGCGGTGTCGCTCACGGCGCTCGCCGTGCTCGTGTGGCGGATGACCGAGCCGCCCGACAACTACCTCAGGGACGTCACGGCGGGCGTGTTCGCCGCCTTCTACGTGCCGTTCCTCGCCACCTTCGTGGCGCTCATACTGGCCGCCGAGCACGACGGCCCGCAGCGGGTGCTGACCTTCCTGCTGCTGACGGTGGTGAGCGACACCGGCGCGTACGCGGTCGGCTGGCGCTTCGGCAAGCATCCGCTCGCGCCCCGCATCAGCCCCGGCAAGACCCGCGAGGGGCTGATGGGCGCGGTGGCGTTCGCGATGGTCGTGGGGGCGCTGTGCATGCAGTACCTCATCAGGGACGGCGTGTGGTGGCAGGGGCTGCTGCTCGGCCTCGCCGTCGCGGTCAGCGCGACCCTGGGGGACCTCGGCGAGTCCATGATCAAGCGGGACCTCGGCATCAAGGACATGGGCAAGCTGCTGCCCGGCCACGGCGGGATCATGGACCGGCTCGACTCACTGCTGCCCACCGCGCCCGTGGTGTGGCTGCTGTTCGTGATCTTCGTGGGCGGCGGCTGAGCCGTCCGTACCGAACAGGGCTGTTCAGGGCCCCGCGCCGCCCGTGGCGCGGGGCCTTCCGCGTGTCTGCGACACTGGTACGGCCATGCCTAAGCCCGGAGAACTCACTTTCGCCGTGCCGCGTGGGGCCAAGAAGCCCCCGCGGCATCTCGCCGACCTCACCCCCGCCGAGCGCCGCGAGGCCGTCGCCGCCCTCGGGGAGAAGCCCTTCCGGGCCGGGCAGGTGTCGCGTCATTACTTCGCCCGCTACACCGACGACCCCGCCCAGTGGACCGACATCCCGGCCGCCGCGCGCGAGAAGCTGGCGACGGAGCTGCTGCCGGACCTGATGAGCGTGGTGCGGCACATCAGCTGTGACGACGACACCACCCGCAAGACCCTGTGGCGGCTCTTCGACGGCACGCTCGTCGAGTCCGTGCTGATGCGCTACCCGGACCGGGTCACCATGTGCATCAGCTCCCAGGCGGGCTGCGGCATGAACTGCCCGTTCTGCGCCACCGGCCAGGCGGGTCTGGACCGCAACCTGTCGACCGCCGAGATCGTGCACCAGATCGTCGACGGGATGCGGGCGCTGCGCGACGGCGAGATCCCCGGGGGCCCGGCCCGGCTGTCCAACATCGTCTTCATGGGCATGGGCGAGCCGCTGGCCAACTACAACCGGGTCATCGGCGCCATCCGCAGGCTCACCGACCCCGAGCCGGACGGCCTCGGGCTGTCCCAGCGCGGCATCACCGTCTCGACCGTGGGGCTGGTCCCGGCGATGCTGCGGTTCGCCGACGAGGGCTTCAAGTGCCGCCTCGCGGTGTCCCTCCACGCGCCCGACGACGAGCTGCGCGACACCCTCGTCCCGGTCAACACCCGCTGGAAGGTGCGCGAGGTCCTGGACGCGGCGTGGGAGTACGCGGAGAAGTCCGGCCGCCGGATCTCCATCGAGTACGCCCTGATCAGGGACATCAACGACCAGGCATGGCGCGGCGATCTGCTCGGCCGGCTGCTCAAGGGCCACCGGGTGCACGTCAACCTCATCCCGCTCAACCCGACGCCCGGCTCCAAGTGGACGGCGTCCCGGCCGGAGGACGAGAAGGCGTTCGTGGCGGCCCTGGAGCGGCACGGGGTGCCGGTGACCGTCCGGGACACCCGGGGGCAGGAGATCGACGGGGCGTGCGGTCAGCTGGCGGCCACGGAGCGCTGACCACCGGCTGATACGGTGCCTTCGCACATCCGTCGTACAACCATCCCGTAGTGACGGACAACTGAACATTCCGACAGGGGAGCGCGACAGCGCTGAGAGTGCGGTATGGCCGCAGACCCTCCAACCTGATCCGGGTCATACCGGCGTAGGGAGTCAGCCTCACCATGAACAGCCATCTTCGGCGTGCGCTCACCGCCGCCCTCGTCGGCTCCCTCGGCACCGGCGTCCTCAGCGGCTGCGGCGGAGGTGCGGCGGAGGGCAAGGACTCCAAGACCGTCACCCTGGTCTCGCACGATTCGTTCGCGGCGTCCAAGGCGGTCCTCAAGGAGTTCACCCGCACCACCGGCTACAAGGTGCGGGTGCAGGCCGGGGGCGACGCGGGAGCGGCCGTCAACCAGGCGATCCTGTCCAAGGGCCATCCGCAGGGCGATGTGTTCTTCGGCGTCGACAACACCCTCCTCTCCCGCGCGCTGGACAATGAATTGTTCACCCCGTACGAGGCGAAGGGCCTGGACCAGGTCCCGGCCGCGTACCAGCTCGACCAGGCGAAGCACCGCGTCACCCCGGTCGACTACGGCGACATCTGCGTCAACTACGACCGCGCGTACTTCGCCGAGAAGAAGCTGGCGCCGCCGAAGACGTTCGCCGATCTGACCAAGCCCGCGTACAAGAACCTCCTGGTCACCGAGAACGCCGCCACCTCGTCCCCCGGCCTCGCCTTCCTGCTCGGCACCGCCGCCCGCTACGGCGACGACGGCTGGCGGGACTACTGGAAGAAGCTGCGGGCCAACGGCGTCGAGGTGGTCGACGGCTGGGAGCAGGCGTACTACGACCGCTTCTCCGGCTCTGCGGGCGGCGCCAAGGGCGACAAGCCGCTCGTCGTCTCGTACGCCTCCAGCCCGCCCGCCGAGGTGGCCGACGCGAAGTCGAAGCCCGCGAAGGCCCCGACCGGGGTGGCGGAGGGCACCTGCTTCCGGCAGACGGAGTTCGCCGGGCTGCTTGAGGGCGCGGGCAACACCAAGGGGGGCAAGGCGCTGCTGGACTTCCTGCTGACCAAGCGCTTCCAGGAGGACGTACCGCTGAACATGTACGTCAATCCGGTGCGCGAGGACGCGAAGCTGCCGGAGATCTTCACCCGTTACGGGGCCAAGGTCGCCGATCCGGCCACGCTGCCCCCGCGCAAGATCGCCAAGAACCGTGAGCCCTGGGTCAAGGCATGGTCCTCGCTCGTTCTGTAGCGCCTCGCGAGAAGGGTGCGGGGAGGAGCGTCCGCGATGCCGCCGTGCGGTTCGCCCTTATGGCCATCCCGCTCGCCTTCTTCGGCGTCTTCTTCGCGTATCCGGTGGCCGCGATCGTCACCCGCGGGCTGCGCGCCGACGGCCGCTGGCGGCTCGGGCGGATACCCGAGGTGCTGGGCGATCCGTCCGTCCTGCACACCCTGTGGTTCACCGGCTGGCAGGCGGCCGCGTCGACGGGGCTGACGCTGGCGGTCGCGCTGCCCGGCGCGTATGTCTTCGCCCGCTTCGACTTCCCCGGCAAGGGGCTGCTGCGCGCCGTGGTGACCGTGCCGTTCGTGCTGCCGACCGTGGTCGCCGGATCGGCGTTCCTGGGGCTGCTCGGCCGGGGCGGGCTGCTGGACGAGCTGTGGGGGATACGGCTGGACACCAGCGTCTGGGCGATCCTGCTCGCCCACGTCTTCTTCAACTACGCGGTGGTCGTCCGCACCGTCGGCGGGCTGTGGGCGCAGCTCGATCCGCGCCAGGAGGAGGCCGCCCGGGTGCTCGGCGCGAGCCGCCTCGCCGCCTGGCGCCGGGTCACCCTGCCCGCTCTGGGGCCCGCCGTGGCCGCCGCCGCGCTGATGGTCTTCCTGTTCACGTTCACCTCCTTCGGGGTGATCCAGATCCTCGGCGGCCCGCGCTACGCCACCCTGGAGGTGGCCATCTACCGGCAGACCGCGCAGCTGCTCGACCTGCCGACGGCCGCGGTGCTCACCCTCGTCCAGTTCGCGGCGGTCGCGGCCGTGCTCGCCCTGCACGCCTGGACCGTACGGCGCCGGGAGGGCGCCCTGCGGCTCGTCGACGCGGCCCGGACCGCGCGCCGCCCCCAGGGCGCGGCGCAGTGGGGGCTGCTCGCGGGGGTGCTGGCCGTCGTCGCGCTGCTGATCGTGCTGCCGCTGGCGGTGCTGGTGGAGCGCTCGCTGCACGGGCCGGACGGCTACGGGTTCACGTACTACCGGGCGCTCCAGTCCGCCGCCGACAGCGGCGGCACCTTCTTCGTGGCGCCCGTGGACGCCATCGGGAACTCCCTCCAGTACGCGGCGGTCGCCACCCTCTTCGCGCTCGTCGTCGGCGGCCTCGCCGCCGCGGCGCTCACCCGCGGGGCCGGGCGGTTCGTCCGAGGCTTCGACGCGCTGCTGATGCTGCCGCTGGGCACCTCCGCCGTCACCGTCGGCTTCGGCTTCCTCATCGCCCTCGACGAACCCCCGCTGGACCTGCGCGCCTCCTGGGTCATCGTCCCGCTCGCCCAGGCCCTGGTGGGCGTGCCCTTCGTGGTGCGCACGATGCTGCCCGTCCTGCGCGCCGTGGACCACCGGCTGCGGGAGGCGGCCGCCGTGCTCGGCGCCTCCCCGCTGCGCGCCTGGCGCGAGGTGGACCTGCCGCTGGTGGGGCGGGCGCTGGCGGTCGCGGCGGGATTCGCGTTCGCCGTATCGCTCGGCGAGTTCGGGGCCACGGTGTTCATCGCCCGCCCGGACCTGCCTACGCTCCCGGTGGCCGTGGCGCGCTTCCTGGGCCGCGCCGGGCAGCTCAACTACGGGCAGGCGATGGCCCTGAGCACGATCCTGATGCTGGTGTGCGCGTGCTCCCTGCTGGCCCTGGAACGCGTCCGCACCGACCGCTCGGGGGAGTTCTGACATGAGGGGTTCTGACATGGCGGGTTCTGACATGGGGGGAGCCCGATGACGCTGCTGCGACTGGACGAGGTGACGGTCAGGTACGGCCGCCATGACGCGCTCGACGCCGTCGACCTGGCCGTCGCCGAGCACGAGACGGTCTGTGTGCTGGGCCCCAGCGGCAGCGGCAAGTCCACCCTGCTGCGCGTGGTCGCCGGGCTCCAGCGCGCCGCCTCCGGCCGGGTGTGGCTCGCGGACCGCGACCAGAGCGGTGTGCCCACCCACCGGCGCGGCGTGGGGCTGATGTTCCAGGACCACCAGCTCTTCCCGCAGCGCGACGTGGGCGGCAACGTCGCCTTCGGGCTGCGGATGCGGGGCACCGGGCGCGCGGAGGCGGATCGCCGGGTCGCCGAACTGCTGGAGCTGGTCGGACTGCCCGGCGCGCAGCGGCGGCCCATCGACTCGCTGTCCGGCGGTGAGCAGCAGCGCGTCGCGCTCGCCCGCGCGCTGGCGCCTCGGCCCCGGCTGCTGATGCTGGACGAGCCGCTGGGCCAGCTCGACCGAGGGCTGCGGGAGCGGCTGGTCATGGAGCTGCGGGAGCTGTTCGCCCGGCTGGGCACCACGGTCCTCGCCGTCACCCACGACCAGGGCGAGGCCTTCGCGCTCGCCGACCGGGTCGTGGTCATGGAGAACGGTCGGATCGCACAGTCCGGCACCCCGCTGGAGGTGTGGCAGCACCCCGCGAACGAGTTCGTCGCCCGCTTCCTCGGCTTCGACAACGTGGTGGAGGCGACCGTGCACGGCGATGTCGCCGACACGGTGTGGGGCAAGCTGCCGGTGCCGCCGGGCTCCCGGCCGGGCCCGGTCCGGCTGCTGGTCCGCCCGGCCGGGGTGCGGCTCACCGCCCCCTCGGACGGGCTGCCCTGTACGGTCGCCGCCCGTACCTTCCGTGGCGACCATGTGGCGCTCATCCTCCAGCCGTCCGACGGCCCCCGCCTGGAGGCGTCCTGCGCGCTGCGGGACGCTCCGGAGGCGGGGGAGCGGGTCGGGGTGGCGTTCGACGCGGCGGACGTGGTGGTGCTCGGCGCGCCGTAGAAACGTTCAGCCGGTCAGGGCGGCCAGCGCGTCCGGGGCCTCGTCCACCGAGTCCACCAGCGCGATACGGGCCTTCATCGACCGCCCCTCCGCGAGCGCTTCGAGCAGCGGCCAGGCCGGGAGGCGGCGCGTCCAGTGGTCGCGGTCCACGAGCACCATCGGGGTCGGCTCGCCGCGCGACTCGTAGTAGTTCGGCGTGGCGTTGTCGAAGATCTCCTGAAGGGTTCCGGCGGCGCCGGGCAGGAAGACGACGCCCGCGTTCGAGCGGGCCAGCAGCCCGTCCTCGCGGATCGCGTTGGCGAAGTACTTGGCGATGTGCGAGGCGAAGGCGTTCGGCGGCTCGTGCCCGTAGAACCAGGTCGGTATCCCGACCGACGCGCCGCCGTCCGGCCACCGCTCCCGCACCGTGAACGCGGCCCCGGCCCACGCGCCGACCGAGGGGCGGAACGAGGGCGTCCGGGCGAGGAGTTCGAGCGCCTCCTTGAGCGCCGCGTCCGGCAGCGGGGCCGTGTACGCGCCCAGGTTGGCGGCCTCCATCGCGCCCGGGCCGCCGCCCGTCGCGACGGTCAGCCCGGACCGCGCCAGCGCCTGTCCGAGCCGGGCGGCGCCCGCGTACCCCTCGGAGCCGCGCTCCAGCGCGTGCCCGCCCATCACGCCCACCACCCGGCAGCCGGTGAGGAGTTCGTCCAGCGCGTCGGAGACCGCGTCGTCGTGGATCGAGCGGAGCATCGAGGCGAAGATGTCGCCGTCCGCCTTGGTCCGCTGGAACCAGGCGTACGAGAGCGCGTCCGGCGTGCCCGCGTACCCGTCGGCCCCGTCGTCCAGGCCCTCGAACAGCTCGGCCGGGGTGTAGAGGGTGCCCCGGTACGGATCGAACGGCAGGTCCGGCACGGGCGGGAAGACCAGCGCCCCCGCCGCCCGGATCCGCGCGGCGGCCTCCGGCTCCATCGGGCAGCCGAGGAACACCGCCCGGTCGGTGTCGGTGGACAGCAGCGCGGACGTACGGGCCGTCAGATCGACGGACTGGACCCGGTATCCGGCCAGGGTGCCGCGGGCGACAACCTGGTCGAACTCCTCCAGGGATTCTATTTCGACGTCGGGTGCGGTGGTCTCAGTGGGCGCCGAAGCGTCATTGGTGGGCACGGCGTCATGCTAATCACACCGGACGGCGCGGGGGTCAGACCAGGGTCGGAAGGGTCGGCGGGGTCAGGAGTGGGCGAACGGCATCGTCGTCAGCTGGGCCACGCCCCAGGCCACCGGCGCCAGCAGGAGCAGCAGCGCCCCACCGCGCAGCGCGGCCGCGCCCCGCAGCAACCGGGCCGACGCGCCGAGGCGCAGCAGCGCTGCCGTGGTGCGCCGCCGTGCGCTCCGCGCCTCCAGCGCCGCCGTGAGCGCCGTGGCGAACGCGCACATCAGGACCAGGCCCACGCCCAGCTCCGTGAGCGGACCGAACCCATGGGGGCCGGGGCGACCGTGGGCCGCTCCGTGCGGCCACAGCGCTCCGTACAGCCCGGCGGCGACCGTGCACAGCACCCCCACCGGACGCCCGATCAGTCCCGCCTCCTGCTGCAGCACGCGCCCCGCGAGCAGCCGCAGCGGGCGCGGACGGCCGAGGGCCAGCAGCCGCCCGCAGCCGTGGACGAGGCCGGGTCCGGCCAGGACAAGACCGGTCACCGTCAGCGCCCAGCCGCCCACCATCTCGGGTGCGCTGTCGCCGAACCGCCCGGACAGGGGCATGGGGGACGGATGCGCCCCGCGCCCCGCGTACGCCCCCAGCGCGAGCCCCGTCGCGATCAGCGCGACGCCCCACGGCAGGGCGGCCGCCGCGCGGTGCGGTGGCGGGTGCGGCGAGCCGGTCGCCAGGGTGGGGACGAACGGCCTCGGCGCCCCGGCCCCCGGCCGCCGGGGCCACCGCCCCGCCGCGCTCGCCGCGCCCGCCACCACCGGGACGACGGCCACCAGCGTGACCGCCCCGACCAGCGGCAACGGCCGCTCACCGCCGAGCGCGCGGCCCGCCGCGCCGCTGCCCGCCCACAGCAGCCACGAGCCGCCCACATCGCCGCGCAGATGGAGGAAGACCAGCAGGGCCAGCGCGCTCCCGGCCGCGCAGGCCGTCGCCGTCGCGGCGCCCGCCAGCAGCGCCAGCCGGGCCGGGCCGAGCCCCGCCGCGGCGAACCCCGCTCCCGGGCGGGTGCTGGGGTCGGCGCGGGCGACCGACATGGCCAGCTGCACGGTCGCGGCCAGCGGGACGACGCACCACAGCAGCCGCGCCAGCGCCCCGTCGGGGTCGGCCGGGTGGCTCGCCGCGAACGCCAGGGCGGACAGCAGCAGAAAGCTCGCGCCCGCCGCCGCGACGGCCACCAGCGACCGGCGCAGCAGGATCAGCGGATGGGAGCCGCGGGTCAGGCGGAGGCTGAGCACGCCGCGATGCCCTCCGCGTCGGGGGACGCCGCCGAGTCCACCAGGCGGCCGTCCAGCAGGGTCACGGTCCGGTCGGCGAGCGTGGCCACCTCCGGGTCCTGGGTGGCGAGGACGACGGTGATGCCGTGGGTCCGCGCCGCCGAGGTGAGGCTGCGCAGCACCTGGGCGCGGTCGGCGCGGTGCAGCGGCGCGGTGGGCTCGTCGGCGAACAGCACGCTGGGCGTGGGGGCCAGCGCCCGCGCGATCGCGACCCGCTGACGCTGCGACTGCAGCAGCGCGCCGGGGCGCGCCCCGGCGCACTCCGCGACGTCGAGCCGCTCCAGCCATTCGCACGCCGCGCTTTTCGCGGCGCGCCGCCCGGTGCCGCGCAGCATCAGCGGCAGCGCGGCGTTCTCCCAGCCGGTCAGCTCGGGCACCAGCTGCGGTTCGGTGTCGATCCAGCCGAAGTGGTCGCGCCACAGCCGCTCGCGGCTCAGGGGGGTGAGGGAGTGCACGGCGGTGTCGTGGAACCACACCTCGCCGTCGTCCGGGAGGAACTGGCCCGACAGACACTTGAGGAGCGTGGTCTTCCCGCAGCCCCGGGGGCCGGTCACCGCCAGGATCTCGCCCTCGCGGGCGCCGACGGTGACACTGGCGAGGGCGGGCGAGCCGTCATGGGCGTACGACAGGGTGCCTGCCCGGAGCACGTCGTTGTCCGGCGGAGCCACCATCCAGAGCACCTCGCCTTACCTGCGATCGTCCCGTTCCCCCGACGGGGTGAACGAGGCCGGAGCCAATGGGTCACTGCACGGTAAGGACTCCCGCCGGGGCCCGCGCCTGAGGCTCGGCCGGGCGCGGGCCGGGTTCCTCCGATCAGCCCTGGTGCGGCTCTCCGAGGTGGGTGGGCGCGAACATGCGCAGGCGGGCGGGGAGGACGACGACCGAGGGGCCCGGGGCGGCCAGCGCCGCCGCCAGGTCGGCGCGCAGCCGGTCGGGCGCGGTCCGTACGGCCGGTACGCCGAAGGACTCGGCGAGCGCGGTGAAGTCCGGGCGGGCCAGTTCGGTGGCGGTCGCCTCGCCGAACGCGTCCGTCATGTACTCGCGCAGGATCCCGTAGCCGCCGTCGTCCACGATCAGCCAGGTCACCGGCAGGTCGTACTGGCGGGCGGTGGCGAGTTCGGCGATCGAGTACATCGCCCCGCCGTCGCCCGACACGGCCAGCACCGGCTTCGTACGGTCCGCGGCGGCTGCCCCCAGCGCGGCGGGCAGCCCGTAGCCGAGGCCGCCCGCGCCCTGCGCGGAGTGCGTCGCGCCCGCGCGCGGGTCGAACGCGGACCAGGCCCAGTACGCGAGGATCGTCATGTCCCAGAAGCTGGGCGCGTCATCGGGCAGCGCCTCCCGTACGGCGCCCAGGACCCGCTGCTCCAGGTCCAGGTCCTGCGCCGCGATCCGCTCCCGTACGCGGGCCAGCAGGTCGGCCGCGATCTTGGCGCCGGTGGACTCCGGGCGGGGCGGGACGGCGGCGGCGAGGGCCGTCAGGGCGAGGTGAGCATCGGCGTGGATGCCGAGGGCCGGGTGGTTGGATTCCAGCTTGCCGAGGTCGGCCTCGATCTGGACGAGCTGACCCCGGGGGTGGAACGTGTGGTAGTTGGACGAGAGTTCGCCGAGCCCCGAGCCGACCACGAGCAGGACGTCCGCGTCCTCCAGCAGGTCCGTGGTGTGCCGGTCCTCCAGCCAGGACCGGAGGGAGAGGGGATGGTCCCAGGGGAACGCGCCCTTGCCGCCGAACGTGGTGGCCACGGGGGCGTCCAGGCGCTCGGCCAGCGCGCGCAGTTCCTCGCACGCCCCCGCGCGGACGACGCCGCCCCCGGCGAGGATCACGGGCCGTTCCGCCGCGCCCAGCAGCCGCGCGGCCCGCTCGGTCAGTTCCGGCCGGGGCGGCAGCGGGCGCGGCGTGGCGGTCAGCGCGGTGACGGGCGGTACGGAGGTGGGGGCGAGCAGGACGTCCTGCGGTATCTCCAGCCACACCGGGCCCGCCGGTGCCTCCAGGGCGGACGCCCAGGCGGCGGCGATGGCGGACGGGATCTGTGAGGCCGTGCGGACCGGGTGGACGGACTTGACGATGTCGCGGAACGACGCCTTCTGGTCGACCAGTTCATGGAGATATCCCTTACGGCCGCCGCCGAGCCCCGGGGTGGGCACCTGGCTGCCGATCCCCAGCACCGGCGCGGACGCCGCGGCCGACTCCTGCAGCGCGGCGAGGGTCATGAGCGCGCCGGGCCCGGTGGACACCAGCAGCGGGGCGACGGAGCCGGTGACGCGGGCGAAGGCGTCCGCCGCGAACCCCGCGTTGTTCTCCACGCGCAGGCCGATGTAGTCGAGGCCGGAGCGGCGCAGCGCGTCGAAGGCGCCGAGCGCGTGCTGTCCGGGGAGCCCGAACACGGTGGTCGCGCCGAGTGCGGTGAGGGATTCGACGACGAGATCGCCGCCGTGGCGCTCGCCCTGTGCGGTGCCCATGGGGTGGTGGCCCTTCCTGTGGGGGGTGTGAGGGTTAGACGTTCGCCGGGGCCGGTTCCGCGTCCGGGTCCGGGGACGGGGCGCCGGACAGGCGGCGCTGCCAGGCGTCCAGGACCGCCGCGTCCGTCGGCCTGGTGGACAGGCTCACCGTCACGTACACCACGAGCGAGGCCAGCAGGCCGATGTAGATGGGCTCGCTGGCGAGGATGCCCTTCCAGACCATGAGCCCGATCACCGTCAGACCGCCCACGGACACCGAGGCCAGCGCTCCCGTACCCGTGCCGCGCTTCCACAGGAGGCCGCCCAGGATCGGTACCAGCAGCCCACCGACCAGCACGTTGTAGGCGACGGTCAGCGCCTCGACGACATCGTTCAGCACGATGGAGATCCCGACGACCGTGACGCCCATGACGAGGATGAAGAGGCGGTTGCCCGCGACCTCGTCGTGCGAGGCGGCGGCGGGGCGGCCCCGGAGGCGGGCCCAGATGTCGTTGTTCGCGACCGTGGCGCAGGCGATGAGCGCGCCGGAGGACGTCGACATCACCGCCGACAGGGCGGCGGCCAGGACCAGGCCCTTGACCCCGACCGGCAGGGCGTCCTTGACGATGGTCGCGAACGCGTCGTCGGGGGAGCCGAGATCGGGGTAGAGGACCTTCGCCGCCGTACCGATGACCGCTCCGGCGACCGCGTAGGCCAGACAGTACGTACCGGCCGCGGTGCCGCCGAGACGGGCGACCTTGTCGTCGCGGGCGGTGAAGACGCGCTGCCAGATGTCCTGGCCGATGAGCATGCCGAAGGAGTAGATGAGCACATAGGTGAAGACCGTCTGCGCGCCGATGCCCATGGGAGTGAAGTAGCTGTCCGGCAGTTCGGCCTTCATCGCGGCGAAGCCGCCCGCCTTGGTGACGGCGATCGGCAGCAGCAGGAGCAGCACGCCTATGGTCTTCACGACGAACTGCACCATGTCGGTGAGCGTGATCGACCACATGCCGCCGAGGGTGGAGTAACAGATCACGATGGCCCCGCCGAGCACGATCGCCACGACCCGGTCGAGGCCGAAGATGACGTCGAAGATGGTGGCGTACGCGATGGTCGAGGTGACCGCGAGCATGAGGGTGTACGCCCACATCACGATGCCCGAGATCAGCCCGGAGAACCCGCCGTAGCGCAGGTCCAGCATCTGGCTGACCGTATAGACCTTGAGGCGGGCGATGCGCGCGGAGAAGAAGACGGACAGCGCGAGCAGGCCGAGGCCGATGGTGAGGACCATCCAGGCGCCCGAGAGCCCGTACTGATAGCCGAGGCCGACGCCGCCGATGGTGGAGGCGCCGCCGAGGACGATCGCGGCCATCGTCCCGGAGTACATGGCGGGGCCGAGGCGGCGGCCCGCGACCAGGAAGTCGCTGGTGGACGTGGTGCGGCGCATCCCCCACCAGCCCAGCGCGAGCATGCCCGCGAGATAGACGACGATCACCGTGTAGTCGGCAGCGCTCATGGTGGGCTCCTCAGCGGGGGGACGGTGACCGAGACCCTAGGGTGTCGCCGAGGAGGCCGGGAAGTGTACGTTTCCTCCACTCGTGGTTCCCGGGATGGAGGAAACGGCCATGCCGCCGACAGTGCCCGTGCCCCTCGCCGTCCTGCTGGACCACCCCGGCCTGGGGCTGCGGCAGGTCGCCGGGCCGCGCGGGGAGGCGCCGGTGTACCTGGTGCACACGAGCGAGATGGAGGACCCCGTTCCGTATCTGCTGGGCGGTGAACTGCTGCTCAGCGCCGGGGTGCACGGTCCGGAGGCGACCGACGCGTACTGGGACCGCTATGTGGCCCGTACGGTCGAGGCGGGCGCCACCGCGCTCGGGTTCGGCATCGCGCCGGTGCACGAGGAGGTGCCGCGAGCGCTGGCCGAGGCGTGCGACCGGCATGGGCTGCCGCTGGTGGAGGTGCCACGGGAGACGACCTTCACGGCCGTCGCGAGCGCCGTATGGGACGCCATGGCCGAGCGCCGCCACCAGGAGCTGCGGCGGCTCACCGAGGTGCAGCAGTCGCTCGCGGCCGCCGCCGCGCGGCCCCACCCGGTCCCGGCCGTACTGCGCCAACTGGCGCGGCACCTGGGCGGATGGGCCGTGCTGTACGGGCCGGACGGCGCGGAGCTGGCAGCGGCGGGGGCCCGGCCGTCCCCGGAGGTGCGTACCGCGCTCGCCTCGCTGGCCGCCCGGCTGCGCGCGGGCCCGGTCTCGGCCTCGGGCACGGCGGACGGCGCGTCCCTGAGCGCGTACGGCCTGGGCGGACCCGAACGGCCGCTCGCCCTGGGGGTGTGCGCGCCCCGGCGCGACGCGACCGAGGGCACGGTGGGGGTGGCCATGGTGCTGCTCGCGCTGCTCACCGGGCGCGCGACGGCCGACGCCGGTGCCGAACGCACGGCGCTGGTACGGCTGATGCTGGGCGCCGAACCCGCCGATGTCGCCGGGCTGTTGACCGGCGCGGACCTGTGGACCGTGGTACGCGGGCGCCGCCGCGGTCGAGGCGGGGGCGGAGACGACGGGCTGCTGGCCGTGGCGGCCCTCGCCGCCGGGCTCGGTACGCCGCTGATCGACCTGGACGGGGACGACCTGTGCGCCCTGGTGCCCGGCGCCGTGGAGGTCCGTGCCCAGCCCGGCTGGACCCTGGGCACCGGGGCACCGGTGCCCGCCGACGGGCTGGCGCACGGCGGCACCGACGCGGCCCGCGCGCTGCGCCGCGCGGTCGCGGAGCGGCTGCCGGTGGTACGGCACGCCCCGGAGCCGGGCGGCGTCGCCTCGCTGGTCGACCCGGCCGAGGCCCAGGCCCTGGGCCGCACTCGGCTGGCCCCGCTGGACGGGGCCCCGGCGCTGCGCGAGACGCTGCGGATGTGGCTGTCGCTGCACGGCAGTTGGGACCGTACGGCGGTGGCACTGGACATCCACCGCAACACGGTCCGCCAGCGCATAGCCCGCGCGGCGGCCCTGCTGGAGGCGGACCTGAGCGACGCGGACGTACGGATGGAACTGTGGTTCGCCCTCAAGTGGCAGTGAGGCCGCGTCGTCCTGGCGCCGGTTCGCCGTCTCCCGCGTGCGGACGCCGGTCCGCCGCGTGCCGCCCGCAGGCGGTGCCGCCCGCAGGCGGTGGCGCCCCGGCCGCGGAGCCTCCGGCTGGGGAAGGGGCGGACCCGTCCGGGGGTTGGGACCGCGCCGCTGGCGGACCGGCGGCCGGGGCCCGGCTGGCAGGGCGCCGGGGTCGCTCGCGGATGACGACGGCGCCCCGCCGACCGCGCCGGGCGAGGTGGAGGACGAACTCGGCGTTCGGCCTCGGCCTTGTTGCCGGAGGGGTGCCACCGCTGGCCGGAGCGTGGGCCGCGTACCCCGTTCGCGCCGACGGCGCCGCGTCCCGGCTGTGGCCTGGGCCGCGTACCTCGTTCGCGCTGCGGGTGCCGCGCGCGGCAGCGCACCGGGTGTGGGGTCCAGGGGCGGAGCCCCTGGGTTCGGGGAGGGGCGGGGTGGGGAAGTGCCACCCCGCCGCCGGTCAGAGCTTCGTCCACGCCTCCGTGAGCACGGCCCTGAGCACCTGCTCGATCTCGTCGAACAGCGCCTGGTCCGCGATCAGCGGCGGGGCCAGCTGGATGACCGGGTCGCCTCGGTCGTCGGCGCGGCAGTAGAGGCCGTTGTCGTACAGCGCCTTGGAGAGGAAGTCGTAGAGGACGCGTTCGGTCTCGTCCGCGCTGAACGACTCCTTCGTGGCCTTGTCCTTCACCAGCTCGATGCCGTAGAAGAAGCCGTTCCCCCGGACGTCGCCGACGATCGGCAGGTCGTGCAGCCGCTCCAGGGTGGACCGGAACGTGCCCTCCGTGTCCAGCACATGCTGGTTCAGCCCCTCGCGCTCGAAGATGTCGAGGTTGGTGAGGGCCACGGCGGCCGAGACGGGGTGGCCGCCGAAGGTGTAGCCGTGGAGGAAGGTGTTGCCGCCCCGGTAGAAGGGCTCGGCGAGCCGGTCGGAGACGAGGCACGCGCCGATCGGGGAGTAGCCGGAGGTCATGCCTTTCGCGCAGGCGATCATGTCCGGGACGTAGCCGAACTTGTCGCACGCGAACATCGTGCCCAGCCGCCCGAACGCGCAGATGACCTCGTCCGAGACGAGCAGCACGTCGTACTCGTCGCAGATCTCGCGCACCCGCTGGAAGTACCCGGGCGGCGGCGGAAAGCAGCCGCCCGCGTTCTGTACCGGCTCCAGGAAGACGGCGGCGACGGTGTCCGGGCCCTCGAAGAGGATCTGCTGCTCGATCTGGTCGGCGCACCAGCGGCCGAACGCCTCCGGGTCGTCGCCGTGGATGGGCGCCCGGTAGATGTTGGTGTTGGGCACCTTGTGGGCGCTGGGGACCAGCGGTTCGAACGGGGCCTTGAGCCCGGGGACGCCGGTGATCGACAGGGCGCCCTGGGTGGTGCCGTGGTAGGCGACCGCCCGGGATATGACCTTGTGCTTGGTGGGCTTGCCGGTGAGCTTGAAGTACTGCTTGGCCAGCTTCCAGGCGGTCTCGACGGCCTCGCCGCCGCCGGTGGTGAAGAAGACCTTGTTGAGGTCGCCGGGCGCGTGCTGGGCCAGCCGCTCGGCCAGTTCGACGGCCTTGGGGTGGGCGTAGCTCCACACCGGGAAGAAGGCCAGCTCCTGCGCCTGCTTGTAGGCGGTCTCCGCGAGTTCGACGCGCCCGTGACCGGCCTGCACCACGAACAGCCCGGCGAGGCCGTCGATGTAGCGCTTGCCCTTGTCGTCGTAGATGTACGTGCCCTCGCCGCGCACGATCGTCGGCACGGGGGCGTTCTCGTACGACGACATGCGGGTGAAGTGCATCCACAGGTGGTCGTACGCCGTCTTGGAGAGGTCCGCGCTCATGGCTATCTCGTTCCCCAGGTGTAGGTCTGCTTACGGAGCTTGAGGTAGACGAAGCTCTCGGTGGAGCGCACGCCGGACAGCGTCCGGATCCGCTTGTTGATCGTTTCAAGGAGGTGGTCGTCGTCCTCGCAGACGATCTCGACGAGGAGATCGAAGGAGCCCGCGGTGACGACCACGTACTCGACCTCTTCCATGGCGGTCAGCGCGTCCGCGACCGGGTCGAGATCGCCGTCGACGTGGATCCCGACCATCGCCTGGCGCCGGAACCCCACGGTGAGGGGGTCGGTGACGGCGACGATCTGCATCACGCCCTGGTCGAGCAGCTTCTGCACGCGCTGCCGCACCGCCGCCTCGGACAGTCCGACGGCCTTGCCGATGGCGGCGTAGGGGCGGCGCCCGTCCTCCTGGAGCTGCTCGATGATCGCCAGGGATACGGAGTCGAGCGACTGCGTGCCGTTCTTATCAGGTGTGGCCACGACCCTCACTGTGCACGAGCCTCGACTGTCTGGCAACCCTCGATCAATGAATTTCGTTGTCGCGGTGGGTTTAATTCACTGATTCCGTTGTTCTGGTGTGGCGGGTATGTTGAAAGCGTCGTCCCCGAGACTAGGGTGGGTGTCTCACCCATCGGACAGCTGACAGGAGGGGTGGCACGTGACCACCGAGCTGCGTCGTTTGCGCAACTACATCGACGGGGAGTTCCGGGACGCCGCGGACGGGCGCACCACGGAGGTGGTCAACCCGGCCACGGGCGAGGTGTACGCCACGGCGCCGCTGTCGGGAGCGGCCGACGTGGACGCGGCGATGGCCGCGGCCGCGGCCGCCTTCCCGGCCTGGCGCGACCTGGTGCCCGGCGAGCGGCAGAAGGCCCTGCTGAAGATCGCCGACGCCTTCGAGGCGCGGGCGGAAGAGCTGATCGCGGTCGAGTCGGAGAACACCGGCAAGCCGATCGGGCTCACGCGGGACGAGGAGATCCCGCCGATGATCGACCAGATCCGGTTCTTCGCGGGCGCGGCACGGATGCTGGAGGGCCGCTCGGCCGGTGAGTACATGGAAGGGTTGACCTCGATCATCCGGCGCGAGCCGGTCGGGGTGTGCGCGCAGGTCGCGCCGTGGAACTACCCGATGATGATGGCCGTGTGGAAGTTCGCGCCGGCGCTGGCGGCGGGCAACACGGTCGTCATCAAGCCCTCCGACACCACCCCGGCCTCCACCGTGCTCTTCGCCGAGATCATCGGCGGGGTGCTGGCGGAACTGGGCCATCCGCAGGGCGTTTTCAACGTCATCTGCGGCGACCGGGACACCGGGCGGCTGATGGTCGAGCACGACGTGCCCGCCATGGCGTCCATCACCGGCTCGGTGCGGGCCGGTATGCAGGTCGCGGAGAGCGCGTCGAAGGACCTCAAGCGGGTCCACCTGGAGCTGGGCGGCAAGGCGCCGGTCGTGGTCTTCGAGGACAGCGACATCGCCAAGGCCGTCGAGGACATCTCGGTCGCGGGCTTCTTCAACGCGGGCCAGGACTGTACGGCGGCCACCCGCGTGCTCGTCCACGAGTCGATCCACGACGAGTTCGTGACCGCCCTGGCCAAGGCCGCGGCGGACACCAAGACCGGGGCCCCGGACGACGAGGACGTGCTGTTCGGCCCGCTCAACAGCGCCAACCAGCTGGCCCAGGTCAGCGGCTTCATCGAGCGGCTGCCCGCGCACGCCAAGGTCGAGGCGGGCGGCCACCGGGTCGGCGAGAAGGGCTTCTTCTACGCGCCCACCGTGGTCTCCGGGCTCCAGCAGGACGACGAGATCGTCCAGCACGAGGTCTTCGGGCCGGTCATCACCGTCCAGTCGTTCTCCGACGAGGCCCAGGCGGTGCGGTACGCCAACGGCGTGGAGTACGCGCTCGCCTCATCGGTGTGGACCAAGGACCACGGCCGCGCGATGCGGATGTCCAAGGCGCTGGACTTCGGCTGCGTCTGGATCAACACCCATATCCCGCTGGTCGCCGAGATGCCGCACGGCGGATTCAAGAAGTCCGGTTACGGCAAGGACCTGTCGGCGTACGGCTTCGAGGACTACACCCGCATCAAGCACGTGATGACGTCGCTGGGTTGATCCTTTTCGGGATCAGCGGCGGCTGAGCAGGGCGCAGAGGGTGCCGATGCGGTTCGTGGTGATCGCGTCGGCACCCGCGCGCAGCAGCCGCGCCATCGAGCGGCGGGTGTCGGCGGTCCAGGCGGAGACCAGCAGGCCGTCCGCGTGGGCGCGTTCGACCAGGCCGGGGGAGACCAGGCCGAAGCGGTAGTTGAGCCAGCGGGGGCGCAGATCGGCCAGCAGGGTGGGCCGGGGCGGCGCGAGGGTGGTCCAGGTCAGGGAGATCTCAGCGCCGGGTTCCGCGCGGCGCACCCGGCGTAGCGCGGACAGCTCGCCGCAGTAGTACACCCGGTCGGCGGCCCCGGCCTCGCGCACCTCGGCGACGGCCGCCAGGGCCGCCGACGCGTGGGGCAGGTCGATCAGCAGCCGGGCCGGGCCGGTCGCCGTGAGCGCGTCGCGCAGCGTGGGTATGCCCCCGCCGGACAGCTGCCGCACCTCCTCGGCGGTCAGCGCGGACAGCGGCCGGTCGTGCCCCCAGAGCCGTTTGAGGGTGGCGTCGTGCAGCAGGACCGGGACGCCGTCCCGGGTCAGCCGGACGTCGATCTCCACCGCGCCCGCCCCGGCGCGCACCGCCGAGCCGAGCGACGCGAGGGTGTTCTCGCGGTGGGTGTACGGGTCGCCGCGGTGGCCGACCGGTATGAAGGCCGCGCCCGCCACCGTCATCGGGTCATGACCGACGTGTAGGCGTCGATCTCCGCGGCCAGCCGTGCCTTGCCCGGCGCGTCCAGGAACGACGCCTCGACGGCGTTCTTCGCGAGCGCCGCCACACCCGCCGCGTCCAGGCCGAGCAGCCGGGCGGCGACCGCGTACTCGGTGTTGAGGTCGGTGCCGAACATCGGCGGGTCGTCGCTGTTGATGGTGACGAACACCCCGGCCTCGACCAGCTGCTTGATGGGGTGCTCGTCGAGGGTGGCGACCGCGCGGGTGGCGATGTTGGAGGTCGGGCAGACCTCCAGCGGAATGCGGTGCTCCGCGAGATGGGCCAGCAGCTTCGGGTCCTGGACGGCGGTGGTGCCATGGCCGATCCGCTCGGCGCGCAGCTCGGTGAGGGCGTCCCAGATGGTCTGCGGTCCGGTGGTCTCGCCCGCGTGCGGAACGCTGTGCAGCCCGGCGGCGATGGCGCGGTCGAAGTACGGCTTGAACTGCGGGCGCGGCACGCCGATCTCGGGCCCGCCGAGGCCGAACGAGACCAGCCCCTCGGGGCGCAGGTCGCAGGCGATGCGGGCGGTCTCCTCGGCGGACTGCAGCCCGGCCTCGCCGGGGATGTCGAAGCACCAGCGCAGTACGGTGCCGAACTCGGCCTCGGCCGCCTTGCGGGCGTCCTCGATCGCCTCGGTGAACGCGGCGTCCGGAATGCCGCGCCGGGTCGAGCTGTAGGGGGTGACGGTCAGCTCGGCGTAGCGGATGTTCTGCCGGGCCATGTCGCGGGCGATCTCGTAGGTGAGCAGCCGCACGTCCTCGGCGTCGCGGATCAGATCCACCACGGAGAGATAGACGTCGATGAAGTGCGCGAAGTCACGGAAGACGAAGTAGTCGGCCAGCGCCTCCGGATCGGTGGGCACCTTGGAGTCCGGGTGGCGTGCCGCTAGCTCGGCCACGATGCGCGGGGACGCCGAACCGACGTGGTGGACATGCAGCTCCGCCTTGGGCAGTCCGGCGATGAAGGCGGTGAGATCGGTCAACGAGAACCTCCGGGTGACGGCCGCCTGCGGCGGGCTCCGGTCATCGTAGACGCGGCCCTACGGGGCGGTAGCGCCAGGCCGTAGCATGGGCGGACATCGCTGTGGGGGAGATACATGGCTGACCAGCCCGACCAGCACGACCAGCCGCGGCAGCCGGAGCCGCGCGACCACGACCCCTGGGCCCCGCCGGCCCCGCGTACATCTTTGGACAAGCCGTCGTCCCGGCCCTCGGTGGCCGAACAGCAGACGCTCACCTCGCTGCCCACGGGCCCGGCCGTCCCGCCCCCGCCTCCCGCCCCCGGGCCGCCGCCCGCCGCGCCGGGACCCCCGCCGGGCGGCCCGACCCTGCCGAGCGGCCCGACCCTGCCGAGCGGCCCGACCCTGCCGAGCGGCGCCATCCCGCCGGGCGCGGTGCCCCCGCCGCCGCCCGCCCCGACCGGCCCGGGCACCCCGAGCGCGTACCGGGGTTCGCCGTACGGCACCGGCGGTTACGGTCAGCCGGGCTACGGCGGCCAGGCCCCGTACGGCGGGCCCGGCTACGGCTACCCCGGCGCGGCGTACCCCGGCTACCCGGGCACCGCCTATCCCGGCCACCCCGGCACCGCCTATCCCGGCACGGCTTACCCGGGTGCGGGCTACCCCGGCGCGGGCTATGCGCAGGGCTGGCAGGCGGGCGGTCCCTCGATGCCGAACAACGGCACCGGCACGGCCGCCCTGGTGCTCGGCATCATCGGTCTGGCCTTCTTCGCCAGCGTCGTGCTGGGCATCATCCTCGGCGTCCTCGCGATCATCTTCGGGGCGATCGGCCGCGCCAAGGCGAGCCGGGGCGAGGCGACCAACGGCAACGTGGCCCTCGCCGGGCTCATCGTCGGGTCGGCCGCCGTGGTGGCGGGCGTGGCGATGATCTTCGTCTATGTCGCGGCCGCGGACGGGGACAGCTCGGATGACACCGACGACTCGGGCTATGCGCGGATGTCGGTCGTGCGGCTGGTGCCGTCCGCCGATATGAGCCGCTGACGCGCCTCCATCAGCGCGAAGCCCAGCAGATTGAGCCCGCGCCAGCGGGCCGGGTCCGCCGCCCGCTCGTCGTCCGCCGCCAGCCCGATGCCCCATATCCGGTCCACCGGGCTGGCCTCCACCAGCACCCGGGTGTTGGTCCCGAGCAGATAGTCGCGCAGCGGCGGATGCTGCCCGAACTTGTGCACACTGCCCTCGACGACCAGCGCGAAGCGGTGCTCCCGCCACCGCGCCTCGTCGAACCCGCGCACCGAACGGCCCGCGTCCTTGGCCTGCTTGGGGTGCGAGGCGGCCAGCGCCCGCCGCTCGGCGTCCCCATCCCCGAACAGCCGCGCCTTCCCGGCCACCGACAGTGGTCCGGGCGGCGGGGACGGTTACGGCGGGGTGGCGTCACCGAATCCGTTGCGCAACCAAAAAGCAACGACGAAATCCCTTGTTGAGGCAAGGGTGCTCTGTCAGGATCGGCCTTCAATCGTGGTCGGAGGCACGCCGCTCTTCCTCGAAAGGCACCGCGTATGGAATCACGGCACGAGCCCGAGAGCCTGTCCGCGCCCCAACTCGCCGCGATCCGGCGCAGCATGACCGGCGGCCGCATGGCGCTGTCCCGCCGCGCCCTGCTGCGCGCGGGCGGCGCCGGAGCGTTCGCCGCGTGCGGGCTCGGGGCGCTCAGCGGCTGCGGCATCCCGCCCGCCGGGCGGACCGGCGCCGACAGCGCCGCGGACGATCACTCCGCCGAGGAGAAGAGGGTCACCTTCTCCAACTGGACGGAGTACATGGACGAGACCAAGGGCGGCCGCCGCCCGACCCTGGAGGAGTTCCGGCGCCGCACCGGCATCACGGTGAAGTACACCGAGGACATCAACGACAACGTCGAGTTCTTCGGCAAGATCAAGCCGCAGCTCGCCGCGGGCCAGGACACCGGCCGCGACCTCATCTGCGTCACCGACTGGCTGGCCGCCCGGATGATCCGGCTCGGCTGGGTGCAGACCCTGGACGCGGCCAACCTGCCCCACGCCTATACGCATCTGGCGGCGGAGTTCCGCGACCCGGACTGGGACCCGGGCCGCGCCCACTCCTACCCCTGGACCGGCATCCCCGCCGTCATCGCGTACAACAAGAAGGCCACCGGCGGCCGCGCCGTCACCTCCGTCTCCCAGCTCCTGGACGACCCTCGGCTGAAGGGCCGGGTCGGCCTGCTCACCGAGATGCGCGACACCGTCGGGCTGACCCTTCTCGACATGGGCAAACGGCCCGAGGACGTCACCGCCGACGACTTCGGAGCGGCGATCGCCCGCCTCCAGAAGGCCTCCGACCGGGGCCAGATCCGCCGCTTCACCGGCAACGACTACACCGGCGACCTCACCCGGGGCGACCTCGCCGCCTGCGTCGCCTGGGCCGGTGACCTGATCCAGCTCCAGGCCGACAACCCGGAGATCGAGTTCGCCATCCCCGACGCCGGTTACATGACCGCCACCGACAACCTCCTCATCCCGGCCAAGGCCCGCCACAAGAAGAACGCCGAACGGCTCATCGACTACTACTACGAGCCCAAGGTCGCCGCGAAGATCGCCGCCTACATCAACTACGTCTGCCCGGTCGACGGCGTACGCGCCGAACTCGCGAAGATCGACAAGGAGCTGGCGGACAACCCGCTGATCCTCCCCGACGCGGAGATGGCCGCCAAGTCCCATGCCTTCCGCTCCCTGTCGAGCAAGGAAGAGACGGCGTTCGAGGACGCGTTCGCCAAGCTCACCGGCGCCTGACGGCCTGACACGCGAGGAAGCCCCCATGACCCAGCCCACCACCAGCGGCGGCGATGTCCGGCTCGACGGGATCAGCAAGACCTACGGGTCCTTCACCGCCGTCCACCCGCTCGACCTCCGAATACCCGCCGGTTCCTTCTTCGCCCTGCTCGGCGCCTCCGGCTGTGGCAAGACCACCACCCTGCGCATGATCGCCGGACTGGAGGAGCCCACCACCGGCACCATCCGGCTCGCCGGGGACGACGTCACCGCCCTCCCGCCGCACCGGCGGCCGGTCAACACCGTCTTCCAGAGCTACGCCCTCTTCCCGCACCTCGACATCTACGAGAACGTCGCCTTCGGGCTGCGCCGCCGGGGCATCAAGTCGGTGAAGAAGCAGGTCGGGGAGATGCTGGAACTCGTCCAGCTCGGTGACTTCGCCCGCCGCAGACCCCAGCAGCTCTCCGGCGGCCAGCAGCAGCGCGTCGCCCTCGCCCGCGCACTGATCAACCACCCCCGGGTGCTGCTCCTCGACGAGCCGCTGGGCGCGCTCGACCTCAAGCTGCGCCGTCAGATGCAGCTCGAACTCAAGCGCATCCAGACCGAGGTCGGCATCACCTTCGTCCATGTCACCCACGACCAGGAGGAGGCCATGACCATGGCCGACACGGTCGCGGTGATGAACGGCGGCCGCGTCGAGCAGCTGGGCGACCCCGCCGAGCTGTACGAGAGCCCGGGCACCACCTTCGTCGCCAACTTCCTCGGCACCTCCAACCTCATCGAGGCCGAGATCACCGACAAGAGCGGCGGCGACCTCCTGCTCACCGCCGCCGGAGGCCGTCTCGCCCTGCCCGCCGGGCGCTGCCGCGCGCCCGCCCGCACCGGAGCCACGGTGCTGGTCGGGGTGCGCCCCGAGAAGATCTCCCTCACCCCCGCCGGGGACACGGACGCCGTCCCCGCCGCCCGCAACCGGATGACCGGCCGCATCGCGGACGCCAGCTTCCTCGGCGTCTCCACGCAGTACGTGGTGGCCACCCCGGACGGCGCCGAGCTGGCCGTCTACGAGCAGAACATCGAGCGCGACCCCCGGCTCGTCCCCGGCGCCGAGGTCGTCCTGCACTGGAACCCCGCCCACACCTTCGGCCTCGACCCGGCCCAGGGCATCGGCGCGGGCACCGACACCGCTGCCGGCGGGGAGGCGGCGTGAGCGCCACGGCCACCGAGGCGCGCGACGCGGCCCCGACCCCCGCCAGCGCCGCGCCCCGTCCCGTACGCAAGCGGCTGGTGCCCTACTGGCTGCTGCTCCCCGGCATCCTGTGGCTGCTGGTCTTCTTCGTGGCCCCGCTCGTCTACCAGGCGTCGACGTCCGTCCAGACCGGCTCCCTCGAAGAGGGGTTCCGGGTCACCTGGCACGTACAGACCTACTGGGACGCGCTCACCGAATACGCCCCGCATTTCCTGCGCTCGGTGCTGTACGCGGCCACCGCCACCGTGCTCTGCCTGCTGCTCGGCTATCCGCTCGCGTACCTCATCGCCTTCCGGGCGGGCCGCTGGCGCAATCTGCTCATGGTCCTGGTCATCGCGCCGTTCTTCACCAGCTTCCTGATCCGCACGCTCGCCTGGAAGACGATCCTGGCCGACGGCGGCCCGGTAGTGGGGGCGCTGAACTCCCTGCATCTGCTGGACGTGACCAGCTGGCTGGGGATCACCGAGGGGCAGCGGGTGCTGGCCACGCCGCTCGCCGTGGTGTGCGGGCTGACGTACAACTTCCTGCCGTTCATGATCCTGCCGCTCTACACCTCGCTGGAACGCGTCGACGGCAGGCTGCACGAGGCCGCCCGCGACCTCTACGCCCGCCCCGTCACGGTCTTCCGCAAGGTCACCTTCCCGCTGTCCATGCCGGGCGTCGTCGCGGGCACCCTGCTCACCTTCATCCCGGCCGCGGGCGACTACATCAACGCCGAGCTGCTGGGCGCCACCGACCAGAAAATGATCGGCAACGTCATCCAGTCGCAGTTCCTGCGGGTACTCGACTACCCGACGGCCGCCGCGCTGTCCTTCCTCCTCATGGCGGCGATCCTCGCGATGGTCACCGTCTACATCCGCAAGGCAGGGACGGAGGATCTCGTCTGATGGCCCTCATCCGCTGGATACGGCGCAACCTGGTGGTCCTCGCGGGGCTCGCCACCCTCGCGTATCTGATCCTGCCGAACGTCATCGTCCTGGTGTTCTCGTTCAACAAGCCGAACGGCCGCTTCAACTACGCGTGGCAGCGGTTCTCCACCGACGCCTGGACCGATCCGTGCGGCGTCGCCGACCTGTGCGGCTCGCTCGCGCTGAGCCTGCGGCTCGCGGTGTGGGCCACGCTCGGCGCGACCGTCCTCGGCACGATGATCGCCTTCGCGCTGGCCCGCTACCGCTTCCGGGCCCGCCCCGCGGTCAACAGCCTGATCTTCCTCCCGATGGCGATGCCCGAGGTCGTCATGGCCGCCTCCCTCGCCACGCTCTTCCTCAACATGGGCGTCGGCTTCGGCTTCTGGACGATCCTCATCGCGCACATCATGTTCTGCCTGAGCTTCGTCGTCACCGCCGTCAAGGCGCGCGTGATGAGCATGGACCCCCGGCTGGAACAGGCCGCCCAGGACCTCTACGCCTCCCCGGCCCAGACGTTCCTGCGCGTCACCCTGCCGATCGCCGCCCCCGGCATCGCCGCCGGTGCGCTGCTGTCCTTCGCGCTCTCCTTCGACGACTTCATCATCACCAACTTCAACGCCGGATCGACCGTGACCTTCCCCATGTTCGTGTGGGGATCCGCGCAGCGCGGCACCCCCGTCCACATCAATGTGATCGGCACGGCGATGTTCGCCGTCGCGGTGCTGTGCGTCCTCGCCGGTCAGCTGGCCGGTTCCCGCCGCAGAAGGAGCTGACCGCCATGGAAGCTCTCGCCGACGTCGCCTACACCCCGTACTGGCTGGACGACCCCGCACGGCCCCGCCCGCGCCCCGCCCTGGTCGGCGACGAGCACTGCGACCTGCTCGTCGTCGGCGGCGGCTACAGCGGGCTGTGGACCGCCCTGACCGCCAAGGAGCGCGACCCCGGCCGCGACGTGGTCCTGGTCGAGGCGCGGGAGGCCGGATGGGCCGCCTCCGGCCGCAACGGCGGCTTCTGCGCCGCCTCCCTCACCCACGGCCTCGGCAACGGCGCCGCCCGCTGGCCCCGTGAACTGCCCGAACTGGAACGGCTCGGCCACCGCAACCTGGACGCCATCGAGGCCGCCGTCGCCCGTTACGCCATCGACTGCGACTTCGAGCGCACCGGCGAGATCGACGTCGCCACCCGGCCCCACCAGATCGCCGGACTGCGCGAGACCGCCGCCCAGGCCGCCGCGCTCGGCGTCGCCGAGCCCCAGTACCTGGACCGCGACGCGGTGCGCGCCGAGGTCGACTCGCCCACCTTCCTCGCCGGGCTGTGGGACCGCCGGGGCGTGGCCATGCTGCACCCCGCCAAGCTCGCCTGGGGGCTCAAGCGGGCCTGCGCCGAGCTGGGCGTACGGATCTACGAGCACACCCCGGCCGAGCAGCTGAGCCGCGCCGGAACCGGAGCGTCTGGAACCGGCACGTCCGGGATGCTCGTGCGCACCCCGTACGGCCGGGTGCGGGCCCGGCAGGTCGCCCTGGCCACCAACGCCTTCCCGGCCCTGGTCCGCCGCGTCCGCCCGTACATCGTCCCCGTCTACGACCACGCCCTGATGACCGAACCGCTGACCGCCGCGCAGCTCGCCGCGATCGGCTGGCAGCGGCGGCAGGGCCTCAGCGACACCGCCAACCACTTCCACTACTTCCGCATCACCGCCGACCACCGCGTCCTGTGGGGCGGCTACGACATCGTCTACCGCTACGGCGGCGGGGTGCGCGCCGAATACGATCACCACCCGGCCACTTACCGCACCCTCGCCCGGCACTTCTTCCGCTGCTTCCCGCAGCTGGAGGGCGTGCGGTTCAGCCACGCCTGGGGCGGCGCGATCGACACCTGCTCCCGCTTCTCCGCGTTCTTCGGCAGCGCACACGGCGGACGCGTCGCCTACGCCCTCGGCTACACCGGCCTCGGCGTCGGTGCGAGCCGCTTCGGCGCGGAGGTGATGCTCGACCTGCTGGCCGGTGAGCCCACCGAGCGGACCCGGCTGGAGATGGTGCGCAGCAAACCGCTGCCGTTCCCGCCGGAACCGGTCCGCTGGGCGGGGATCGGCCTCACCCAGTGGTCGATGAGCCGGGCCGACGCCAACGGCGGACGGCGCAATCTGTGGCTGAAGGCGATGGACCGGGTGGGGCTGGGCTTCGACAGCTGAGCGCCGATGTCAGACGGGCGGGTTTTCGCTCCGTTCACGTACCCGGAACACCACCCACAGCAGGATGCCGCACAGACACCAGCTCCCGGCCACATCCAGCGGCCAGTGGTACGCCCGGCGGACCAGGCCCACCCCCACCGCGAGGTTGAGCAGGACGACGGCGCCGATCAGCCACCCCCGGAGCCACCCCCGGGCCCGACCGCGCAGGAGGGGGAGCAGCAGCACGGCCGCCGCGCCATAGGCGACGGCGGCCGTCGCGGCATGGCCGGACGGGAAGAATCCGGTCTCGCCCGCCAGCGGGCCGGGCGGGCCAGGGCGGTCGAGTAGCGCCTTGAGCGGTGCGACCAGGGCCGGGACCGCCGCCATCGCCAGCGCGGCGGCCAGCGGACCCGGCCACCACCGGAGTGCCGCCGCCCGGGCCCGCCACACCGCGCAGGCGAGCGCGGCGAGGAGGACCGGGAGCGCCACCGCCGTATTGCCGAGGTCGGCGAAGAACTCCGCGACGGGGGAGGGGAAGGGCGATCCGGCGATCGCGCGGCCGAGCCGCTCGTCGAACGTACGCAGCGGACCGTGGACGGCGACCTGCCAGGCGCACAGCGCGAACACCGCCAGCAGCGCGGCGGGGAGCGCGAACGTGAGGAAGACAGACGGCGACCCCGGAACAGGGGGGGTGGTTCCGGGGCCGCCGTGGCGACCGGTGTGCCGCACGCCCCGGGGGGTTTGGGGCGGGCGGCCGTCCGATCGGTGAGGAGATCCGGAGCCGGAGGCTCCAGTGGTGTGCGCGAGGGCACAGCCGGGTCGGAGCTGGGGAAGCACCGGCTCGGCATCGCCCGCAGTCCCCTGCGAGCGGGGTGTTTCTCTCATCTGGAATGACCGTACGGCAGCGAGAGGCTGTCGGACAGGCCGATCACCCACCTGTCATGGGCCCCGCACATCTTCTTCACGCGGCTCGACGATCCACCCACAGTCACCGCTCGTGTCACCGGTGGCTCTACAGCTCGGCGAAGGCGCTTTCGAGGACGTCCAGCCCCTCGTTCAGCAGGTCCTCACCGATCACCAGCGGCGGCAGGAAGCGCAGCACGTTGCCGTACGTACCGCAGGTCAGCACCAGCAGACCGGCGGCGTGGCAGGCCTTGGCGACGGCCGCCGTCGCCTCCGGGTTCGGGTCCTTGGTGCCCGGCTTCACCAGTTCGACGGCGATCATCGCGCCGCGGCCGCGGAGGTCACCGATGATGTCGTGCTTCTCCTGCAGCGCGGACAGGCGGCCCTTCATGACCTCCTCGATGCGCCGGGCCTTCGCGTTGAGGTCCAGCTCGCGCATCGTCTCGATCGCGCCCAGCGCCGCCGCGCACGCCACCGGGTTGCCGCCGTAGGTGCCGCCGAGGCCGCCGGAGTGCGCCGCGTCCATGATCTCGGCGCGGCCGGTGACAGCGGCCAGCGGAAGGCCGCCCGCGATGCCCTTGGCGGTGGTGATCAGGTCCGGGACGATGCCCTCGTCCTCGCACGCGAACCACTGGCCGGTGCGGCAGAAGCCGGACTGGATCTCGTCCGCGACGAAGACGATGCCGTTGTCCTTCGCGAACTCGGCGATCCGCGGCAGGAAGCCCTTGGCGGGTTCGATGAAGCCGCCCTCGCCGAGGACCGGCTCGATGATGATCGCGGCCACGTTCTCCGCCCCGACCTGCTTGCTGATCATGTCGATGGCCTGCGCCGCGGCCTCCTCGGCGCAGTTCTCCGCGCCCGTCAGCCAGCGGTAGGGGTAGGCGACCGGCACGCGGTAGACCTCGGGCGCGAAGGGGCCGAAGCCGTGCTTGTACGGCATGTTCTTGGCGGTGAGCGCCATGGTGAGGTTCGTCCGGCCGTGGTAGCCGTGGTCGAACACGACGACCGCCTGGCGCTTGGTGTGCGCGCGGGCGATCTTCACCGCGTTCTCGACGGCCTCGGCGCCGGAGTTGAACAGCGCCGACTTCTTGGCGTGATCGCCCGGCGTGAGCCGCGCCAGCTCCTCGCAGACCTCCACGTACCCCTCGTACGGCGTCACCATGAAACAGGTGTGCGTGAAGTCCGCCAGCTGCGCCGACGCCCGGCGCACCACGGCCTCGGCGCTGGAGCCGACCGAGGTCACGGCGATGCCGGAGCCGAAGTCGATCAGCGAATTGCCGTCCACGTCCTCGATCACGCCGCCGCCCGCGCGGGTGGTGAAGACCGGCAGCACGCTCCCCACGCCACCGGCGACCGCCGCGTTCTTACGGGCGAGCAGCTCCTGCGACTTCGGGCCGGGGATCGCGGTGACGACGCGACGCTCCTGGGGGAGGGACGGGCCTCCGGACAGTTCGGTCATGAGGTACTCCACGGGATGAAGGGGGCGTGACAGGGGCTTTACTCGCAGGCTAGGCGCGCGGCGCGGGAAGCGGCATGTTCCGTTCGGGAGCAGTGCGGGTGGTGCGTTGTCCGCGGCGGCCATAGCCGCGGCCCGGCCGTCACCTCGGCACGTCATGAGGTGCCACCCCGGTGGGGTCGCTGAACTCCCCGGGCGGGAACACTAGATTGAGCGGTGGCGCGGTGGCGCGAAACGCAGAGGCACAGCCGGTCAGGGGGCAAGGGGTAGCAGATGGACACCGAGGGTACGTACGACTCCCGCAACACCCGACCCACCCCACCCCCCCATCCCCCCACCCCGCCCCGGGTGCCCCCTGCGGCCCCGGCGGTGCCACCGCTGATGCCGCCGGGCGCGCCGGTGCCGCCGGGCGCGCCTGCGGCATCCGGCGCCCGGCCGTCGTTCGCCGCATGGCTGCGGACTCCGCGGGCCGAGGGGGCGGGGCCGGGGGTGTGGGCGTATGGGCACAGGCCCAAGCCGCCGGAGGATCCGGAAAGGATCCCTGGGCGACGGCTGATCAGCGGTGCCTTGATCGCTGGAATCTGCGGCTGGCTGGCTTGGCGGCTGCTCATCCACAACTATCTCGGCGGCTGGTACATGTGGTTTTTCTACGTGTTCACTCCAGATTCCTGGGTCGGGATGAGTGATGGGCGAGTCGTGGATCTTGAGGGATTCGCTCAGGCCACACGTGTCTACGAATATGTTCTCGGGGTGTTGATCTTCGCGGTCTTCGGCCGTGTCGGCCATTGGGGCGAGGTCTGGCGCCGCTTTGTATCGCCTGTTTGGCAGCGCGTCAGAGGCGACCGTGCGTCTCGGGCGGCCCCTGCACGGCCCGAGGCCGATCCCGTCGAGTGGCCGCATCTGCGGGCCGCCGGGGCGCATGGGGCGGCCGACCGGCTGGCGGCCGAGGCGCGGGCCGGGGCGATGAACGACGTCGACCACGCCCGCATCGAGCACGCCTGGCAGTCGGTCCGGACCGGACGGAACTCCCTCGCATCGTTCACCGACACCGTGCTGCGCCACGGCGCCGCCTCGCACGGCCATCCGTCCGGGGCCCGGGACCTGCCCGCGCGCACGGCCGAGCACGATCTCCTCGCCCACCAGGTCCGCCTCGGTACCGCCGTCGACGATCTGCGCAATCCGTACCAGCACCGTGGCGCCGGGCTCGCCCTCGACCCCGAGGTGCTCGGGACCTCGCTGCTCGCCGTCGGGCCGCCCGGGTCGGGGAAGACCGGGCGGCTGGTGCGGCCCGTCGTGGAGTCGCTGTGTCTGCAGGCGCTCGCCGGGCGGGTCGCGGTGGTGGCCGTGGGGGCGGCGGGGGCGGGCCTGGGGCCCGACGAGGCGTTCGACGTCGTCGTGAAGATCGGCCGCCCCGATTCCGTCTACGACTTCGACCTCTACGGCGGCACCACGGACCCCGACGAGGCCGCGGGCATCCTCGCCGAGGCGCTGATCGGCGACATGGCCGCCTCGCTGCCCGGGGGCGACAGCCGCCGGGCCGCCACGGCGCTGGCCCAGCTGCTCGGCCCCTATCGCGCCGCGCACGGCCGCTTCCCGTCCGTGCCGGAGCTGCGGGAGCTGCTGGACGGCGCGAAGACGGCGGTCGGCGCGCTGCGCGAGGCGCTCGACGCGGCGGGGGAGCGGGCGCAGGCGCGCGAGCTGGAGGCGCGGGTACGGCAGTCCGGGGCGCCCGGGGACGCGGGCGCGCTGCTGGCGGACCGGATCGCGCTGCTGGACCGGCCCGCGTTCGCCAACTTCTTCGACACCACCGGTGACCGCCGTCCGTTCTCCCTCCGCGCGCTCGAACACCCGCTGCGGGTCCGTATCGATCTGCCGGAGCGCGGGCACGCCGAGGCGTCCCGCATGCTGGCCCGTCTCGTGCTCGCGCAGTTCTCCGAGTGCGCGGCGGGCCGCGCCGACCGGTCGCTCTTCGCGTGCCTGGTCCTCGACGACGCGTCGCACACCATCACCCCCGAGGCGCTGCGCGGTATCCAGCGCCTCCGCGCCGCCCACGCGGGCGCGGTGCTGACCCTCCGTACCCTCGACGACGTCCCCGAGACGCTGCGCAGCGCGCTGCTGGGAGCGGTCGGCTGCCGGATGGCCTGCGCCGGGGTGACGACGTGGGACGGGGCCCGGTTCGCGGAGGTGTGGGGGACGGAATGGGTCGAGACCCGGGACGTCACGGACCGGCAGATCATCTCGGACGAGCCGTTCACCAAGGTCCTGCACTTCATCCGCAAGGTGGTGACGGGGAAGGCGGTCACGACCCAGTCCGTGACGGTGCGGAAGGTGGAGCGCGAGCGCTGGTCCGCCTCGGAACTGGCGCACTCGGTCCCCGCCGGACACGCGGTGCTGTCGGTGACATCGGTACGAGGCGAGGGCGGCCCCCCGGTACTGCTGGACCTGCGCGGCTGAGCGAGAGCCCCGGCCGATCCGGCCGGGGCTCTGTCCGGTGTGCCGGGCGCGGGGCCGCTCGGCGTGGATACCACGGATTCGTCCATTGAGGCAGAATCGGCAGTAGCCGTTCATACGGGGCGGTGAAGTCGCATTCGTCGTCGCATCCGCATCGAAGGTGCCATGCCTCCCACGCTCGCCTCACTCGTCCACCACACCGCGCTCAAGCTGTCCGTCCTCGCGGGAGAGGACCGGCTGGAGACGCCGGTGCGCTGGGCCCATGTCAGCGAGCTGGCCGACCCCGTGCCCTATATGGAGGGCGGTGAGCTGCTGCTCATCACCGCGATGAAGCTGGACGCCGACGACCCGGACGCGATGGCCCGCTACGTCCGGCGGCTGGTCGGCGCGGGGGTGGTGGGGCTGGGGTTCGCGGTCGGGGTCGCCTATGACGAGGTGCCGTCGGCGCTCGTGGCCGCGGCCAAGGAGGAGGGGCTGCCGCTGCTCGTGGTGCCGCGGCGGACGCCCTTCATCGCCATCAGCAAGGCCGTCTCGGCGGCGATAGCCGCCGACCAGTACCGCGCGGTGACCGCCGGGTTCGAGGCGCAGCGGGAGCTGACCCGGGCCGCGATCGGCGCCGAGGGGCCCGCCGCGCTGGTCGCCCGGCTCGCCGCGCACGTCGACGGCTGGGCGGCGCTCTACGACGCCTCCGGCTCCGTGGTCGCCGCCGCCCCCGACTGGGCGGCCCGCCGCGCCGCCCGCCATACGGCCGACGCCGAGCGGCTGCGCGCCCGGCCTGCCCCGGCGAGCGTCGTGGTCGGCGGGGGCGGCGCGGAGGCGGGCGGCGAGGCGACGGACCGGGTGGAGCTGCAGTCGCTGGGTACGGGGCGCCGTACCCGTGGCGTCCTCGCGGTCGGTACGGGCGCGCCGCTGGGCACCGCCGAGCGCTACGCCGTCCACTCGGCCGTGGCGTTGCTGACCCTCACCACCGAGCGGTCCCGGGCCCTGCGGGAGGCCGAACAGCGGCTGGGCACCGCCGTCCTGCGGATGCTGCTCGCGGGGGAGCCGGACCATGCGCGGGCAGTGGCCGGTCGGCTGTACGGGGGGCTGCTGGACGCCCCGTTCCGGATGCTCGTCGCGGAGGCGGTGCCGGGCGGCGGTACGCAGGCCTCGCACCAGCAGCACGGCGCGTACGCGGCGGACGAGACAGCGGCGGAGGCGGCCGCCGAGGCCGATACGAGCGCCGGCGCGGGCGATCCGGACCGCGCCGACCCCCTCGGGGTGCTCGTGGACGCGATGGAGGCCGCCGCGGCCCGCACCGGCGAGGCGGTGCTCGTCGTGCCCGACGGCGAGCGGCTGATCGTGCTGGCCCCGGACGGCGGCGCCGCGGTCGCCGTCTGTGCGGAGCATGCCGAGGCGATCGAGAGCCGCCGCGGCGCGGCGACCCGACCCCGCGAGCGCGCCGCCGCGGCCCCGGGCGGCGACCTCGTCGTCGGCCTGTCCGCCCCGGCGGGCCCCATCGCGGCCGCGGCCGCCTACCGGCAGGCGGAACAGGCCCTGTCGGTGGCCCGGCGGCGCGGCCGGGTGCTGGTCGAGCACGAGCACGTGGCGGCGGGTTCGCTGCTGCCGCTGCTCGCCGACGACGCCGTACGGGCCTTCGCGGACGGCATGCTGCGCGCCCTGCACGACCATGACGCGACGGGCCGCGGTGACCTGGTCGCCTCCCTGCGCGCCTGGCTGTCCCGGCATGGGCAGTGGGACGCGGCCGCCGCCGACCTGGGCGTCCACCGGCACACCCTGCGCTACCGGATGCGCCGCGTGGAGGAGATCCTGGGCCGCTCCCTCGACGACCCGGACGTCCGCATGGAACTCTGGCTGGCCCTGAAGGCCACGGCCCCGGCGACCCCCACGCTGAAGTCCTGAGGTCCGACAGACCACACGCCATTGCGGTGCGCCCCGGGCACCGACTGCGCCGCCCCGGACAAACGCGCCGCGCGGCCCGCGCGCCTACGGTGGGAGCAGAGAGACATCCGCACCATCACCCCACCACTTCAGAAGGGTCGGGATCCGCTGTGCCAGACACAAACGAAGCTGTCACCCATGCGTTCTGGCTCGCCGGCCGCGAGGCGACGGGCGAGAGCACGCTCGAGGTCACGTCGCCGTGGGACGGCCGGCGCGTCGGCGCGGTGAGCGTCCCCACCGAGGCGCAGATCGAGGAGGCCGTGGCGGCCGCCGAGGCGGTGCGCGGGAAGTTCGCCGCGACGCCCGCGCACGTACGGGCCGCCGCCCTCGACCACGTGTCGCGACGGCTCGCCGAGCGCACCGAGGAGATCGCCCGGCTCATCTCGGGCGAGAACGGCAAGCCCATGAAGTGGGCGCGCGGCGAGGTCGGCCGCGCCGTCTCCGTCTTCCGGATCGCGGCGGAGGAGGCCCGCCGGTTCAACGGAGGGGAGGCCCAGCGGCTGGACACCGACGCCGGTGGCGAGGGGCGGCTCGCGCTGACCCGCCGCTTCCCGCGCGGCACCGTGCTCGGCATCGCGCCGTTCAACTTCCCGCTGAACCTGTGCGCGCACAAGGTCGCCCCGGCGCTCGCCGTCGGTACGCCGATCATCCTCAAGCCCGCGCCCGCGACCCCGCTGTCCGCGCTGATCCTCGGCGAACTGCTCGCCGAAACGGAGCTTCCGGCGGGCTCCTGGAGCGTGCTGCCGGTACCGAACGACCAGATGCCCGCACTGGTCCAGGACGAGCGGCTGCCGGTCATCTCCTTCACCGGTTCGGACAAGGTCGGCTACGCGATCCAGGCGTCCGTGCCGCACAAGCACTGCACGCTGGAGCTGGGCGGCAACGGCGCGGCGGTGGTCCTGTCCGACTACGCCACCGACCCCGACCTCGACTGGGCGGCCACCCGCATCGGCACGTTCTCCAACTACCAGGGCGGCCAGTCCTGCATCTCCGTGCAGCGGGTCATCGCGGACGCGTCCGTGTACGAGCGGCTGCTGCCTAAGATCGTCGCGGCCGTCGAGGCGCAGGTCACCGGCGACCCGTCCGATGACGCGACCGATGTCGGCCCGCTGGTCGACGAGGCCGCCGCCAAGCGCGTCGAGTCCTGGGTGGACGAGGCGGTCCAGGCCGGTGCGAAGCTGCTGACGGGCGGCAAGCGCGAGGGCGCGAACTACGCCCCGACGGTGCTCGCGGACGTCCCGGCGGACGTCACGGTCTCCTGCGAGGAGGTCTTCGGCCCGGTGCTCACCGTTCAGTCGGCGGAGGGCGAGGAGGCGGCGTACGCGGCCGTCAACGACTCCAAGTACGGCCTGCAGACGGGCGTGTTCACCCGCGATGTGCGGACCGCGTTCCGCGCGCACCGCGCGCTGGAGGTCGGCGGCGTGATCGTCGGCGATGTGCCGTCCTACCGGGCCGACCAGATGCCCTACGGGGGCGCGAAGAAGTCCGGCGTGGGTCGCGAGGGCGTGCGGTTCGCGATGGAGGACTACACGTACGAGCGGGTCATGGTCCTCACCGGGATCGACCTGTAACCAACACAGCGGCCCGCCTCGGCTGCTCCGGACCCTCAGCCGGAGAAGCCGAGGCGCGCCAGTCTGACGGCCCCGCGCAGGGTGACGTGGAGGTCGTGCACACCGGTCGGCGGCGCGGACAGGACGGCGCGCACGGTGGTGTACGCGTAGCGGCCGCCGGTGGGCGGGACGGCGACGGTGGCCAGGGGCGTGCCGTCGGCGAGGTGGAGTTCGACCACGGCCCCGGCCACCGCCTGGACGGCCGCCTCGACCGTGACCGCCGCCGCGCCCGCGCCGAAGTCGCAGGCGCGGAAGAGGAGCCGTCCGACCGCCTCGTCGCCGCAGGCCACCGCGTCACCGCTCACCTTCGTGCGGTCGACGAGCACGGTGCCGTCCGCCGCGTCGTAGTCCGCCGCCTCCAGCCCGCGCCGCAGCACCGGGCGCGGGGCGGGCGGCGGGCCCTCCAGGGTGAGGGCGGCGATGCGGCGGATGTCCGCGCTGGAGGCGCCCGCGTGGATCTCGTACGTGCCCGGGTCGACGGTCCAGCGGCCGTGCGCCACGTCCCAGAACCCCAGCGCCTCGTCCACCGGCACGGTGAAGAACAGCCGCACCATCTCGCCCCGGCGCAGCGCCACCCGGCGGTGGGCGATCAGCCGCCGGTGCGGGCGCTGGGCGCGCGCCCCCGGGGCGCTCGCGTAGATCTGCACCACTTCGTCGCCGTCGCACGGACCGGAGTTGGTGACCGTGCACTCGACGGCCACCGCCCCCTCTCCCGACTGCCGCACCGACAGGCCGTCGTAGCCGAACCGGGTGTACGACAGGCCGTGCCCGAAGGGGAAGAGCGGGGCGCCGTCGAAGTAGAGGTAGGTGGCGCGGGAGCCGATGATGTCGTAGTCCAGCAGGTCCGGCAGGTCGTCCTCGGACGCGTACCAGGTCTGCGGCAGCCGCCCGGCCGGTGAGACGTCGCCGCACAGCACCCGGGCCAGCCCGGTGCCCGCCGCCTGGCCGCCGTGGGCGGTCCACAGCAGGGCGGGCAGCGCGTCGGCCGCGTCCCCGACGGCGTACGGATAGCTGCTGGTCAGCACCAGCGCGGTGCGCGGGTTGGCGGCGTGGGCCGCGCGCCACAGCCGGTCCTGCGCGGCGGGCAGGGCGAGGGTGGTGCGGTCCTCGGTCTCCCGGCCGTTGATGTGCGGATCGTTGCCCAGGACGACGATGACCGCGTCGGCCCCGGCGGCGGCCCGAGCGACGGCGTCCTCGCCGCGTTCGACGACCTCCGGGTGGAAGATCTCGGCCCGGGACCGGTCGGCAACCTTCAGGCCCTCGGCGGCGACACAGACATATCCGCCCGTCCCGCCGTGTCTGAGGAGATGCCCGTCCCCGTGCCGCTCCAGCGCGAACGTCTCCTGGACCACCCAGCCTCCGGGCTGCTCGGCGGCGGCCCGCACGAAGCCGTCGTCGGCGACCGTCAGATAGCGGCCGGAGGGGGCGCGCAGCGTGAGCACGCCCCCGCCCCAGTTAGCGAGGGCCAGGTCGGTGGGGGTGTCGCCGATGGTCAGCGGCGGCAGATCGGTGCGTCCCGCCGTATGCGCCGGATTGAGCGCCGCCTCCCGCGCCGCCTCCCGCGCCGCCTCCTCCGCTACGGCACCGGACGGCACCCGCACCCAGCCCCCCGAGGTGCGCAGCCGGACGGTGTCCGTCCCCTCCGCGAACACCACCCGGTCCGCGCCGAGCCGCGCCGCCAGCGCCTCGCGCGGCGAGCTGCGGCGCAGCAGGCTGCCGCTGTACCAGTCGAGCTTGCACTCGTCGGCGAGCGGGCCGACCACGGCCACGGTTCCGGTGGCGGACGGCGACAGCGGCAGCAGCCCGTCGTTCTTGAGCAGGACGACGGCCTGTTCGGCGGCCTCCAGGGCGAGCGCCCGGTGCGCGGGTGTGTCGAAACCGGCGCTCCGTGGATCGGCGTACGGATCGTCCTCCCCGCCGAAACCGTCGAACTCGCCCAGCGCGCACCGCATCGTCAGCAGCCGCCGCACCGCCGTGTCGACGGCGGACGCGTCGATGAGCCCGCGCTCCAGCGCGCCCCGCACCCGGGCGATGGTCTTCGAGGCGTCCTGGTCGTGGTCGGTGAAGCTGTCCACACCGGCCAGCAGGGCGGCCGCCACGCCCTCCTCGTGGGTGTCGAAGTAGTGCTCGGACCCGGCCAGGTTGGAGGGCGCGCCCGCGTCCGAGCAGACCACCAACTGCTGGTCGGTCCAGGTGCGCAAGTGCTCCCGCAGATACGGGGAGAGGTGGTTGGGCCGCCCGTTGACCAGGTTGTACGCGGGCATCACCCCGGCCACCGCGCCCGCCCGCACCGCGCCGCGGAAGGCCGCGAGGTCGTACTCGTGCAGGACGCGCGGGCGCACGGAGGACGACGAGGTGTCGCGGTCGGTCTCGTTGTTGTGCGCCAGCCAGTGCTTGAGGACGGGCGCGGTGCGCCAGCGGTCCGGGTGGTCGCCGCGCAGCCCGCGGGTGTAGGCGGCGGCCAGGGTGGAGGTGAGGTACGGATCCTCGGCGTACCCCTCCTCGTTGCGGCCCCAGCGCGGATCGCGCAGCAGGTTGACCGTGGGCGCCCAGACGTTGAGCCCGACCCGGGGGTCGCGGGCGCGCATGGCCCGTACCTCGGTGCCGACCGCCTCGCCGACCCGCCGCACCAGGTCCGGGCTCCAGGTGGCGCCGAGCCCGACCGCCTGCGGGAACACCGTCGCCGGGCCCATCCAGGCGACGCCGTGCAGCGCCTCCTGCCCGGTGCGGAACGCGGCGAGGCCGAGCCGCTCCACCTCGGGCGCGTACTGGTGGAGCATCGCGATCCGCTCGTCGGGCGTGAGCCGGGCGAGCAGGTCGTCCACGCGGGCGCCGACCGGCAGCCGCGGATCGCGGAAGGGCGGACGGGTCGCCGGTTCACCGGGCTCGCAACCGCTCACAGGTCCCCTCGCGGAGGTCGGAGGTGTGATTCGAAGCGCTTCGATGCTGGGGGCCCAGGTCCCGCCCTGTCAAGGCTCGGCGTATCAACGGCCCTTTCCCGCCACCCGGTTACGGAAAGACGGGAATCAACGGAACGCCAACGACCTCTTCCCGCCCGGCCCTTGCGCGACCTGACCCCCCGACTTAATCTCAGCGCAATATCGAAGCGCTTCGACCATCGGTCGTACGGCGGGCTCGCCACGAAGGGTTGACGCAATGCCGAACTCCCAGGCTTCGGCCTCTACTTCCGCTCCCAGCCGGAGAACCTTCCTGGCCTCCACGGCGATCGCCGCGGCGGCCGTGACGGGAGGCGTTCCGCTGTTGTCCGCGTGCTCCACGGAGGGGAGCGGCAACAAGAACGGGACCACCTCCGGCAAGGATCTGAAGAAGCTGCTGCCGACCTATGTGGCCTCCAAGGTGGCGGACCCCGATATTCCGAGCGTCAACGGCTCCAGCCCCGGCTACACCAAGGCGCCGTCCGCCGCCGCCCTGGTCGCCTCCGTGAAGGGCAAGCCCGGTCACGGCGGCGGCTACACCATGTTCGAGCCGCTGTGGGGCACCCCGCCGCCCAAGGACAACGCCTACTACAAGGCGGTCAACGACGCGCTCGGCGCGAAGATCAGGCTTCAGCCGCAGGACGGCAACACCTACGGCGAAAAGCTGAGCGCGGTCCTCGCCTCCGGTGACATCGCCGATATCGTGATGATTCCGCTGTGGGAGATGGGCGGAAAGATCCATGGCGCGGTCAGCGCCAAATTCGCCGACCTCGGCCCGTATCTCTCCGGCGACAAGGTGAAGAAATACCCTAACCTGGCCGCCATTCCCACGGCCGCCTGGCAGATGTCCGTCTTCGGCGGCAAGCTCCGCGGCCTGCCGATGCCGTCCCGCCCGCTCGGCAGTGTCGTCCCGTTCTACCGCGAGGACCTCTTCAAGAAGAATGGCTACGAGGTCCCGAAGAGCCCGGACGCGTTCCTCGCCCTCGCCAAGGAGATCACCCGCCCCAAGAGCAAGGTGTGGGCGTGCGACGACATGTGGTGGGCGGCGCAGCGATTCTTCGGCTGCCCCGGCGAAAAGCCGTACTACTGGGTGGAGAAGGACGGAAAGCTCGTCCACAAGGTGGAGACCGACAACTACCTGGAAGCCCTGGAATGGTGCCGAAAGCTCTTCGCCCAGGGCTATGTCCACCCCGACGCCATCGCGGGCAAGGCCAATGACGCGCTGACCCGCTTCACCTCCGGCCAGACCCTCATCTACAACGACGGTGACGCCAAATGGTACGGCGCCACCTTCGAACAGGCCGAGAGCAACCCGGACTTCAAGATTCAGGGAATGGACTATTTCGGCCCCGACGGCGGCGACCCGGTCCTCTATCTCGACCCGCCCGCCGCGATCTGGTCCTTCCTCAACAAGAACCTCTCCAAGGAGCAGCTCGAGGAAATCCTCGCCCTCGCCAACTTCATCGCCGCGCCCTTCGGCACCAAGGAGCAGCGGCTCATCGACTACGGCGTCGAGGGCGTGCACCACACCATGAAGGACGGCGTTCCGGTCAAGAACGCCACCGGTGTGCGGGATGTCCAGGACACCTACCGCTTCGTCGTATCCCCGCAGGCCAGCGTCGCCTATCCGGACTTCCCGCAGATGGTCGAGGACTACTGCGGCTGGATGGGGCGCATGGGGAAGTTCGCGAAGAAGCCGCTCTTCTACGGCATGCAGATCCAGGAGCCCAACCGGTACGCCTCCCTCTACACCCCCTTCGAGGACCTGGCCAAGGACGTCACCCGCGGCCGCAAGTCGATCAAGGACGCCCAGCGGGCCATCGGCGACTGGCGCAGCGGCGGCGGCGACCGGCTCCGCGACTGGTACGCCAAGCTGCTCGACGAGAACGGCAGCGGCGCCTGATGGCGATCAATCTTCGCGACCGGAACCGCCACCGGACCGGCGGCGCCCGGTGGTGGCACCGGCTGCGCCGCGACCGCGCCCTGCTGCTGATGACGGCCCCCGCCGTCGGTCTGCTCCTGCTCTTCACCTACGTACCGCTGCTGTGGACCACGGTCGCGTTCAAGGACTACGACCCGTTCACCCAGGGGCTGTGGACCAGCCCCTGGGTCGGGTTCGACAACTTCACCCTGCTCTTCGAGGACAGCCGCTTCTGGGACGCCTTCGCCAACACCCTCAGCATCACCTTCATCCAGCTGGTGCTGTTCTTCCCGGTGCCGGTCGCGCTCGCGCTGCTGCTCAACAGCGTGCTCAGCGACCGGCTCCGGGGCCTGGTGCAGTCGATCCTCTACCTGCCGCACTTCTTCTCCTGGGTGCTGGTCGTCACGATCTTCCAGCAGATGCTCGGCGGCGCAGGGCTCCTCGCCCAGCGGCTGCGCTCCCATGGGTACGAGGGCTTCGACCTGATGACCGACCCCGGCGTCTTCAAGTACCTGGTCACCGCCCAGCTGGTGTGGAAGGACGCGGGCTGGGGCGTGATCGTCTTCCTCGCCGCGCTGTCCGCCGTCAACCAGGACCTGTACGAGGCGGCCGCCGTGGACGGCGCGGGCCGCTGGCGCCGGATGTGGCACGTCACCCTGCCCGCGCTGCGCCCGGTGATCGCCCTGCTGCTGGTGCTGCGCGTCGGCGACGCGCTGACCGTCGGCTTCGAGCAGATCCTGCTGCAGCGCGACGCGGTGGGGCCGGGCGCCTCGGAGGTCTTCGACACCTACGTGTGGTGGGTCGGCATCGCCAACACCGACTACGGGATCGCCGCCGCGGGCGGCCTGATCAAGGGCGTCTTCAGCCTCGTCCTGGTGCTGATGGCCAACAAAGTCGCCCATATGCTCGGCGAGCAGGGGGTTTACCGGAAATGACCGTGACCGAACGGCCCGCCGCCCCCGCCGCGACCCCCTCCACCCAGCCGCTGCGCCGCCGTGGCCGGGAGAAGCGCCCGGTGTGGGAGGAGGAGCCCAGCAAGGTCGGCCAGGGGCTCAAGGGCATCACCCTCACCGGGGTGTGCCTGGCGATCCTCGGCCCGCTGTGGGTGGTGGTCGTCACCAGCCTCTCCGACCAGAAGACCATCACCGACGCGGGCGGTCTGGTCATCGTCCCCAAGACGATCACCTTCCGCGCCTACACCGAGCTGCTGAGCGGCGGCACCGTGACCCGCGCGACGCTCGTCAGCCTCGCGCTCACCGCCGTGGGCACCGCGATCAGCACCGTCGTCTCCGTGCTGTGCGCCTACGGACTCTCCCGCTCCGGATCGTTCCTCCACCGCCCGATCCTGATGCTGCTGCTCGTCACCATGTTCTTCAACGCCGGTCTGATCCCCACCTATCTGCTGGTCACCGGGGTCGGCCTGGACGGCAGCTACTGGTCGATGATCCTGCCGAGCGCCATCTCGGTCTTCAACGTGCTGGTGCTGCGCGCGTTCTTCCAGGACACCGCGCCCGAGCTGGTCGACAGCGCCCGCATCGACGGCGCGGGGGAGTGGCGGATCCTGTTCCAGATCGTGATGCCGCTGTCCAGGGCCGTGATCGCGGTGGTCTCGCTGTTCTACGCGGTCGGCTACTGGAGCCAGTGGTTCAACGCGATGCTCTACCTCAACGACCAGCAGATGTGGCCGCTCCAGATGATCCTGCGCCAGCTCGTCATCAAGCAGCAGGCGCCACAGGGCATGGCCCAGATGATCTCCACCCAGCAGGTCCCGGGCCTGGCCGTGCAGATGGCCGTGATGGTGCTCGCGCTGATCCCGGTCGCCGTCCTCTACCCGTTCGTCCAGAAGCACTTCACCAAGGGCATGCTCATCGGCGCCGTCAAGGGCTGACCAAGCCGTGTGCCCCGTTCCACCAGACCGTCACGACCCGGGAGAGCCGGTATGCCCGACCTGAACGACGCCACCCGCGGCCGCGTCCTCTACGGCGCCGACTACAACCCCGAGCAGTGGCCCGAGAGCGTCTGGCACGACGACGTCCGGCTGATGCGCGAGGCGGGCGTCACCACCGTCACGGTCGGCGTCTTCTCCTGGGCGAGGCTCGAACCCCGCCCCGGCGCCCGCGACTTCGGCTGGCTCGACCGGGTCATGGACCTGCTCCACCAAGGGGGCATCGAGGTGTGCCTGGCCACCCCCACCGCCTCCCCGCCGCCCTGGATGGGCGCCCGCCACCCCGAGAGCCTGCCGCGCGACGAGACCGGCTCGGTCGTCTGGTACGGCTCGCGGAACCAGTTCTGCGCCTCGTCCCCCGTCTACCGCGACTACGCGCTGCGGATCACCGAGGACCTGGCCGACCGCTACGGCGATCACCCAGCCCTGCGTATGTGGCACGTGGGCAACGAGTACGGCACCCACTGCTGGTGCGACACCACCGCCGCCCACTTCCGCCGCTGGTTACGCGGCAAGTACGGTCGCCTCGACGCCCTCAACGAGGCCTGGGGGACCGCCTTCTGGAGCCAGCGCTACGACTCCTGGGAAGAGATCATTCCGCCGCGCCGGGCCCAGTACCTGGGCAACCCCGGGCAGGCGCTGGACTTCCGCCGCTTCACCAGCGACGCGCTGCTGGAGTGCTTCACCGCCGAGCGCGACGCCCTGGCCGCGCGTACCCCGCGCATCCCGGTGACCACCAACTTCATGCCGCTGTTCATCGGGCAGGACGGCTGGGCCTGGGCCGCCGAGGAGGATGTCGTCTCCGTCGACGTCTACCCCGACCCCAAGGACCCGCGGGGCGGCGCGTACGGGGCGATGATCCACGACCTGACCCGCTCCCAGGCGGGCGGGCCGTGGATGCTGATGGAACAGGCCGCGGGCCCGGTCAACTGGCGCGGCGTCAACCACCCCAAGCCGCACGGGCTGATGCGGCTCTGGTCGCTGCAGGCCGTCGCGCGCGGCGCCGACGGCGTCTGCTTCTTCCAGTGGCGTCAGTCCCGGCAGGGAGCTGAGAAGTTCCACTCCGGCATGGTCACCCACGCCGGGGAGCACAGCCGCACCTTCCGGCAGGTGCGCGAACTCGGCGCCCACCTGGGCGAGCTGGGCGACGTCGCAGGCTCCGACGTGCCCGCCCGGGCCGCCCTCCTCCACGACTGGCACGCCTGGTGGGCGAGCGTCCAGGACGGCCGCCCCTCCTCCCGGGTCCAGTACGACCAGGCGCTGCGCGCCTGGCACCAGGCGCTGTGGGAGCGGAACCTCACCACCGACTTCGCCCATCCGCACGCCGACCTCGCCGACTACGCCCTGGTCGCCGTCCCCCAGCTGTACCTGCTCACCGATGAGGCGCTGGAGAACCTGGCCGGTTACGTGCGCGGCGGCGGCACCCTCGTCTGCGGCTTCTTCACCGGCGTCGCCGACGAGGACGACCGGGTCCGCCCCGGCGGGGTCGACCAGCGGCTGCGCGACATCCTCGGCCTGCGGACCGTCCACGAGTGGTGGCCCCTGGACGAGGGCGAGACCGTGACCTTGACCGCCGAGAGCCCCTGGCTCGGCCCGTTCACCGGCACCCTCTGGTCCGAGGACCTGGAGCCCGCCACCGCCGAACCGGTCGCCCGGATCAAGGGCGGCGAGCTGGACGGGCAGCCCGCCGTCACCCGCAACGCCTACGGCGACGGCACCGCCTGGTACGTCTCCACCCTCCCCGAACCCGCCGCGCTGCGCGCCCTGCTGGCCCGCGCCGCCGACGAGGCCGGGCTCGCGCCGCCGCTGCCCGGCATCCCCGAGGGCGTCGAAGCCGTACCGCGCGGCCCGTACCTCTTCCTCCTCAACCACGGCCGCTCCCCGGCGGTCGTCCCCCTCCCGTCCGCGCGCACCGATCTGCTGACCGGGCGCGTGTACGACACCCAGGTCAGGCTGGACCGCTTCGCGGTCGTGGTCCTGGCACCGCTCTGACCGGCGGAATCCCCGAATGTCCCCCCACCGAAAGGACGGCATCGTGCACAGAGCCGTGCGAACGCTTCTCCTCACCCCGTTACTGGCGCTCCTCGCCGTGGTCGGCTTCGCCGCCGCGCCCGCCCAGGCCGCGACCTGGTCCTCCTCCGACCAGTGGGGCAACTGGTCCACCGGCGGCTACACCCTCTACAACAACATCTGGGGCTCCGGCGCGGGCTCCCAGTCCATCTGGGCCAACTCCGCGAGCGACTGGGGCGTGTGGGCCAACCACCCGAACACCGGTGGCATCAAGTCCTACCCGAACGCCAAGAAGGTCGTCGGCAAGAAGGTCAGCGCGATCAAGACCCTCACCAGCAACTACAGCGTGACGGTCCCGTCCTCGGGCGCGTACAACACCTCGTACGACATCTGGGACAGCAACTACGACTACGAGATCATGCTGTGGGTCAACAAGACCGGCCCGGTCGGCCCCCTCGGCACCTCGCAGGGCACGGTCACCCTCGGCGGCCACACCTGGGCCGTCTACAAGGGCAGCAACGGCGCCAATGAGGTCTTCTCCTTCATCCGCAGCTCCAACTCCAGCTCCGGCACCGTGGACATCAAGCCCATCGTGAACTGGATCAAGAACACCAAGGGCTGGTTCGGCGATGTGACCATCGGCGACGTCCAGTTCGGCTACGAGATCACCTCGTCGGCCGGTGGCCTGGACTTCCGTACCAACAGCTTCGGCGTCAGCGCCAGCTGACGCCCCGCGTACCGCCACCGCCCCCCATGGCGGCGGCGGTACGCACTCCGGTGGGTTGGTCAGTCCCGCACCGGAAGCCGGGCGCCGTCCCGCAGGAACAGCGGGATGCGGTCCAGGGGAGCGGGGACGGTCACCGTCCGGCCGCCCTCGTACGCCTCGCCCGTCCAGGCGTCCGTCCAGCGCGCGCCCGCCGGGAGGTACGCCGTCCGCGCGTCCCCGCCCGGCTCCAGGACCGGGGCGACCAGCAGGTCCGGGCCCAGCAGGTAGGAGTCGGCGATGTCCCAGGCGGCCGGGTCACCGGGGAACTCCAGGAACAGCGGGCGCAGCGGCGGCAGGCCCTCCTCGTGGGCGGTGCGCATCTGCTCCAGCAGATACGGCTTCAGCCGCTCGCGCAGCCGCAGATACGCGGCCAGGATCGCTTCGGCCTCCTCGCCGTACGACCACACCTCGTTCGGGCCGCCGGTCATGTTCGGGCCGAGCGGCAGCCCCGGGGCGCGGTAGCCGTGCAGCCGCATCACCGGGGACAGCGCGCCGAACTGGAACCAGCGGATCAGCACCTCGCGGTAGGCCGGGTCGTCCGGGTCGCCGCCGTGGAAGCCGCCGATGTCGGTGTTCCACCACGGGATGCCGGACAGCGCCACATTGAGCCCGGCGGCGATCTGGCGGCGCAGGGTCGCGAAGTCGGTGCCGATGTCGCCGGACCACAGGACGGCCCCGTAGCGCTGGCTGCCCGCCCAGGCCGAGCGGATGAGGGTGACGACGTCCTCCTCGCCCGCCGCCCGCATCCCGTCGTACAGCGCGCGGGCGTTCTCGCGCGGGTAGAGGTTGCCGACCTCAAGGCCCGGCCCCGCGTGGTAGCGCAGGTTCGCGGAGAAGCCGGGCTTCAGCTCGGGCTCGCAGGCGTCCAGCCAGAAGGCGCGGATCCCGTACGGCTCCAGATAGTTCTGCCGCACCCGGGACCACACGAACTCCCGCGCCTGCGGGTGGGTGGCGTCGTAGAAGGCGACCTGGACCGGCTCGCCCTCCCGCCGGTCGGGCCAGTCGGCGTGCGCGATCGGGCCGTACTCGGTGCCGATCAGGAAGCCGCGCTGCTCCATGGTGGCGTGGTTCTCGCTCAGCGGCGAGACCGACGGCCATACCGACACCATCAGCCTGATGCCGAGTTCGTCCAGCTCCCGCACCATCGCGGCCGGATCGGGCCAGGCCACCGGGTCGAACGTCCAGTCGCCCAGATGCGTCCAGTGGAAGAAGTCGCACACGATGACGGACATCGGCAGCCCGCGCCGCCGGTGCTCGCGGGCGACGGACAGCAGCTCCTCCTGAGTGCGGTAGCGCAGCTTGCACTGCCAGAACCCGGCCGCCCACTCGGGCAGCATGGGGGCGCGGCCGGTGACCTCGGTGTAGCGGCGCTGGGTGGTGGCCGGGTCCCCTGCGGTGATCCAGTAGTCGATCTGGCGGGCGCTGTCGGCGACCCAGCGGGTGCCGGTCGCGCCCAGCTCGACCCGCCCGATCGCCGGGTTGTTCCACAGCAGCGTGTAGCCCCGGCTGGAGGTGAGGACCGGGATGGTCACCTCGGAGTTGCGCTGGACGAGGTCGACGACGGCGCCCTTCTGGTCGAGCAGCCCGTGCTGGTGCTGCCCCAGCCCGTACAGCTTCTCGCCCTCGTACGCGCGGAAGCGCTGCTCCAAGCGGTGGTAGCCGTTGCCGGTGGCGGTGCGCAGCCGTGGGCCGGGCCACCAGAAGTGGGCGCGCTCCTCGGCCAGCAGCTCCGTGCCGTCCCCGGTCCGTACGAAGCGGATCATGCCGTCGGCGGCGATCTCGGCGGTGAGCGCGCCGTTGGTCAGCGAGGCGTGCCCGTCGGCCACCTTGACGGTCGCGGCGGAGGGCTGGGGATCGTCCTGGAGGGCGCCGGGCAGCCCGTCGAGCACCGGCCCGCCGAGCCGGGCGCGCACCCGGATCGCGTCGGGGCCCCACGGTTCGAGCCGTACGGTCTCCTGGCGCCCGCTCCACTCCAGGGCGCCGCCGCGCTCGGCGAAGGTGCCGACGGTGGGGGAGGTCTCGGCGAGCGAAGACGAGGCGGTCGAGGCGGTAGAGGCAGAAGGAGAGGCGGGCGAAGGCGGCGACGGGTTCACGGATGCGCTCCTCGGGGGTGCGGCGGTGAGGGGTCGTACGGGTCGCGGCGTTACGGGGCGCGGCGTCAGGCGGGGGCCGGGCCGGAGCTGGCCCGTACGGTCAGCTCCGGCGGCAGCAGCGCCACCTGCTCGGAGGCGTCGCCCTGCAGCTTCGCCACCACCAGTTCGACGGCCCGCCGCCCCATCTCCTGCGCGGGGATGGCGACCGAGGTGAGCCGCACGGACGCGCTGGTGGCCACCTGGTCGGGGCAGATGGCGACCACCGAGACGTCCTCGGGGACCGCCCGCCCCTGCCGCCGCAGCAGGCTCAGCAGCGGATCGATGGCGGCCTCGTTCTGGACGATGAAGCCGGTGGTGCCGGGGCGCTCGTCGAAGATCCGGGACAGGGTGCCGTCCATGGACTCGTAGCTGCCCTCGCACGGCCGGTGCAGCAGCCGCAGCCCCAGCTCGCGGGCGGACGCGCGCAGCCCGTCCAGGGTCCGCTCGGCGAACCCGGTGTGCCGCTCGTAGACGGCCGCCGCCTCGCCGATCACGGCGATCTCCCGGTGGCCGAGGGCGGCCAGATGCTCCGCGCACAGTGCGCCGGTGGCGGCGAAGTCGAGGTCGACGCAGGTCAGGCCGATGGTGTCGGCGGGCAGCCCGATCAGCACGGTGGGCTGGCGAGCCGCGTGCAGCAGCGGCAGCCGCTCGTCCTCCAGCTCGATGTCCATCAGGATCATGGCGTCCGCGAGCCCGCTGCCGGTGACCCGGCGCACCGCCGCGGGGCCCTCCTCGCCGGTGAGCAGCAGCACGTCGTACCCGTGGGCGCGGGCGGTGGTGGCGACCGCGATGGCGACCTCCATCATCACCGGTACGTAGATATCGGTCCGCAGCGGCACCATCAGCGCGATGATGTTGGAACGGCTGCTGGCGAGGGCGCGGGCCCCGGCGTTCGGGTGGTAGCCCAGCTCCTTGATCGACCGCTCGACGCGCTCCCGGGTGGGCGCCGAGATCGAGCGCTTGCCGCTGAGGACGTAGCTCACCGTGCTGGCGGAGACCCCGGCGTGGCGGGCGACCTCGGCGAGAGTGACCATGCGGGGGACTCCGTCCGGCGGGAGGGGTAGTGAAGCGCTTCGATGCAGACAGTAAGCCTCCCAGGGACCGCTGTCCAGAGGGTGTCGAAGCGCTTCAACAGAGACGAATCCGTACCGACCGCTTTGCCGACCCGGCCCGCCGGAGGCACACTGAACAGCGGTACGTGCCGGTAATGTCACGAGATCGTCATTTGCGGCAAGGGAGCACCGATGACCGCATCATCCGTCAGGCCGGTGTCCGAGCGTGAGGCGCGCCAGGTCGCCGAGGCCGCACGCGAACAGGTATGGCACAAGCCGAGCTTCGCCAAGGAGCTGTTCCTCGGCCGCTTCCGCCTCGATCTGATCCATCCCCACCCCGCCCCCGCACCGGACGACGTCCGCCGCGGCGAGGCGTTCCTCGCCAAGCTCCGCGAGTTCTGCGAGACCCGGATCGACCCCGCCCGCATCGAGCGCGAGTCGAAGATTCCCGACGAGACCATCAACGGCCTCAAGGAACTCGGCGCGCTCGGCATGAAGATCGACACCAAGTACGGCGGCGTGGGCCTCACCCAGGTCTACTACAACAAGGCCCTCGCGCTGGCCGGATCCGTCAGCCCCGCCATCGGCGCGCTGCTCTCCGCCCACCAGTCCATCGGCGTGCCGCAGCCGGTCAAGCTGTTCGGCACCCAGGACCAGAAGGACCGCTTCCTGCCGCGCTGCGCCCGCACCGACATCTCGGCGTTCCTGCTCACCGAGCCCGACGTGGGCTCCGACCCGGCCCGGCTCGCCACCACCGCGGTCCCCGACGGGGACGACTACCTCCTGGACGGCGTCAAGCTGTGGACCACCAACGGGGTGGTCGCCGACCTCCTCGTCGTGATGGCCCGGGTGCCGAAGTCCGACGGCCACAAGGGCGGGATCAGCGCCTTCATCGTCGAGACGGCCGCCGAGGGCGTCACCGTCGAGAACCGCAACGCGTTCATGGGACTGCGCGGCATCGAGAACGGGGTGACCCGCCTCCACCGGGTCCGGGTCCCCGCGGCCAACCGCATCGGCCCCGAGGGCGCCGGTCTCAAGATCGCGCTGACCACGCTCAACACCGGGCGGCTCTCGCTGCCCGCGATGTGCGCGGGCGCCGGGAAGTGGAGTCTGAAGATCGCCCGCGAATGGTCCGCGGCCCGTGAGCAGTGGGGCAAGCCGATCGCCCGGCACGAGGCCGTCGGCGCCAAGGTCTCCTTCATCGCGGCGACCACCTTCGCCCTGGAGGCGGTCATCGACCTCGCCTCCCAGATGGCCGACGAGGACCGCAACGACATCCGCATCGAGGCGGCGCTCGCCAAGCTCTACGGCAGCGAGATGGCCTGGCTGATGGCCGACGAACTGGTCCAGATCCGCGGCGGCCGCGGCTTCGAGACCGCGGCCTCGCTCGCCGCCCGCGGCGAACGGGCCGTCCCCGCCGAGCAGATGCTCCGCGACATGCGCATCAACCGGATCTTCGAGGGCTCCACCGAGATCATGCACCTGCTGATCGCACGGGAGGCCGTCGACGCCCATCTGTCGGTGGCGGGCGACCTCATCGACCCGGACAAGACCCTGTCCGACAAGGGCAGGGCGGCCGCCAGGGCGGGCGGGTTCTACGCCCGCTGGCTGCCGGGCCTGGTCACAGGACCCGGCCATCTCCCGCGCGCGTACGCCGAGTTCGCCCCTCCGGGCCACCGGGACCTGTCCCCGCATCTGCGCTACGTCGAGCGCTCGGCGCGCAAGCTCGCCCGGTCGACGTTCTACGCCATGTCCCGCTGGCAGGGCCGGATGGAGACCAAACAGGGCTTCCTCAGCCGGATCGTGGACATCGGCGCGGAGCTGTTCGCGATGAGCGCCGCCTGCGTACGCGCCGAGATGCTGCGCAGCCGCGGCGAGCACGGCACCGAGGCGTACCAGCTGGCCGACGTCTTCTGCCGACAGGCCCGGATCCGCGCCGACGAACTCTTCGGACGGCTGTGGACCAACACCGACGACCTCGACCGCAAGGTGGTCTCCGGGGTGCTCTCCGGCTCGTACGAGTGGCTGGAGGCGGGCGTCCTCGACCCCAGCGGCGAAGGACCGTGGATCGCCGATGCCACCCCCGGCCCGTCGACCAGGGACAACGTCCACCGCCCCATCAGCTGACCCGGCGAAGTGGCCCGCCGGGGACCGCCGCCGGCGGGCTAGGGGGTGCACCGGTCCTCCGGGACCCGGTCATCCGCGACCGGCGGTACGGGCAACAATGGGCAGATGACGGATTCCCTGGCTGACCCGCATCTGCGCCCCCCGGCAGCCCCCGCCGACCCCGGTGGCCCCCGCGACATCGTGATCCTGGGCTCCACCGGATCGATCGGCACCCAGGCCATCGATGTGATCCTGCGCAACCCGGACCGCTTCCGGGTGACCGCCCTGTCCGCCGCCGGAGGGCGGGCCGGGCTGCTCGCCGAGCAGGCCCACCAGCTGAAGGCGGCCACCGTCGCCGTCGCCCGCGAGGACGCGGTGCCCGAGGTGCGCGCGGCGCTGGCCGCGCGGTACGGCGCGGGCGAGCCGCTCCCGGAGGTCCTGGCCGGGCCCGACGCGGCCACCGAGGTCGCCCGCTCCGAGTGCCACACCGTGCTCAACGGCATCACCGGCTCCATCGGCCTCGCGCCCACCCTGGCTGCCCTGGAGGCGGGCCGGGTGCTGGCGCTGGCCAACAAGGAGTCCCTCATCGTGGGCGGGCCGCTCGTCAAGGCGGTCGCCAAGCCGGGCCAGATCGTGCCCGTCGACTCCGAGCACTCCGCCCTCTTCCAGGCCCTGCTGGGCGGCGGCCGCCAGGAGGTCCGCAAGCTGGTCGTCACCGCGTCCGGCGGCCCGTTCCGCGGCCGTACGAAGCGGGAGCTGGCCGAGGTCACCCCGGACCAGGCGCTGGCCCACCCCACCTGGGACATGGGCCCGGTCGTCACGATCAACTCCTCGACCCTCGTCAACAAGGGTCTTGAGGTCATCGAGGCCCATCTGCTGTTCGACATTCCCTTCGAGCGGATTGAGGTGGTCGTCCACCCTCAGTCGTATATCCACTCGATGGTTGAATTCACCGATGGGTCGACGCTCGCCCAGGCGAGCCCGCCCGATATGCGGATGGCGATCGCGCTCGGTCTCGGCTGGCCCGAGCGGGTGCCGGACGCCGCCCCCGGCTGCGACTGGACCAGGGCCCACACCTGGGAGTTCTTCCCGCTGGACACCGAGGCGTTCCCCTCGGTCGGCCTCGCCCGGCACGTCGGCGGCCTCGGCGGCACCGCCCCTGCCGTCTTCAACGCGGCGAACGAGGAGTGCGTGGACGCGTTCCTCGGCCGGAAGCTGCCCTTCAACGGAATTGTCGATACGGTCGCGGAAGTGGTAGCCGAGCACGGCGTCCCCTCCGCGGGAACTCAGCTCACCGTCGCGGACGTCCTCGAAGCCGAGACGTGGGCCCGTGCCCGCGCCCGTGAACTGGCCGCCCGCGCGGCGAAGGCGACCCCGGAGGGTCACGCATGACGACACTGATGACGGTCCTCGGCATAGTCGTATTCGCCGTGGGCCTCGGGATCTCGATCGCCTGGCACGAGCTGGGCCATCTCTCCACGGCCAAGTTCTTCGGCATCCGGGTCCCGCAGTACATGGTCGGCTTCGGGCCGACCATCTTCTCCCGCAAGCGGGGGGAGACCGAGTACGGCATCAAGGCGATCCCGTTCGGCGGCTTCATCCGCATGATCGGGATGTTCCCGCCCGGCGACGACGGCAAGATCGCCCAGCGCTCCACCTCGCCGTGGCGCGGCATGATCGAGGACGCCCGGTCGGCCGCGTACGAGGAGCTGCAGCCCGGCGACGAGACCCGGATGTTCTACACGCGGGCCCCGTGGAAGCGCGTGATCGTGATGTTCGCCGGGCCGTTCATGAACCTGATCATGGCGGTCGTGATCTTCGTTGGCGTGATGATGAGCTTCGGCGTGAACACCCAGACCACCAGCGTCGGCACCGTCTCCGCGTGTGTGGTCCCGGCCTCCTCCGCGACCGACAAGTGCCCCAAGGGCGCCAAGGACTCCCCGGCCAAGGCCGCGGGGCTCCAGCCCCGGGACAAGATCGTCGCCTTCAACGGCCACCGCGTCTCCGACTGGGGCGACCTCCAGCAGGACATCCGCAGGACCACCGGACCCGCGACGATCACCGTCGAGCGGGACGGCGCGCGCAAGACCCTGAACGCCGACCTCATCACCAACAAGGTCGCCAAGTCCGACGGGAACGGCGGCTATGTCGAGGGCCAGTACGTGAGCGCCGGATTCCTCGGCTTCACCCCGGCCAACGGCGTGGTGAAGCAGTCCTTCGGCCAGTCCGTGGACCGCATGGGCACCATGGTCGAGGACGGCGTCCAGTCCCTGGTCGCGCTGCCCTCCAAGGTGCCCGACCTGTGGAACGCGGCCTTCGGGGACGCCCCCCGCAAGGCGGACTCCCCGATGGGCGTCGTCGGCGCCGCCCGGGTCGGCGGCGAGGTCGCCAACCTCGACATCCCGCCCTCGCAGCGCATCGCGACGATGCTCTTCCTGGTCGCCGGGTTCAACCTCTCGCTGTTCCTGTTCAACATGCTGCCGCTGCTGCCGCTGGACGGCGGCCATGTCGCGGGCGCGGTGTGGGAGTCCCTGCGGCGGCGGTTCGCGCGGCTCATCCGGCGGCCCGACCCCGGACCGTTCGACGTGGCCAAGATGATGCCGGTCGCCTATGTGATCGCCGGTATCTTCATCTGCTTCACGCTGCTCGTTCTGGTGGCCGACGTAGTGAATCCCGTACGAATTTCGTGATGATGTGACCTGTCCCGAAGTTCGCCTTTGGGTGGACTTCGGGCCCGGAGTGTGCTGGGGCGCCACCCGGTGCCGTAATCTCGGAGCCGGAGCCCGCCGATCTCGGGCCACTCAAACACCTTCTTGGGGCTACGAACCAGATGACTGCGATCTCACTCGGAATGCCGTCCGTACCGACCAAGCTCGCCGACCGCCGGGTCAGCCGGAAGATCCAGGTCGGGGCGGTCGCCGTGGGCGGCGACGCGCCGATCTCGGTGCAGTCGATGACGACGACGGTGACCGCGGACATCGGGGCGACGCTCCAGCAGATCGCGGAGCTGACGGCCTCGGGCTGCCAGATCGTGCGGGTGGCCTGCCCGTCGCAGGACGACGCCGAGGCGCTTCCGGTGATCGCCAGGAAGTCGCAGATCCCGGTCATCGCGGACATCCACTTCCAGCCGAAGTACGTGTTCGCCGCGATCGATGCCGGGTGCGCGGCCGTGCGGGTGAACCCGGGGAACATCCGGCAGTTCGACGACAAGGTCAAGGAGATCGCGAAGGCGGCCTCGGACGCGGGCACGCCGATCCGCATCGGCGTCAACGCGGGATCGCTGGACAAGCGGCTGCTGGAGAAGTACGGCAAGGCCACGCCCGAGGCGCTGGTGGAGTCGGCGCTGTGGGAGTGCTCACTGTTCGAGGAGCACGGCTTCCGGGACATCAAGATCTCGGTGAAGCACAACGACCCCGTCGTCATGGTCAACGCCTACCGCCAGCTGGCCGCCCAGTGCGACTACCCGCTGCACCTCGGCGTCACCGAGGCCGGGCCCGCGTTCCAGGGCACCATCAAGTCGTCGGTGGCCTTCGGCGCGCTGCTGAGCGAGGGCATCGGGGACACCATCCGGGTCTCCCTGTCCGCGCCGCCCGCGGAGGAGGTCAAGGTCGGCATCCAGATCCTGGAGTCGCTGAACCTGCGCCAGCGGCGGCTGGAGATCGTCTCGTGTCCGTCCTGCGGGCGGGCCCAGGTGGACGTCTACAAGCTGGCCGACGAGGTCACGGCCGGGCTGGACGGCATGGAGGTCCCGCTGCGCGTCGCCGTGATGGGCTGCGTCGTCAACGGCCCGGGCGAGGCGCGCGACGCCGACCTCGGGGTGGCGTCCGGCAACGGCAAGGGGCAGATCTTCGTCAAGGGCGAGGTCATCAAGACCGTGCCGGAGTCGAAGATCGTGGAGACCCTGATCGACGAGGCCATGAAGATCGCCGAGCAGATGGAGAAGGACGGCATCGCCTCCGGCGAGCCCGAGGTCTCGGTCAGCGGCTGAGCAAGCCCCCTCGGGGCCGCCGGACAACGGCGCTAGATGGTCCGCCGGGCCTGCGGGGTAGGGTGCGGGGAATCGACGTCCGCTCCGGCCCGCAGGCCCGCAACCGGTGAGGCAATCCGACACGTGCTGACGACGTCCACCACCAGGGTGCTCGAGCCCCAGGAGCTCGACTCGGCCCTCGCGGTGCTCAACCGCGATCCCGTCTCCAACGCCTTCGTCGCCGCCCGCGTCCAGGCCGCCGGGCTGGACCCGTGGCGGCTGGGCGGCGAGATGTGGGGCTGGTACAGCGGCGGACGGCTCGAGTCGCTCTGCTACGCGGGCGCCAACCTGGTCCCCATCTGCGCCACCCCCGAGGCCGTGCGCGGCTTCGCGGAGCGCGCCCGCCGGTCCGGGCGGCGCTGCTCCTCGATCGTCGGCCCCGCCGACACCACGGCCGAGCTGTGGTCCCTGCTGGAGCCCAACTGGGGCCCGGCCCGCGAGGTCCGGTCCCGCCAGCCGCTCATGGTCACCACCTCGATGTCCGCCGATGTCCCGCCCGACCCCCGGGTGCGCCGGGTCCGCAGGGACGAGATGGACGTGATCATGCCCGCGTGCGTGGCGATGTTCACCGAGGAGGTCGGCGTCTCCCCGCTCGCGGGCGACGGCGGACTCCTCTACCAGGCCCGGGTCGCCGAACTCGTCGCCGCCGGGCGCTCCTTCGCCCGCATAGAGAACGGCCGCGTCGTCTTCAAGGCCGAGATCGGCGCCGCCACCCCGCACGCCTGCCAGATCCAGGGCGTCTGGGTCGCCCCCGAACACCGCGGCCGCGGGCTCTCCGAGACCGGCATGGCCGCCGTGCTCGGCTACGCGCTCAACGAGATCGCGCCCGTCGCGAGTCTCTACGTCAACGACTACAACACCGCGGCCCGCGCCGCGTACCGCCGGGTCGGCTTCCAGGAGGTCGGCGCGTTCATGAGTGTGCTGTTCTGATCGCCGGAGCTGGCCAGTAGGGTGCCGCCCATGCTGGAGATGCCCGGGGAACACCCCCCGGACCCCCGAGGTGTCGTCGTCGGCCCGCTCGACCTCGCCGCACGCGTGGACGACGCGCTGGCCGTACAGGCCGTGGCCTTCGGGCTGTCGGACGAGGAGATCGGCGTACGGCGCCACATCGTGCTGCGCCACCTCACCAGCCCCGGCGCCCGCGCCCTCGGCGCGACCACCCCGGAAGGGCGGCTCGTGGGCTTCGTCTACGGCATGCCCAACGACCGCACCCACTGGTGGTCCACCATCGTCCAGCCCTATCTGCGCGCCGCCGGGCACGAGGACTGGCTGGACGACGCCTTCGTCATCACCGAGCTGCACGTCCACCCCGGCTACCAGAACCGGGGCATCGGCCGCCGCCTGATCACCGCCATCACCGACGGGGCCGTGCAGCCGCGCTCGATCCTCTCCGCCATCGACACCGACAGCCCGGCCCGCTGCCTCTACCGTTCGCTGGGCTACCAGGACCTGGCCCGCCCGGTGCTCTTCCCGAGCGCGCCGAGCCCGTACGCCGTGATGGGCGCACCCCTGCCGCTGCGGCGGTAGCTCTCGCGGATAGCGCATTTCCGGGTTGCGTCCCCGGGCGGCTAACCTCCTGACATCCATCTCGTACGCAGGAGAAGCCCCATGGCCAACGCCGCCCACGTCCAGCGCATGTCCACCTTGATGCTGAAGACGCTGCGCGAAGACCCGGCCGACGCCGAGACCGCCAGCCACAAGCTGCTCGTCCGGGCCGGTTATGTCCGCCGCGCCTCCGCGGGCATCTGGACCTGGCTGCCGGTCGGCAAGAAGGTCCTGGAGAACGTCTCCCGGATCGTCCGCGAGGAGATGGACGCGATCGGCGCCCAGGAGGTGCTGCTGCCCGCGCTGCTGCCCAAGGAGCCGTACGAGGCGAGCGGCCGCTGGGAGGAGTACGGCGACCTGCTGTTCCGGCTCAAGGACCGCAAGGGCGGCGACTACCTCCTCGGCCCCACCCACGAGGAGATCTTCACCCAGACGGTCAAGGACCAGTGCACGTCCTACAAGGACCTGCCGGTGATGCTCTACCAGATCCAGACCAAGTACCGGGACGAGGCCCGGCCGCGCTCGGGCGTGCTGCGCGGCCGCGAGTTCCAGATGAAGGACTCGTACTCCTTCGACACCAGCGACGAGGGCCTGGCCGAGTCCTACCGGCTGCACCGCGAGGCGTACCAGCGGATCTTCGAGCGCCTGGGCCTCGACTACCGCATCGTCTCGGCCGTCTCCGGCGCGATGGGCGGATCCGCCTCCGAGGAGTTCCTGGCCCCCGCGGCAGCCGGTGAGGACACCTTCGTGGACTGCCCGAACTGCGACTACGCGGCCAACACGGAGGCCGTCACGACCACCGTCCCGGCCGTCGAGGGCGCCGAGCACGGGCCGGTCGAGGAGCTGGACACCCCCGACACCCCCACCATCGAGACCCTCGCCGAGCACCTGGGCGTCCCGGCCTCCGCGACCCTGAAGAACCTCCTGGTCAAGGTCGACGGCGAGATCACCGCGGTGGGCGTCCCCGGCGACCGCGAGGTCGACCTCGGCAAGCTGGGCGAGCACCTGGCCCCGGCCGTGGTCGAGCTGGTCACCGCCGAGGACTTCGAGGACCGCCCCGACCTGGTCCGCGGCTACGTCGGCCCGCAGGGCCTGGCGGGCAAGTCCTTCCGCTACATCGCCGACCCCCGGGTCGCCCCCGGCACCGCCTGGGTGACCGGCGCCAACAAGCCGGACACCCACGCCCGCAACGTCGTCTGCGGCCGCGACTTCGAGGTCGACGACTACCTCGACGTGGTCGTCGTCGAGCCGGGCGACCCCTGCCCCCAGTGCGGCGCGGGCATCGCACTCGACCGGGCCATCGAGATCGGCCACATCTTCCAGCTCGGCCGCAAGTACGCCGACACCTTCCAGCTCGACGTGCTCGGCCAGAACGGCAAGCCGGTGCGGGTCACGATGGGCTCGTACGGCATCGGCGTCTCCCGCGTGGTCGCCGCCCTCGCCGAGCAGACCTTCGACGACTCCGGCCTCTGCTGGCCCCGCGAGGTGGCCCCGGCCGACGTCCACATCGTCGCCGCGGGCAAGGCCCTCCAGACCGAGCTGGCCCTGGACATCGCCGAGAAGCTGGGCACGGCGGGCGTCCGCGTCATGGTGGACGACCGCACCAGCGTCTCCCCGGGCGTGAAGTTCACCGACGCGGAACTGATCGGCGTCCCGACCATCCTGGTCGTCGGCCGCGGCGCGAAGGACGGCGTGGTGGAGCTGAAGGACCGCCGCACCGGCGACCGCGAGGAACTCCCGATCGCCGAAGCGATCTCCCGCCTCACCCCCTGACCCGTCGGGGCCTTTCCCCACCCCGCCCCTTCCCGAACCGGTGCCCGAGCCCCGGGCCCCGCACCGCCAGCCACGCCCCGAAGCCCCCGCCCCAAACCGGTCCGGGGGCTTCGGGCCGCCCCGGCGGGGACGGCCCTGCCTCCGCCCCGACCGGGCGCCCGCAGCCCCCCACCGCGCGCCGGACGCTTCGCCGCAGTCTGCGGAGGCGGGGTGCCTCGTGCTCCGCCGGGGTGGCCGACCTGGCTCCCGGCCGGAGGTCCGACCCGAGGCGGGCCTCGGCGCTCCACCTCGGACTGGGCTGCGCCGCGGCCGGAGCGAAGCCCGCGTCCGCCGGGCTGGGGGCTTGGCCCGAGGCGGGGGCTCTGCCCTGGCCCCGGTTCGGGGCTGTCCCCACCTCGTGCCGAGGGCCCGAGCCCGTGCCCAGGCCAGGGGCAGCCGGGCCAAGCCTCTAGCGGGGCCTGGGGCGCCCGGTGCTGCTCCCGGGCGGGACAATTGAGCCCTCCCAAACGGTGTTCGGGCGAGGCGGGCCGGAGGCCCCGGGCCCGGCGCGGCGCCTGGGGCGGATCCAGCGCGGACCGGGGCTCAGCGCATTCGGGACGAGCAGGCTGCCGGCCCCCGGGGCGGCCGCGTGCCCGCGCGGCCCGGGCGCAACTAACACGGCGGGGGCCCGGGGCGCAGGCCGTCGGGGCTGCTTGGCCGTGCGGGCCTCCGTGGGCACCCCGGCCGCACGGGGTCAGGGGCGGAGCCCCTGTTTCGGGAAGGGGCGGGGTGGGGGCTACAGCCAGCCCGCGAACTCCAGCAGCAGCTCGGCCCGCCGCCGGTCACCCGCCGCCCCGTGGCGCAGGCCCGTCTCCACGGCGCGGAAGAGGGCCCAGCCCCGCAGCCGGTCCCGGTCCACGTCCAGCGAGTCCGCCAGCTTGGCGACCCGGCGGCGGGCGGCCGCGGCCGGGCCGGGGCCCGCGGCCAGGTCCTCGCAGCGGTCCAGGACCAGCCGCGCCAGGTCGTACGCGCGCTCCCCGACCACCGGCGCCGGGCCCACCGCGAGCCAGGGCGTCCGCTCCCCGGCCAGCACCTTGCCCTGCCGGAAGTCGCCGTGCAGCAGCAGCCGTTCGGGCGGCTCGGCGGTCAGCCCGGACCGCAGTTCCAGGGCCTCGTCGGCCAGCGGGCGTACGTCGGCCGCCCAGCCGCCCGAGGCGAGGATCGGCAGCACCTCGGCGGCCTCGCCGGTGCGCCGCTCGACCGAGCCGACCGCGTCGAATCCCGCGTCCGGCGGCGGCACCCACAGCCGCCGCACCGTGCCCGCCGCCTCCAGCAGCGCCTTCGCCTCGGGCAGCGAGCGCAGCGACACGGCGGACTGCAGCCGCTCGATCAGCAGCGCGCCGTCCTCCTGCCCGGTGCGCAGGAGCCGGGCCGCGCCCCAGCCGTTCCAGTGGGCGAGCGCGGCCGCCTCGGAAGCGGCGGCGGGGCCGGGTACGGGGAGCTTGAGCGCCGCCGGGGTGCCGTCCGCCTGCCGTACGAGCACGACCAGGCCGCCGCGGCCGCCGGGGGTGACCACCCGCTCGGGGGTCAGTTCCCACTCCCGCAGCCGCCGCGCGGCCAGCTGCGGCAGGGCGGCCAGCCAGCTCCGTACGGGCCCGGCCGGATCGTCGCCCACGACGTCCAGCAGCCGCTTCGGCACCTGGAGGGAGGCCATGTCACCGGCCATGTCACCGGACTCTTCTGCCGCTGCCATTCCCGAGCTGCCCCCTGTCACCGTCACCCAACGCACATCACTGTCAGACCCCGTCGGCGGCTCCGCTCGCCGACGCGGACGGGGCGGCCGGCGCGGCGCGCTCGGTGAGCCCAGGGAAGGCTACGCCGCCGCCCCGCCAGCGCACCGACCGGACCGCCGCCTCACGCAGCGCGCCCGCCGCCTGCCGCCGCAGCGGGCCGTCGGAGGTCCGTACGAGGTCGGCGTAGACGGCGGCCACCCGGTTCTCCAGCTCGGCCGCGAGCCGGACCGCGGCCGCCGAGTCGGGCACCGCGAACGGCAGCGCGTACGCGGGCGCCGCGCTCTGCGGCGTGCCGCCCATGTCGCGCACGGTGCGCACGAGGTCGTCGCGGCGGGCACGGTGCGCGGCGTACCCCTCGCGCGCCTCGGCGAGACGGTCGTCGCCGACCCGGCCGCCGACGACGCCGTATCCGTACACGGCGGCGTGCTCGGCGGCGAGCGCGGCCTGCGTGGCCTTGAGCGTCGCGGCCCGGTTCATCCGGGTGCTCCTTCCGCGCGGTGGGGGCTGAACGGGAGGGGACCGACGGGGACCGTCATGAGTCCGGGTCGCCCTGGGTCAGGAGGTACACATGGGCGGCGCCGCAGGCCGCTACGGAGGCCAGCAGCCGGGCCAGTTCGGGCGGCGCGCCGGCGAGCGCCGTGGTGCGGGTGTCGGCGGTGTGCCGCTCGGCCTGGGCGAGGGCGCTGAGGGCCTTCTTCTCGTCCCCGGGCACCGCGGGCAGCCGCCGCCCGCCCGCCGCCGGTGAACGGGACGCGGTCGCGGAGGCGGACGTGGAGGGGTCCTTGGATCCGAACGCGGCGACGTGCGCCGCCGTCTCCGCCCGCAGCGGACGCAGCCGCTCCGCGAGCCCGGTATGGGCGTCGATGGTCGCGTCGTAGCGCGCGAGGAGCGCGGCCGAATCCCGCACGCCCCGGGCGCGCAGCGCCGCGGCGGCCGCGGAACCGGAGGACCGGGGTCCGTCGTCCGAGTCTCCGGAGCAGCCGACCAGCAGCGCGGCGGCCCCCGCCGAACCCCCGGCCAGCAGCAGACTTCGCCGCCGCGGGGCCGCGGCCTGCGGGGCGGCCCCGGGGAGGGACGGGGGCGTGGGGCGCGGTGGTGGATTCGTGATCGGCACGTTCCTCTTTCCGGGCTGCGGCAGCTCCCGGCCGCCGTTAGTGATCACAGCAGGCGAGCGTACCCGCGCGAGGCCGGAATGCCGGGCAGCGGCCACCGAATCGTCAGCCCGCCGCCGGAACAGATAGGCTTTGAGCTGACACGCGACCTTCCCACAACAGCACACGCGGCCGAGGAGTCACCCGGATGAGCACGACCCAGAGCGAAAGGCTGCGCGGACTGCTGGAACCGCTCGTCAGCGCACGAGACCTGGATCTGGAAGAGGTCGAGGTGACACCGGCCGGGAAGCGGCGCGTCCTTCGCATCGTGGTGGACTCCGACGACGGCGTGCAGCTGGATACGTGTGCGGAGCTGAGCCGCGAGATCTCGCAGACGCTCGACGACGCGGAAGCGATGGGGCAGACCCCGTACGTCCTGGAGGTCACCTCACCCGGCGCCGAGCGCCCCCTGACCGAGCAGCGCCACTACCAGCGGGCCACCGGCCGGCTGATGCGGGCGCAGCTGGTGGAGGGCGGCGAGCTGATCGCCCGGATCATCTCGGTGGATGACGAGGGGCTGGATCTGGAAGTCCCCGGCGTGAAGGGGCGCAAGCCCACCGCCAGGCGGCTGGCCTTCAAGGAGATCTCCAAGGCACGAGTGGAGATCGAGTTCAACCGCAAGCCCGAGGGCGACGAGAGCAAGGAGGAGGCGTAGCCGTGGACATCGACATGAGTGCCCTGCGGGGTCTGGTGCGGGAGAAGGAGATCTCGTTCGACCTGCTGGTCGAGGCGATCGAGTCGGCTCTCCTCATCGCTTACCACCGCACCGAGGGAAGCCGCCGCCGGGCCCGCGTGGAGCTGGCCCGCGACAGCGGCCATGTGACGGTATGGGCCCAGGAGGACGCGGACGACCTCGCGGAGGGCGAGGAGCCCCGCGAGTTCGACGACACCCCCAGTGGCTTCGGCCGGATCGCCGCCATGACCGCCAAGCAGGTCATCCTGCAGCGGCTGCGGGACGCCGAGGAGGAGATCACCTTCGGCGAGTACGCGGGGCGCGAGGGCGATGTCGTCGCGGGCGTCGTCCAGCAGGGCAAGGACCCGAAGAACATCCTGGTGGACATCGGCCGCCTGGAGGCGATCCTGCCGGTGCAGGAGCAGGTGCCCGGCGAGGACTACGCGCACGGCACCCGGCTGCGTACCTACGTCGTACGAGTGGTCAAGGGCGTGCGCGGCCCGTCCGTGACCCTTTCGCGCACGCATCCCAATTTGGTGAAGAAGCTCTTCGCACTCGAGGTCCCGGAGATCGCGGACGGCTCGGTGGAGATCGCGGCGATCGCCCGTGAGGCGGGTCACCGCACCAAGATCGCCGTCCGGTCCACCCGTTCGGGTCTGAACGCCAAGGGCGCCTGCATCGGCCCGATGGGCGGCCGGGTACGCAGCGTGATGGCCGAGCTGCACGGCGAGAAGATCGACATCGTCGACTGGTCGGACGACCCCGCCGAGCTGGTGGCCAACGCCCTGTCGCCCGCCCGGGTGAGCAAGGTCGAGGTCGTGGACCTGGCGGCCCGGTCCGCCCGGGTCACCGTGCCCGATTACCAGCTGTCACTGGCGATCGGCAAGGAAGGGCAGAACGCCCGGCTCGCGGCCCGGCTCACGGGCTGGCGTATCGACATCCGGCCGGACACCGATCAGTCCGCGGAGCAGCCCGCCGAGCAGGCCTGAGCGGAGTCGATCAAGGCTGATTCAAGCCGCGGGCATCCGGGATCCGGCCGAAATCGTGTGACGGTTCGATCACTCCCCCCAAGGGGTGAGGTCGCCGCAGGGAGGTAGACTTAAGCAGTGTCTGGCCGCACGCGTGCCCGTGCCTGCCCTGAGAGAACCTGTGTGGGATGCCGGGAGCGGGCGGCCAAGAGCGATCTGCTGCGCATCGTGGCGGTCGAGGGCGTTTGCGCCCCCGATCCGCGCGGTACGCTGCCCGGTCGGGGAGCTTATGTGCACCCCACACGGGTCTGTTTCGACCTGGCGGTCCGCCGCCGGGCCTTTCCCCGGGCCTTCAGGGGACCGGGGGCGTTCGACACCACGGCACTGCGCCGTTATGTCGAGCACCAGGGTGACCAGTCACCCTCGTAAGAAGCTGGAAGAACGGCACGGGAACAACCGTGCGGTCAGGTACCTCGCGAGTCGGAAGTAGGTCGAGATTGCGATGAGCACTCGATGAGTACGCGATGAGTACGCCCATGAAGTAGCGACGGTCCGGCGGTAACCCGGACCTAAAAGGAGCGAAGTGGCTAAGGTCCGGGTATACGAACTCGCCAAGGAGTTCGGCGTTGAGAGCAAGGTCGTCATGGCCAAGCTCCAAGAACTCGGTGAGTTCGTACGTTCGGCGTCCTCGACGATCGAGGCGCCGGTGGTCCGCAAGTTGACTGACGCTTTCCAGGGTGGAAACGGCTCCGGCCGTGGTCCTGGCAAGCCCTCGGCGCCGCGCAAGGCGACGCCCAAGCCCCCGACGCCCGGTCCGGCGTCGGCGGCCCGTCCCGCTGCCCCCAAGCCCCCGACGCCCGGCCCCAAGCCGGCCGCCGCCGAGGGCCCGCGCAGCACGCCGTCCGCGGCACCCACTCCGGGCCCGCGCCCGACGCCCGGCCCCAAGCCGGCGGCCGGCCCCAAGCCGGGTCCGGCGCAGCCCGCGGCTCCGGCGCAGCCCGAGTTCACCGCCCCGCCGGCCACCCCCGGCCCCAAGCCCTCCCCGGCCAAGCCGGGCCCGGGTGCCCCGGCCAAGCCGGGCGCCACGCCCGGTCCGCGCCCCGGCGCCCGTCCCGGCCCCGGTGGCCAGGGCGGTCAGGGGCAGGGTGGCCAGGGCCAGGGTGGTCAGGGCGGCCAGGGTGGCCGTTCCGGCGCCCCGCGTCCGGGTCAGGAGCGCGGTGGTCCGCGTCCCGGTGGCGGCGGTCGTCCGTCCGGTCCGCGTCCGGGTAACAACCCCTTCACCTCCGGCGGCTCCACCGGCATGGCGCGCCCGCAGGCGCCCCGTCCCGGCGGCGGCGCCCGTCCGGGCCCCGGCGGCCAGGGCGGTGCCGGTCCGCGTCCGCAGGGCGGCGGCCAGGGCGGCCCCGGTGCCGGTCGCGGCCAGGGGCCCGGCGGTCCCCGTCCCACTCCGGGCTCGATGCCCCGTCCGCAGGGCGGCCAGGGTGCGGGCGGTCCCCGTCCCGGCGGCGGTGCCGGCGGTCCCCGTCCGAACCCGGGCATGATGCCCCAGCGTCCGGCCGCGGGTCCGCGTCCGGGCCCCGGTGGCGGCGGCGGTCGCGGCCCCGGCGGTGCCGGTCGTCCCGGTGGTGGCGGCGGCGGTCGTCCCGGTGGCGGCGGCGGTTTCGCCGGTCGTCCCGGTGGCGGCGGCGGTGCCGGTCGTCCGGGTGGCGGCGGCGGTTTCGCCGGTCGTCCCGGTGGCGGCGGTGGCCGTCCGGGCTTCGGCGGTCGTCCGGGTGGTCCCGGTGGCCGTGGTGGCACGCAGGGTGCGTTCGGCCGTCCCGGCGGTCCGGCGCGTCGTGGCCGTAAGTCGAAGCGGCAGAGGCGCCAGGAGTACGAGGCCATGCAGGCCCCGTCGGTCGGCGGCGTGATGCTGCCGCGCGGCAACGGCCAGACGGTCCGGCTGTCGCGTGGTGCCTCGCTCACCGACTTCGCGGAGAAGATCAACGCCAACCCGGCGTCGCTCGTCGCCGTGATGCTCAACCTCGGCGAGATGGTCACCGCGACGCAGTCCGTCGCCGACGAGACGCTGCAGCTCCTCGCCGACGAGATGAACTACAACGTCGAGATCGTCAGCCCGGAGGAGGAGGACCGCGAGCTTCTCGAGTCCTTCGACATCGAGTTCGGCGAGAACGAGGGCGGCGAGGAGATGCTCGTCGCGCGTCCGCCGGTGGTGACCGTCATGGGTCACGTCGACCACGGTAAGACGCGACTGCTGGACGCGATCCGCAAGACCAACGTGGTCGCGGGCGAGGCCGGTGGCATCACCCAGCACATCGGTGCCTACCAGGTCTCGACCGAGGTCAACGAGGAAGAGCGCCGGATCACCTTCATCGACACCCCGGGTCACGAGGCGTTCACCGCCATGCGTGCCCGTGGTGCGAAGTCGACCGACATCGCGATCCTCGTGGTGGCGGCCAACGACGGTGTGATGCCCCAGACGATCGAGGCGCTGAACCACGCCAAGGCGGCCGACGTGCCGATCGTGGTCGCGGTCAACAAGATCGACGTCGAGGGCGCGGACCCGACCAAGGTGCGCGGTCAGCTGACCGAGTACGGCCTGGTGGCCGAGGAGTACGGCGGCGACACCATGTTCGTCGACATCTCCGCCCGCCAGGGTCTGAACATCGACCAGCTGCTCGAGGCCGTGGTCCTCACCGCGGACGCCTCGCTCGACCTGCGCGCCAACGCGGAGCAGGACGCGCAGGGCATCGCGATCGAGGCCCACCTCGACCGCGGCCGTGGCGCCGTGGCCACCGTGCTGGTCCAGCGCGGCACCCTGAAGGTCGGCGAGACGATGGTCGTCGGCGACGCGTACGGACGCGTCCGGGCGATGCTCGACGACAACGGCAACCAGCTCCAGGAGGCGGGTCCCTCGACCCCGGTCCTGGTGCTCGGTCTGACCAACGTGCCGGGCGCGGGCGACAACTTCCTCGTCGTCGACGAGGACCGCACCGCCCGTCAGATCGCCGAGAAGCGCGCCGCGCGTGAGCGCAACGCCGCCTTCGCCAAGCGCACCCGCCGGGTCTCCCTGGAAGACCTGGACAAGGTGCTCAAGGCCGGTCAGGTCCAGCAGCTCAACCTCATCATCAAGGGCGACGCGTCCGGTTCGGTGGAGGCCCTCGAGTCCTCCCTGCTCCAGCTCGACGTCGGCGAAGAGGTCGACCTGCGCGTCCTGCACCGCGGTGTGGGTGCGGTCACCGAGACCGACATCGACCTGGCGACCGGCTCCGACGCCATCGTCATCGGCTTCAACGTGCGCGCCGATGGGCGTGCCACGCAGATGGCCGAGCGTGAGGGCGTGGACGTCCGCTACTACTCGGTCATCTACCAGGTGATCGAGGAGATCGAGGCGGCCCTCAAGGGCATGCTCAAGCCGGAGTACGAAGAGGTCGAGCTGGGCACGGCGGAGATCCGCGAGGTCTTCCGCTCGTCCAAGCTGGGCAACATCGCGGGTGTGCTCATCCGCTCCGGCGAGGTCAAGCGGAACACCAAGGCCCGCCTCGTCCGCGACGGCAAGGTCATCGCGGAGAGCCTCAACATCGAGGGCCTGCGCCGCTTCAAGGACGACGTCACCGAGATTCGCGAAGGCTTCGAGGGCGGTATCAACCTCGGCAGCTACAACGACATCAAGATCGACGACGTCATCGCGACGTACGAGATGCGCGAGAAGCCGCGCGGCTGACGCGCTGCCTCTCATCCGGGGCCGGTCGGCGGAGAATTTCCGTCGATCGGCCCCGGCCCTTGCGTGTACGGTTCGAGAAGCCCGAACCTCGAAGGCCCCACGGGTGGCTTGACCCGGACCGCATGTATGTAGGGACGTTGTCCTTTGACCTGCTCCTCGGCGACGTACGGTCGTTGAAGGAGAAGCGCTCCGTCGTCCGCCCGATCGTCGCCGAGCTGCACCGCAAGTACGCGGTGAGCGTGGCGGAGGTCGGCGACCAGGACCTCTACCGCAGGGCCGAGATCGGCCTCGCGGTGGTCTCGGGGGACACGGGCCACCTGGCGGAAGTCCTCGACCGCTGTGAGCGGCTGGTCGCGGCGCGGCCGGAGGTGGAACTGCTGTCGGTACGACGGCGGCTCCACGGTGGCGACGACGAGTGACCGAAGCGAAGACCTGAAGCGAAGAAGAGAGAAGAAGACGCATGACCGACACCGCGCGGGCACGCAAGCTGGCGGACCGCATCCGGGTCGTGGTCGCGGAGACGCTGCAGCGGCGGATCAAGGACCCGCGGCTCGGCTATGTGACCATCACCGACACCCGGATCACCGGTGATCTGCGGGAGGCGACCGTCTTCTACACGGTCTACGGCGACGACGAGGAGCGCGCGGCCTCGGCCGCCGCCCTGGAGAGCGCCAAGGGCGTGCTGCGGTCGGAGGTCGGCCGGCAGACCGGGGTGCGGTTCACCCCGACCCTGACGTTCGTACCGGACGCGCTGCCGGACAACGCCCGTACGATCGACGACCTGCTCGCCAAGGCCAAGGCGGCCGACGCGGAGGTCCGGGAGGCGTCCTCGGGCGCCACGTACGCCGGGGAAGCCGATCCGTACCGCAAGCCGGGTGAGGACGACGAGGCGGAGGCGGCAGAGGCCGCGGACGCCGACGAGTCTCCTTCCGACGGCAAGGGCGCCGCGGACGCATGACACGCAAGGGAAGGGCCGCGTCCGGTGCGCCGGACGGCCTGGTGATCGTCGACAAACCGGCCGGGTTCACCTCGCACGACGTCGTCGCGAAGATGCGCCGCTTCGCCGGTACGCGCCGGGTCGGGCACGCCGGGACGCTGGACCCGATGGCCACGGGCGTGCTCGTGATCGGCGTCGAGAAGGCGACCCGGCTGCTCGGCCATCTGGCGCTGACCGAGAAGGAGTACACGGCCACGATCCGGCTCGGCCAGACCACGGTCACCGACGACGCCGAGGGGGAGATCACCTCCTCGGACGGGGCCGCCGGGACCGCGCTCGACGCCGTGCGGACCGGGATCGGCGAGCTGACCGGGGACATCCAGCAGGTGCCGTCCAAGGTCAGCGCCATCAAGATCGACGGCAAGCGGTCGTACACCCGGGCCCGGGAGGGCGAGGAGTTCGAGATCCCGGCCCGGCCGGTCACCGTCTCGTCGTTCGTCCAGCGCGGGGGCCGCGAGGCGAAGGCCGAGGACGGCACCCCGGTGCTCGACCTCGACGTCACGGTCGTGTGCTCCTCGGGTACGTACATCCGCGCCCTGGCCCGCGACCTCGGCGCCGGGCTGGGCACCGGCGGCCATCTGACGGCGCTGCGCCGCACCCGGGTCGGCCCGTACGGGCTGGACGCCGCGCGGACCCTGGAGCAGCTGGAGGAGTCCCTCCAGATCATGCCCATCGCCGAGGCCGCGGCCGCCGCCTTCCCGCGCTGGGACGTCGACGATCACCAGGCCCGGCTGCTGGGCAACGGCGTACGGATCGACATGCCGCCCCGCGAGGGCGGCGCGGCGGGCCCGGTGGCGGTCTTCGGACCGGACGGGCGGTTCCTGGCCCTGGTGGAGGAGTCGAAGGGCCGGGCCAAGAGCCTCGCCGTCTTCGTCTGAGGGTTCCGTGGATCCCCGCCGACCGGCCTCCGGTGCACGGCGGGGACCGGCGGCATGGCAGTCTTAGATCTGCGAAAGCGATAAGTCGGCAGTCAAAGGTTCGGGCGAGGAGCGGGCATAGTGCAGCGCTGGCGTGGCTTGGAGGACATCCCCGAGGACTGGGGGCGCAGCGTCGTCACGATCGGTTCCTACGACGGAGTGCACCGCGGGCATCAGCTGATCATCGGCCGCGCGGTGACCCGCGCGCGGGAGCTGGGCGTACCGGCGGTCGTGGTCACCTTCGACCCGCACCCGAGTGAGGTCGTGCGGCCCGGCAGCCATCCGCCGCTGCTCGCCCCGCACCAGCGGCGTGCGGAGCTGATGGCGGAGCTGGGCGTGGACGCGGTGCTGATCCTTCCGTTCACCCAGGAGTTCTCGCGGCTCACCCCCGCGGACTTCGTGGCGAAGGTGCTGGTCGACAAGCTCCACGCGCGGGTCGTGGTGGAGGGCCCCAACTTCCGGTTCGGCCACCGCGCCGCCGGGAACGTGGACTCGCTGCGCGAGCTGGGCACCACCTACGACTACGAGGTCGAGGTGATCGACCTGTACGAGCGCGGCGCGGCGGGCGGCGGCGAGCCGTTCTCGTCCACCCTGGTGCGCAGGCTGGTCGCCGAGGGGGACGTCGCGGGCGCCATGGAGGTCCTGGGGCGGCCGCACCGCGTCGAGGGCGTCGTGGTGCGCGGCGCCCAGCGCGGCCGCGAACTGGGCTTCCCCACGGCCAATCTGGAGACCCTGCCGCACACCGCGATCCCGGCCGACGGGGTCTACGCGGGCTGGCTGACGGCCGAGGGCGAGGCGATGCCCGCGGCCATCTCGGTCGGCACCAACCCGCAGTTCGACGGGACCGAGCGGACCGTCGAGGCGTACGCGATCGACCGGGTCGGTCTGGATCTGTACGGGCTCCATGTCGAGGTGGACTTCCTCGCGTTCCTGCGCGGCCAGGAGAAGTTCGACTCGATCGAGGCGCTGCTGGAGCGGATCGCGGCCGATGTGAAGCGGGCGAGCGAGCTGGTGGAGGAGCACGACAGCCACCGCTGACGCCCCTTCGTACACAGACACACAAAGGCGATCGCCCCGCCGGACCGGTGGATTATCCGGTCCGACGGGGCGATCGCCTTTTGTACGGCTACTGCTGGGGCGGCGGGGGCGGCGGCTGGTGCTGCCACGGCTGCCCCTGCTGCTGAGGCGGAGGCGGCTGCTGCTGCCCTTGCTGTGGCTGTCCCTGCTGCCAGGGCTGGCCGGGCTGGGGCTGCTGCTGGGCCTGGTTCGGCTGCTGCGGCGGGTGCCAGCCCTGCTGCGGTCCGGGCTGACCGGGCTGGCCCGGCTGGGGGTAGCCCGGCTGCTGCGGCGGCTGTCCGTGCTGCGGATAGCCGTACCCGTACGGCGGCGGCTGCTGGCCCTGCTGCGGTTGCTGAGGCGCGTACGCCCCCGGGTAGGGCTGCTGGCCCTGGCCGGGCAGCGGCGGGGCCATCTGCGGCGGCTGGACGCCCTCCCCGGCCGTCCACAGGCCCTGCGCCTGCTGCGCGCGCGAGAAGTCCTCGGCGACCATGGCGGAGAGGTTGAAGTACGCCTCCCGGGTCTTCGGGCGCATCATGTCGAGGTCCACCTCGGCGCCTGCTGACAGATGCTCGTCGAACGGCACGACGACGACCCCGCGGCAGCGGGTCTCGAAGTGCGACACGATGTCCTCGACCTTGATCATCTTGCCGGTCTCGCGGACCCCCGAGATGACCGTGATGGAGCGCTGGACGAGGTCGGCGTAGCCGTGCGCGGACAGCCAGTCGAGCGTGGTGCTCGCGCTGCTCGCCCCGTCCACGGACGGGGTGGAGATGATGATCAGCTGGTCCGCGAGGTCGAGCACCCCGCGCATCGCGCTGTAGAGCAGACCGGTGCCCGAGTCGGTGAGGATGATCGGGTACTGCTTGCCCAGGATGTCGATGACGCGGCGGTAGTCGTCGTCGTTGAACGTCGTCGAGACCGCCGGGTCCACGTCGTTGGCGAGGATCTCGAGACCGGAGGCCGCCTGCGAGGTGAACCGCCGGATGTCCATGTAGCTGTTGAGGTACGGGATCGCGGTGACCAGGTCGCGGATGGTCGCGCCGGTCTCGCGCCGCACCCGGCGGCCGAGCGTGCCCGCGTCGGGGTTGGCGTCGATCGCGATGACCTTGTCCTGGCGCTCGGTGGCCAGGGTCGAGCCGAGCGCGGTGGTCGTCGTGGTCTTGCCGACGCCGCCCTTCAGGCTGATCACCGCGATCCGGTAGCACGAGAGCACCGGCGTACGGATCAGCTCCAGCTTGCGCTGCCGCTCGGCCTCTTCCTTCTTGCCGCCGAGCTTGAACCGGGAACCGGCGGGGTTGTTCTTCTTGGGCTTCTGCTTGCCGCGGATGAGCCGGTCCGAGGACAGCTCGACCGCCGCCGTGTACCCGAGCGGGGCGCCCGCGTTGCCCTGTCCGGCGCTCGGGCGCTGCTGCCGCTGGTCGGGCCCGGCGACGGGCCAGCCGCTGGCACGGGGGTCGGCCGCGGCGGCGGCGTCGGGACGCGGGTAGCCGTAGCCGTCCTGCGGCTGCTGGGGTTGCTGCGGCTGCTGGTGCTGTTGCTGCTGGGGCGGCTGGTGCTGCTGCGGCTGCGGCGCGGGCGGCGGGTACGGCCCCTGGCCCTGCTGGGGGCCGGGGTACGGCTGCCCCGCGTCGGGACGCGGATAGCCGTATCCGTCCTGCGTGGGCGCCGGAGGCTGCCCGGGCGCGCCGGGGTGCGGATAGCCGTACTGCGGGGCCTGGGGGACCTGCGGGGGCGGCGGAGTCTGCGGCCCCTGCGGCGCGCTCTGCGGACCCTGGGGCCCCTGCGGGCCTTGCGGACCCTGTTGCCCCTGCGGGCCCGGCGCGGCGGGGCCGCCCTGCGGGTAACCCCCCTGCGGGGTGGCCGGGTTCGGCGCCGGGGGCTGCGGCTGCGGGCCCGGCGCACCGGCGGCCGGACCGGGGGCGGGCTGCCCCTGCGGACCCGTCGCCTGCGGCGGCGCCCAGGGGCCGGCCTGCGGCGGCAGTGGACCACCGGCCGGGCCGGGTCCGCCCGTACGCTGCTCGGGGACCGGTGCCGGGCCGCCACCCGTGCCGCCCGACTCCGGCGCGGCGGGCTGGAAGTCCGGCGGCAGCGGCGGCAGCCCGGACTGCGGAGCGGCGGGCGGCGTCCAGCCGTTGCCCGTCTCCGGCGGTGCCGGGGAGTCGGCGGCCGCGTCCTGCGACCCGGCGGCCTCGCCGGATTCCGCCTCGGCGGCCTCCTTCCGCTCGGCGATCTCGCGCCGCATCGAGGCGGTGGAGAACCGCACCGTGGAACCGCTCGCCACGGCGCCATCGCTCTGGCCGCCGTCACTGTCGGCGGCATCGGCGTCGGCGGCGGCGACCTGCGGCGGCGCGGCGGGCGCCAGCGCGTAGTCGTCGTCCTCGTCCTCGGCGGCGTCGGGAAGGTCGGCCGCGTGCTGCTCGACCCGCTCGGCTTCCGGCTCACCGTCAGCCGGGGCCGCAGCGGCCGGATTTACGGCGAAGCCGGACAAAGAGGGTGTTCCATCAGGCTCGCCGTCCCGTGTCCTGGCCCCCGGCTCCGCGTCGCCCGCGTCCTCGGAGGGTCCGTCCGGCGCGGCCTGGTGCACGGAGGCATCCACCGGCGCGGGCTCGGCGGGAGGCGCCGCGGGCGGAGGTGTCCACGCCCCCGGGTAGCCGTCCGCCTCCGGCGGCCCGGGCACGGCCACCGGGTTGCCGACCGGCGGTGGCGGTGGCGGCGGCGGAGGCGTCGCGGTCCCGGCCCCCGTGTCCGCCCCGGTCCCCGCGGCGGGTGCCGACGGCGAAGCGTTCTGCGTGTACCAGGCAGGTGGCGTGTAGTCGATGGTGAACTCGCCCGTGTGCTCGGTCTCGGCGTCGGACCGATCATCGCCGGGTGTGGTTCCGCCCGTGCGGATCTCGTCCCGATCGCTGCTCACAATGCCTCCTGGTGTGGTCGAACACCCTTGAAATTCATGGCGAGGCCGATCTGTTGCCGATCGCTACTGTCGTCCGACCGTTCGGCTTTCCCCTTTTGTGGCGCCGGGGACACCTGATCAGGTTCATCACCGTGCGCACACCAAGCCTAATCACGAGACGCACCCGGGCGGCAGGCCCGTCCCGCCGCTCGCAAGCGTCCGATAGGTCACGTGTCTTCGCCGTACCGAGAGATGATCAGTACGGAACCACCCCGAATCGCCCCAAGCGGGGACTAGTCGACCCGGCGCGGAGATCCGAGCAGTCCCGTCTCGGCGTCAGTCGCCTGTAGCGTCACGGCCTGCCGGGCCTCGCGGGTGCACCACAGGGTGACCCAGTCGGGGAGGGTTGACAGCGCCGTGACATCGGGGCGGGGGAGCGTCATGATCCTTCCGATCTCCTCCGCCTCGTCGGGCGAGACCCGCTGGATCCCGACCAGCCCCGCGTGTTCCAGGAGCCGGGGCGCGACCGGGCTCAGATACGGCAGCAGGGTCAGCACCGACTGCCACGGCAGGGCGGAGACCCGGCCGCGCGGCGGGCGCATGCCGCAGTCCCGGATGACCAGCACCGGGCTGCCCACCGAGGGCCCCTGGGGCGGGACCCGGCCCACGTCGAAAACGGTCATGCACTGCTGCCCGCCGCCCGCCACCTGCACCAGGTTGGCCCACAGATGCGGCCGTCCGGTCTCGATGGCGACCCGGGCGCCGGTGGCCGCCGCCCGGAAGGCCAGCACCTGCGCGGTCCACAGCCCCCCGACGAGCACCACGTCGAACGGCTCGGGCCGGTTGAAGCCGAGCACGGCGGGCTGGTTCTGGCCGTCCACGCCGATGATGACGCCGTCGTCACCGACCGGCAGGGCGAGCGCGTCGAGCTGGTCCGCGGTGAGCGTCTGGCGTCCGCGGCGGGGCCCGATGAGCCCGAAGCCGGGGCGCGTCCTGCGCGGTGCGCCCGGCGCGGCGGGGGCGTCGGGGGAAGGGGTGGTCGGGTTGGAAGTGGCCATGGCCATCAGCGAGTACCTCCCAGCGGAAGCGTGGCGAGCACGCCGGGCAACTGCTCGCGATCGAGACGTACGAGGCCGACCCGCACCCCGCGCGCCGCGCGCTCCAGCGCCTTGCGGGCGGTGACCAGATCGGTGTCATTGCGGCCCGTGACGCGGATATGTCCGTTGACCGTCGAGGTGTTCCGGCCGCCCTCGCCCTGGGTGAGCGTCAGGCTGAAGGTGCTCGCGAGGGCGGGCATGGAGGTCAGCAGCGCCACCAGCTGGGGCAGCGGCACGGCTCCCGTGCCCACCTGCGGCCACCGGCCCACCCAGTAGGTGGTGTGCCAGCGGTCGTCGCAGCGCCAGGCGCGCGAGGTCTCCGCGGTCCGGCGCGCCGGTGTGTTCGCGCGCCCCGCCTGGGTCGTGGCGTTCGGGTTGACGCATGCCGAGGTGGCGACGGCCGTCGCCAGTTCGCCCTCGGCCAGCGGCCTGGCGGTGAACCCGGCCCCGGTGAGGCGGCTGGCCAGCTGGTCGACGGAGCGCAGCAGACAGCGCTGAGCGCCCTCCAGACCGCCGCCGCGCGCCTCGATGGCCTCCGGGCACAGTTCGGGGTGGAGCTTGAGTGCCACCCAGGTCAGCCGGACGGCGGGTGCCCCGGCCTGCTCCTGGAGCGGTGCGTAACTGCGCGCCGCGGCCGCCTGCTCCGGCAGATGCGGCGCGGGCGCGGGCTGGGCGTGCTGGACGACCTGGACGGACTCCAGCCGGATGCCGTCCACCTCCAGCGCGTCGTGCAGCAGCGCGAGCGGGAGCGGCCGCTTGTCCCGCATCGGCCGCAACGGGGTGTCGTGCGACTGCACCTGGAGGATCGCCGTGATGAACGTGCCGTCGCCGATCATGCCGATCTCGCGCCGGTCCCGGGAGAGGTACGCGTACGTCCGCAGCGCGGGATCGCATTCGACGGCCGGGGCGAGCGACGGGTCGACACCGGCCGGGACGGGCTCCTTGGCAAGCCGCTGGCGGGCCCGCAGCGCGCTGATGGAGACGAGCCAGTCGGTGAACGGCTGCTGCCGGCGCCGCAGCACCGCGATCAGCACGAGCACCAGGGCGATCACCCCGGCGGGCACGAGCAGCAGCGAGTCGACGGTCCAGGCGACGACGAGGACCGCGGCGGCCACCTCCACCAGCACGAGTTGGTGCAGCCGTACGGGGCCGAAGCTCCCAGTGCGCGAGGGCTGGCGCGGTGCGGCGGTGCGCGCGTGGGTGGCAGAGCTCATCAGGGAGGCCGCCCCTTGTCCTGGTCTCGTCCTGGTCGATTGTGTGATTACGGTATCGGAAAGGCCGCGTGAGGGTGGCGCGGGTATCAGTTGGGCCGAGCGGGTGAGTAATCTCCCCTGTGGCTACCAAGCGCAGGCACGTGCGCGAGAACAACACTGCGCAAGAACAACACGGGGAGAAGCGGGCTAAGACATGGCATCGCGGCGGGATGAGCTCAGCGCCTACACCTTTGCGAAGAAACGAATGGTTGCCTCATTTGTGCAGCCATCGCCCACCGTCATGGACGACGGCGCTCCGCGTCCGGTGCGCGCCATTCTGCCCGGAGTCATCGTGGGGGCGCTGATCCTGGCGGGGTTCGGGGCCTGGGGGATGATCAAGCCGACGGCGCCCCAGGGCTGGGACGACACCGCGGCCCACATCATCGTCGGCAACGAATCCACGTCGCGCTACGTCATTCTGTCGACGGGCGGAAAGAAGCAGCTGCACCCCGTCCTCAACCTGGCCTCCGCGAAACTCCTTCTCGAATCCGGCAAGTCGGGGATCGTCCGGGTGAAGGACTCGCAGCTCGACAACGGGGACATACCGCGGGGCCCGACGATCGGAATTCCGTACGCACCGGACCGTATGCCGACGGGCGACGAGGCCGCCAAGCAGAAGCGCTGGGTGGTCTGCGAGCAGCCCGGCGGCGGCCAGGACAAGTCCACGCAGAAGGCGCTCTTCCTCTTCGCCGACCGCGAGGCGTCGAAGGTCCAGGGCGCGCAGCGGCTGCGCGGCAGCCAGGCCATGTACGTCGAGGGGAGCAAGGGCCGCTACCTGGTGGACCCGTCCGGCAGGAAGTACCTCCTGGGCGGTCCGAAGGGCGAGCAGAGCATGTCCGCGCCCCAGTACGACCTGCTGCTGCGGACCCTCTTCAAGCAGGGCGCCAAGCCGCAGAAGGTCACGGACGACTGGCTGGACACGCTGAAGGACGGCGCGCCCGTGGAGTTCCCCACCGTGCCGGGACAGCCGGGCGCCTCGGCCGGGGTCGACTCCCTGCCGGATGACGCCAACCGCGTGGGGACCGTGCTGCAGGCGCAGACGGGCGGCGGTATCCAGCACTACGTGGTGCTGCGGGGCAAGGTGCAGCCGGTTTCCGGCTTCGCCGCCAACCTGCTGCTCAACAGCGAGCAGCTGTCCAGCCTCAACCAGCTCGGCAAGCCGATGAAGGTCAACGCGCAGGACTTCGTGTCCGACTCCGAGAACTTCGCGGACGACACCGCCTGGCCCTCCGCAGCCCCGCGCCAGGTCAACTCCGCCGAAAGGGCGGCCGGTTCCGCGGCCAGGGACACCGTCTGCAACGTGCTCACCAAGGTCGGCGGCAACGGCACGCCCACGCTGGAGACCTGGGCAGGCACGGACTACCCCGCGCCCGTCGTGGACGGTGGCTCCAGCGCGTACGTCACCCCCGGCACCGGGCTGCTCTACCGGCAGTACCAGGGGCGGTCGACGAACACCGGTCAGACCTTCCTCGTCACCGACACCGGGCTGCGCTACCAGGTGCAGTCCAACAGCGACAGCACCGCGGGCAAGTCCAAGATCGGCGGCGGCGCCGCCGACGGGCAGAAGGCCGTGACCGGCGGGCAGCGTGCGGCCAACGAGGCGCAGACCCGGCTGGGTTACCCCGACGCGAAGCCGGTGCCGGTGCCGCAGAACTGGTCGCAGTTCCTGCCGATCGGACCCCGGCTCGACCTCAACAGCGCCCGCCAGCCGCAGGGTTCGTGACCATGGGAAGCCGACACCTGAGGCGGGCGGCCGCGCTGTCGTCCGCGACCGTACTGGCGTGCCTCACCGGGGCGACGGGCGCGGCGCAGCCCGTCGCCGCCGCGGCCACGTCCCTCGACGGCAACGGCCAGTGCACGTTCCCGATGAAGGAGCAGATCAAGGGAACGCCCTGGTCGCTGCAGCGGTTGGTGATGGACCGCCTGTGGGAGGAGACCAAGGGCAAGGACAAGGACGGCGAACCGGTCAAGGTCGCCGTCATCGACACCGGCGTGGACAACACCAACATCCAGCTGAAGACGGCGGTCGACGCGTCGAGCGGCGCGAACTACCTGGCCGTGCCGAAGGATGTCACCGGCGCCGACCGCAAGCGGGCGGAGAGCCCCACGTACGACGAGGTCGGGCACGGCACCAAGGTCGCGGGCATCATCGCGGCGCGGCCCCGTACGGGCACCGGTTTCGTCGGCCTGGCCCCGGACGCGAAGATCATCCCGCTCAAGCAGAACAACGCCGAGGGCAAGGGCACCCCGCAGATGATGGCGCGGGCCATCCGTAAGGCGGTGGACGAGGGCGCGCGCGTCATCAACATCTCCCAGGACACCAAGGGCGCCCGCTCGCAGACCGACCTGCAGCTGGCCGTCGCCGACGCGATCAAGAGGGACGTGGTCGTGGTCGCCTCCGCCGGGAACGACGGCGCGGACGGCAAGTCCAAGCGCACCTACCCGGCCTCCTACCCGGGAGTCCTCGCCGTCGCCGCCTCCGACCGCAACAACGAACGCGCGTACTTCTCGCAGAGCGGCGACTTCGTCGGGGTCGCGGCGCCGGGCGTGGAAATGGTCTCCACCGTCCCCAAGGGCGGCCAGTGCGTCGACAACGGCACCAGCTTCGCCGCCCCGTACGTGGCCGGTGTCGCTGCCCTCGTCCGCGCCAAGCACCCCGACTGGACGCAGCAGGAAGTCGTCGCCCAGATCGAGCAGACCGCCGAGCGCGGGGTCAACGGCCGTGACCGCTACGTCGGCTGGGGCGTGATCGACCCGGTCAAGGCCCTCACGGACGACGACCAGAAGATCCAGCGGCCCACCGTCGACAACAGCGCGGCCAAGAACATCCCGAAACCCGAGCCGGGCAAGCTCATCCTGGGCGAGACCCCGCACGAGCGCAGCGTGCGCCTGGCCACCTACGCCCTGGGCGCGGGCGTGGTCGTCGTGGCCATCACGGCGGGCGGCGCGATCGTCCTCCGCGATTGGCGCCGCCGACGCGAAACGTGAGCCCCACGTTCCCCATCCGTTCCACTCGTTCCATCCCTGTAACAACCCGGCGGGCGATGGTCATGCACACGGGGACGGTGGCTAGAGTGGTGCCTTGACAACTTCGATCCGATGTACGCGGGGCGGCAGTCGAAGGGACGCCCCGTGACATCCGATTCATGGGGGAAGGTGTGCCATGGCGGAAAAGCTCCGCGTAGAAGGCCATGATTTCAAGACGCTGGAAAGCGCCATCGACTGGATGGAGGGCCAGCTGACCGAGCGGATCGGCAAGCTCAACGGTGTGATCGACAACATCGAAGGGCACTGGAAGGGCATCGCGGCCGGCGCGTACAACAACCTCCAGACGGAGGTCAACAACGACGTCCGCCGGGTCAACCAGCTGCTGAGCTTCACTCGTGAGCTGGTGAAGGCGAGCCGGGACGGCTTCGACCAGGAAGAGATGGATCAGCTCAAGAACATCAACAGCGTTGGTGGCGGCGGCGCCGGTGGCCAGAGCGGCATCCTGGGCTCCTTCCACGCTTCTTGATCCTTCTCGACCCATCCGCTTCGCATCAGGAGTTAGATCTCGATGGAAATCACGTACGAAGTTGTCGTAGGAGCCTCGAACACGGTCAGGAGCGAGGCCGACAAGCTCAAGACCGACCTCGACACCATCATGCGGCAGTGCAAGACCGTCTCCGAGTCGTGGACCGGTGAGGCGCAGCGCGCGTTCAACGAGCGTCAGCACGAGTGGAACACGCGCGTGGACCACCTGCACACCACGCTTCTCACCATCTCGAAGAAGCTGCTGGAGGCGACGGAGGGCTACAAGGCCAATGACCACCGTCAGGGCCAGCGCTTCGCCCAGGGCTAAGAGACGCGGCACACACACCGCGGTCGCGTCGTGGGTGCGGGACATTGTGGCCACGGCCACGTGTCCCGCACCTACGACTGCCGCATTTCGGTACCGGTACTCGGAGGAGGTGTTACATGGCTGAGTCGGCACCGGACGGGGGGAGCTCTGCTAAGTCTCCTTCGTCGCCGAAACTCGACGCGCCCAGCGAATCCCTGCAGGAGTTCAAGAAGCGCGTCGACAGACTTCTGACAGAACTGGACAAGTCGACCGCCGCGCACGGCAAGCTGGGCGAACAATCGGTGAAGCCCACTGCCTATGGCACATTCGAGCAGGCGACGGCGATTGCCAATGCCTACGACAAGGTGCACGGGCGCCTGGCACTGCTCTCCCGCACCCTGGGCGAGCAGTTGGAGGCGCTAGGTATCACGGTCAGCGCGGCCGACGGCGACTACCAGGAGATGGACCACGAGCAGGCGCAGCGCTTGAAGGCGATTCAGGCGCGCACTAGTAAGTACTACGAGCAGTACCAGGAGAAGCACGGCCACATGGGCCACGAGAAGCCCGGCAGCGGTGTTGAGACCGGCGATGGTAAGCAGGGCGGCGGCTTGTGATCGGGAACGGGGGAGTAGGGCATGGGCGAGTCCACAAAGAAGACGGATGAACAGTGCCATGTCATCGACACCTTCGACGATGCGTCCTGTGAGGAGATGCTCCTCATGATCGCCAACACGGATGAGCAAGAGATCATCCGTAAGGGCAACGCTTTGACGGGCGCGAAGGACGAGCTCGAGGCGATTGGCGACGAGCTCAAGAGGCGCGTCGGCCGAGTTACCTGGGACGGCGAGGGCGGCGATGCCTTCCGCGAGTGGGGCGACGACTTCGCCAAGCAGGCGCTGAAGCTCGCGAAATATGTCGGCGAAGTTGGCAGCGCGATGGAATCCTCGGGCCAGGCGCTGAGCGAGGTCAAGAAGGCCGTGCCGAAGCGTCCGGAGGGCATTGATGTGTGCTACGCGGATCAGGACAAGGAAAAGGAGCGCCTCGAGAAGGTTGACGCGCTGAAGGAGCAGCAGCCCGCCGTGCTCAAGCAGATGCTGAAGCTGGCGTCCTACTACCAGACGTCCGCAGGTGCGATGAACACCTTGCGGGAGAACGACGAGCCGGTCTTCAAGCCGCTGCCGGCTTCGGTGATGCCTCACAGCGTGGGTGATTGGGAGCAGAGTTACGGTTCCTCCGGCGGCTCTGCGGGCTCCGCGGGCACTGTTTCCTCGGCGGCGGGTGGGGCGCCCAGCGTCCAGCATGCCGTCCAGGACTCGACGTTCTCCCCGGGGCATGCCAATGCTCCGGGAGGCGGAGGCCACGTCACCACTCCGGACGCGACCCACACCAACATCGACGGTGTGAAGGAACTGCCGCGTACGGATCCCTCACCGGCTCCCACCGTGCCCTCGCCCACGCCCACCGGCCAGCAAGGCCCCGGCCGCGAGATCACGGGCCTGCCGATTACTCCGCCCATCTCCCCCTCTCCGGGGACGGGTAGGTCCGGTCCGCCCGTGAGTCCGGTCGGGCGGTCGGGCGGACCCAGGCTGGGAGGCGGCAAGGGGCTCGAGTCCATCAACGCCCGGCCTACCGACCCCGCGCGCACGGGCAGGGACGTCGTCGGCGGTATGCCTCCCCGGCAGACACCGGCGACCGGCGATGCCCGGACCGCCCGCGGCCCGGTCATCGGGGGCGAGCAGGCCCGCACCACCGCCACCGGCCGCACAGGAATGCCGACGACCACGGGGCAGGGTGTCGTGGGCGGACGGCCCGTCACGGGCGTCCCGTCCCGCGGCTCGGTGTCTTCGCCCCGCCCGGGCAGGGTGGCGCGTTCCGCGAGCGAACTCAGGGTCAATGGGGAGTTCACCCAGGGAGGAAGCGGTCTCGTCCGGGGCTCCGCCGGAGTGTCCGGTGTGCCGTCGACGAACGATCCGCGCCGGTCCAAGAAGCGGGACGGCGGAGAGACCCCCGACTACCTGACCGAGGACGAGGAGACATGGACCGGCGGAGAACGCCGGAACGTGCCTCCCGTGATCGAGTAAGACCGGCCAGCCCCCCAAGCCTTTGATGACGAGCACAGGACGTACAGGCACGATGAAAGAAACGCTCACTCAGGTCCGGAGTCGGGTATCGGCAGTCCTCGCGCTGCTGGCGCCCTTGCTCGTCATCATGGGGCTCGTCGCGCCCTCCGCGCTGGCGGAGGGCGTGCGGGAGCGCCAGTGGTATCTGGACGCCATGCAGGCGGACAGTATGTGGAAGGTCAGCTCCGGCGAAGGTGTGACCGTCGCGGTGCTCGACAGCGGGGTCAACGCCTCCACACCGGAACTTCGGGGGAGGGTTCTGCCGGGGAAAAACTTCGTCGAGCCCGGTAAGGACGCCCGTACCGATCTGGATGGACACGGCACGGCCATGGCGGCGCTCATCGCCGGAAACGGAGTCGGAGGTCAGGGCGTTAAGGGACTCGCCCCCGATGCGCGCATTCTGCCGCTCACTGTTTTCGGCACCAGCAAGCAGGTCGCACGTAGCAGCGTTCCGGCCCTAGTCAAGGCCATTCGTTACGCGGCCGACAGCGATGCACAGATCATCAACATGTCTCTCGCCTTCCAGGACTACTCGCTCGAAAAGAACGAGCCACAGGAGCTCCAGAAGGCGGTCGACTACGCGATCGGGCGCGGCAAGTTGCTGCTGGCGGGGTCGGGGAATGACGGAGACACCTCGAACGACCTCACCTACCCAGCGGCCAGCGACGGCGTGGCCGGCGTCGGCGCTGTCGACAAGAGTTCGACGCATGTGAAGTTCTCGAATTTTGGGTCTCAAGTAGCGCTGGCTACACCGGGGCAGGACATTCCGATCAATTGCATCGAAAAGCCCGGGTACTGCCGTAGCGGGGGCACCAGCCAGGCCACCGCCATCACCTCCGGCGCCGCCGCCCTCATCTGGGCCAAACACCCCAAGTGGACCGGAAACCAGGTACTCCGGGTCATGATCGAGACCGCCGGTAAACCCGAGGGCAAGCTTCCCAGCCGCTACGTCGGCTACGGCACGATCCGCCCGCGCTACAACGTCCTGGAGAACAAGGGCGACCCGGGACCGGCCGACGTCAATCCCCTCGTGGCCGCCAAGAAGCCCGATTCCCCCGCCCCTTCCAAGGGCGGAGACGCCCCCTCCTCCGCCCCGAAGGGCGGCGGTGCCGAGGCCTCCAACGCTGCCGAAGACACCAAGGACGGCGGCAGCGCGATGCCCTGGATCCTGGGTGCGGCCGGTGCCGTGGTCGTCGTCGGCGGTGGGATCTTCGTCTTCCTCCGCCGCCGTGGCACTCAGCGATTCTGACTGTTCCTCAAATAATGCGGCAGCGTGCTGAATTCGGCACGGGCGAGTTCCCTGAACCGTAGGCGTGCTAGCGTGCACGACACGTTTGAGCCACGCGCTCTGCAAACGCCTCGTAAACGGTCAGATAGGGGGAAGCGTGACTGACGAGATCTTTCGAGGAATGCAGGAGTTCCAGCAATATGCGGAGAAACTCCAGCAGCTCATGACGGATATGCAGGACAAGGTTCCGCAGCACGCCACGGGCGAGGACGCCCAAGGCGCCGTCAGCGTGACGCTGGGGCCCGACCGGCTGCCCGAGTCCATCAGGGTCGCGTCCGACTGGCAGCGTCGGCAGCCTGCCGAGAACCTCGGCCCGGCCGTCGTCGACGCGTACGGCTCCGCCATGAGCGAGCAGATGGACGGCTGGTCGCGCACCCTCGAGCAGTCGGGCTGGGAGGAGCGCGCCGCGGAACTCGACGGCATGCTCCAGGTCCCCGGCTCGGGAGCCGGGTCCGCCGCGCCTCCGGTGGCACCCCGGCAGGACCGGGACCCGGTCCGTCCGAGGCCCATGGAGGACGTGGTCGAGGACACCCTGTCCGGGCTCGACGCCCTGGACGGGCTGGACGCGGACTCCTTCCGGGCCCCCGAGGTCACGGGAGAGGCGGCCGCCCGCCGGGTCGTCATCGGCCTCACCGCACACTCCCTGGTCTCCTGCGACGTGGATCCGCAGTGGGCCGCCCAGCAGTCGTCCATCCGGTTGAGCCAGGCGCTCAACGAGGCGCTGAGCCATGCCCGGGCCAAGCTGGAGGACGTCCAGAGCCTCGCCGCGGCCCAGATCGCGGACCTGAACCCACAGGGCCTCATGAACGAGTTCCTGGCCATACTCAACGACACGCAGCGGCTGCGCTGACGCTCCGCTGCTGCTCACTGGTTCGGAAAGGAACTGAGGCGCTATGGCGAAGGACCGTCTCAAGGTCATCACGGACGCCATTCGGTCCGAGGCCGGCATGTGGGACAAGCAGGCCAAGGCGATCGGTGACGTCGGCACCACGATCAAGGGCATGCGGCCCAGCCGGCTCGAGTACGGCATGTATCAGATATTCGTCGGCGCCTATCAGGACGTCATCGATCACCTCTCGGCCCGTTGCGCCGAGGGAGATACGCGGATGACGGACATCGCCGACGCCTTGGTCAAGAACGCGAAGGCGTACGACAACCACGAAGCCGACACCAAGAAGTCTGTGGAAGAAGCCTACTAGTACCGAACGGTGCTCGGGGAACGGGGAGAGCAATGGCATTCAGTCAATCGGCGTTCGACGACCTCATCGACAAGATCAATGAGAAGTTGAAGAAGGCCGGTGAGCTGCTGGACAAGATGGTCGACGGAGTCAACGGCTTCGCGGATAAATGGTATATACCCGATGCGGTGGCGAAGCCGGTCATCGCCGCGGCGAACAAGCTCGTCGAATTCGTCAACTGGGTCCTTGAGAAGATCGGCGAATTCCTCAAGGGCGTCATCGCCCCGGTGATGCTCTTCCTGGACTCCCTCGACTGGCAGGGCACGAGTGTCCGCGGCAAGGCGAGCACCGCCTCCTCCACCACGGCGAAGGGCAACCTCCAGGCCCCGAAGGAGTGGAAGGGCGAAGGAGCCGACGCCTATACGGGGGCCATCTGGACCCAGTCCACCGCCGCCGGCCAGGTGAGCACCAGCGCCGACTCGGTCGCCTCCAGCCTCCTCGTCGCCGCCGCCGCGGGACTCGCGTTCTACGGAGCCATCGGCCTCTTCCTGGTGCAGTTCATCCCCGCCCTGGGCGCCGCGGCCGCCGCCGGTGCGACCGGCGTCGGTCTGATCCCCGCCGCGATCGCCGCCATCGGGGAAGGAACCGCCGGGTGGGTGCTTCTCACCACCGCCTCGGTCGCTCTGGTGACCGTGCTCGGCGACCAGGCCAAGACCCTCGCCGAGATGAAGGGTCAGGCCGGCGACAACAGCGCGTTCCCGAACGGCCACTGGCCCATCGGCACCGCCTGACCGGACCACTTTTGGGGTGAAACCTGTGTACGGACCTCGTATCGCCGGAGTGAGCATCGCCGTACTGGCGTTGCTGTGGCTGCTGATGCCGGTCCTCACCGACTGGACGGTCGTACCGTCCAAGCCGGTGGGGGTGATCCTCTGCGTGCTGGTCGTGGCGTGCCCGGCGATCGGCGAGGTGTTCACGAAACGGCGGCAGCAGCGCGACAGCCGCTGACCACCACCGCACAGCGGTAGGGGCTCGTCGAATCATCGACGAGCCCCTACCGCTGTATCGGACTTCAGCCGTCCGCCTCCGGCAGCCACGCCGTCTGGATCAGCGACGCCCCGCCGCGCCGCGAGACGAACACGCCCCGTCCCGGTGGCAGCGGCCGCGCCTTGACCTGCCCCAGCAGCTCGCCCTCACCGGGCGCACCCGACAGCACGACGCCCTGCGCGCCCAGCTCCTTGAACCGCTGCATGAACGGCTCGTACGAGGACCGCCCGGCACCCGCCGTCGTCCGCGCGACGATGATGTTGACGCCCGCGTCCCGCGCGTAGGGCAGGTTGTCCACCAGCTCGGACATCGGGTTCCCGGACGACGTGGCGACCAGGTCGTAGTCGTCCACCACGATGAAGGCCCGCGGCCCCGACCACCAGCTGCGGTTGCGCAGCTGCTGCGGGGTGACGTCCGTCCCCGGGATGCGCTGGCCGATGAGGGTGCTCATGTCGGCGATGTACTTCTCGAACGCGTCCTGCGTCGTGCCGTAGCCGACCAGATGGGACTGCGGCGCGACCTCCAGCAGGCTGCGCCGGTAGTCGCCGACGACGATGAGCGCCTCTTCCGGGGTGTACCGCTCGGTGATCTGCTTGATGAGCAGGCGCAGCAGCGCCGTCTTCCCGGACTCCGTCTCGCCGTAGATGGCGAAGAAGGGGTCGCTGTCGAAGTCGACGAAGACCGGTGCGAGGTTGATCTCGTCGATGCCGATCGCGACGCCCCGCTGCGGTTGTTCGTGCCCGCCCGGGATCTCCCGTACCGACAGCGTCCGGGGCAGCATGCGCACCTGCGGTGCGTGCGGGCCCGGCCAGTTGTCCACCGACGCCTTGACGAACTCGGACGTCGCCTCCGACAGGTCTTCGGCGCCGCCGGTGATGCCGTCGATGCGCGGCAGGCTGCTGAGGAAGTGCAGCTTGTCGGGGGTGAGGCCGCGGCCGGGGTTGCCCACCGGCACATTGGCGGCGATCTTGCGGTTCAGCTCGGAGTCCATCGGGTCGCCGAGCCGCAGCTCCAGCCGGGCGAGCAGCTGGTCCTTGAGCGCCGCTCGCATCTCCATGTAGCGGGTGACGGAGACGACCAGGTGCACACCGAGACCGAGACCGCGGGTGGCGATGTCGGCGACGACCGGTTCGAGCATCTCGTAGTCCGTCTTGAAGGACTGCCAGCCGTCGATGACCAGGAAGATGTCGCCCCAGGCCTCGCCCGGCAGCTGCCCGGCGGCGCGCATCTGCCGGTAGGTGCCGATCGAGTCGATGCTGTTGTCCCGGAAGAACTCCTCGCGCCGGTTCAGCACGCCGGTCACCTCGGCGATCGTCCGGCGGATCTTCTCCGGGTCCAGCCGCGAGGCGACGCCGCCGACGTGCGGCAGCCCCTGCACCGCGACCATGCCGCCGCCGCCGAAGTCCAGGCCGTAGATCTGCACCTCGTGTGGCGTGTGGGTGAGGGCGAAGGCACCCATCAGGGTGCGCAGCAGGGTCGACTTTCCGGAGCGCGGACCGCCGATGACCAGCATGTGGCCCTGCGCGCCCGAGAAGTCGTGGTACAGGATCTCCCGGCGCTGCTCGATCGGCTTGTCGACCATGCCGAGCGGCACGCACAGACCGCCGCTGCGGGCGTAGCCGCTCGCGTGCAGCCCGCGTTCGGAGGAGACGGCCAGCTGCGGCACCAGCTGGTCCAGCGGAGAGGCGTCGGTGAGCGGCGGCAGCCACACCTGGTGCGCCGCCGGGCCGCGTCCCTCCAGACCGCGCACGATGACGTCCAGCACCGTGTCCGCGAGCGCGTCGTCGGTGCGGTCGCCCTCCGGGGCGTACGTGTATTCCGGGTCCGGCTCGGCGAACCGGACCGGTACCGGGGAGGCGGTGAACAGCACCGGCCGGCGGTCGGTCGGCAGCGGTCCGCTGCCCGCGATGGTCGTCGTCGTGGACCGGTAGACCCCGGACACGTACGCCGCCTTGAAGCGGACCATCTCCTCGGTGCCGAACTTGAGATAGCCGGAACCGGGCACGGACGGCAGGTGGTACGCGTCCGGTACGCCCAGGGCCGTACGGGACTCCGCCGCGGAGAACGTCCGCAGACCGACGCGGTACGACAGATACGTGTCCAGACCGCGCAGCCGCCCCTCCTCCAGCCGCTGCGAGGCCAGCAGCAGGTGCACACCCAGGGACCGGCCGATGCGGCCGATCTGGATGAACATGTCGATGAAGTCGGGCTTGGCCGTCAGTAGCTCGCTGAACTCGTCGATGACCAGCACGAGGGAGGCCAGCGGCTCCAGCGGACTGCCGGCCGCGCGCGCCTTCTCGTAGTCGTGCATGTTGGCGTAGTTGCCCGCGGAGCGCAGCAGCTCCTGGCGGCGCTGCAGCTCACCGGTGATCGAGTCGCGCATGCGGTCGACCAGCGTCAGATCGTCCGCGAGGTTGGTGATGACCGCCGCGACGTGCGGCAGCTCGGCCATGCCGGAGAAGGTCGCGCCGCCCTTGAAGTCGGCGAGCACGAAGTTGAGCGTCTCGGACGAATGCGTGACCGCCAGGCCCAGCACCAGCGTCCGCAGCAGCTCCGACTTGCCGGAACCGGTGGCTCCGACGCACAGCCCGTGCGGGCCCATGCCCTCCTGCGCCGCTTCCTTGAGGTCGAGCATGACCGGGGCGCCGCTCTCGCCGACCCCGATCGGCACCCGGAGCCGCTCCGCCGTCGAGCGGGTCCGCCAGGTGACCGCGGTGTCGACGGCCGCCGCGTCGCCGAGCCCGAGCAGATCGGTGAACTCCAGGTTGGTCAGCAGCGGCTCGTCGTCCCCTCCGCCGCTGGACACCCGCATCGGGGAGAGCTGCCGGCTCAGCGCCTCGGCCGCGGGCAGCGGCAGCGCGTCCGGCACGCCCTCGTACACCGCCGACTGCGACTCGACCTGCAGCAGACCCGGCCGCACGATGAGCGACAGCCCGCCGCGCAGCTCGTCCAGTTCGCCGCGGATGACCTCCAGCACCGTCACGCCCTGCAGGCCCTCCTGGGCGGCCAGCAGCGAGTCGGGCGGTACGAAACCGCCGTCCAGGATGACCACCACATGCGGCTGGTCCAGCAGCGGCTGCCCCTCCCGGTTGAACCGCGAGCGGCCCTCCAGATGGCTCTTCAGCAGCTCCTCGACCTCGGCCAGGCTGTCGCCGAACAGCCGCTTGGTACCGGCTCCGTCCACCGTTCCCGGCGCCTGCGTATGCGGCAGCCACTTGACCCAGTCCCACTCCTCCGTGGTGCCCGGTGCGGCCACCACCGCGATCACCAGGTCCTCCGGCGAGTGCAGCGCGGCCAGGCTCGCCACCAGCGACCGCGCGGTGCCCAGCGTCGTCCCGGGCTCCCCGGAGACCGTCATGTGGTAGAAGGCGCGCAGGCTGACCGCCATCGGCATGCCCTCGAGCGTCTGGTGGGCCGACATGAACTGCTGCATGGCGCCCGCCGACAGCGGTTCCAGCTCCTCCACCGGGGCCGTCTCCGGCGCCACCAGCGGGGTCCACAGCTCCTGCGGGCCGAGCCCGATCCGCACCTGTACGAAGTCGTCGTCGGTGATGCGCCGTTCCCACAGCCGGCTGCCCTCGGCCACCAGCGACCACAGCTGCTCGGGGGAGGGGTGCAGATAGAACTGCGCGTCCCGCTGCTTGCGCGCGGTGCGCTGCACCTGGCGCCGGGTCTTGGTGAGGTACTTGAGGTAGTCGCGGCGGCCCTCGATGGCCTCGCCCTGCGCCCCCTTCCGGTACCGGATCAGCTGGGCGATGGCCATCGCGACCGTCGACAGCAGCATCATCACGCCCATGATCTTCATGAACGGTGCGGAATTCGGCATGAAGAAGAAGACCACCGACGAGCCCATGCCCAGCATCGGCAGCAATTGCATCGCCATCCCCTCCTGCTCGCCGCGAGGCAATTCAGGAGGGGATTCGAGCCGGAGCTCATCCGCGGACATCTCGGGCGGTGTCACCCGAGGCGGGCGTTTCACGATGATGTGGCTCATCGGCCTATCTATCCCCCGGTGCGGGCTGAACGATTGACGGCCGGTCGAGGCCGGCACCCACGCTTCAGGGCGCGTCATGGCGGCGCCTGCCCGGCAATGTGCTGATCCTACGTGTACGAACGACAAACGGCGCCGGGTAGGGTGACGTTCCGCACGCGCAGCCACAATCGCGTCCGCGAACGCGTCCGCGAAAGAAGCGGAGACACGGGGAATGAGAGGGTTCCGCAGGTGAGTTCGACCACAGCGACCGGTTTCTGCCGAGTGACGGTCGTCGCACCCGACAGCCGCATAGATGTCGCTTTGCCTGACGACATCGCCCTTGCCGACCTGTATCCGGAAATACTCCGACTGACCGGCCAGACACAGCCCTCCGGCGCACCAGTCGGCTATCACTTCGTACGCCGCGACGGCACCGTCCTGGACGGCGCCCGCTCCCTCGCGGCCCAGCGCGTACTCGACGGCGACGTGCTGTCCATGCGCCCCTTCGCCCAGTCCCTCCCGCCCGTGGTGCGCGACGACGTCTCCGACGCCATCGCCTCCGCGGTCTCCGGCGACCGCACCCTGTGGAACGCCGCCTACCTGCGCGTCAGCGGCCTCTTCGGCGGGGCGCTGCTGCTGGTCTTCATGGGCTTCGTGCTCTGGTTCGCCGACCCGCTCCGGCACGACATGCACAGCCTGCCCGGCATCATCGCCGGTGCCGTCGGCCTGCTGCTCGCGGTCTACGCGGGCGTACGGGCCCGGGTGTACGACGACCGGGGCTCCGCCATCGCCCTCGGCCTCGCCGCACTCCCGCACGTCATGATCGGCGGATCCGGGGTGCTCGCCCTCGATCGCGGCGAGGGCATCGGGCGGCTGCAATTCCTGCTCGGCTGCGTCGCCGTACTGGTCGTCTCGGTCGCGCTGGTCGCCGCCATGCCCTCCGGTGACGCGCCCTTCGTCGCCGCCGTCGTGCTCTCGGGCTTCGGCACGGTGGCCACCTTCTGCCAGATCCTCGCGGAGACCGACGCCTCGGGCACCGCGGCCGTCTGCGCGGCCGTCGCCATCGCCGCCATCGCCTTCCTGCCCGGCCTGTCCGCGCGCGCCGCCCGTCTGCCCATCGGTTACGTGGCCCCCCGCGACTCCGCGCGCAACGACTTCGGTGGCGCCGACCCGGACACCTCCACGGCCGCCTCCACCCCGATCGACAGCGAGCGCATCGCGACTCAGGTCAGGCGTGGCCACGAACTCCTGCTCGGCCTCGTCGGCGGCTGCGCGGCGGTCGTCGTCGGCTCCGCCGCGGTGCTCGGCTTCTCCGACAACGCCTGGGCCCAGATCCTCGCGCTCGCCGCCGGTGTCGCCATGCTGCTGCGCGCCCGCCTCTTCCGGTACACCTGGCAGGTCGCGTGCGTCCTGGTGTCCGGCATCGTCTCGCTCGCCCTGCTCGTCCTGGGCCTCGCGCTCAACCCCCCGGCGAGCGCCGTGACGGAGCTGCTCAGCGGCGACAGCGGCCCGCTCGACATCCGTACGGTCTGGCTGACCGCCTCCGTCGCCTTCGGCTCCCTGCTGCTCATCGCCATCGCGCTGATCGTGCCGAAGAAGAGCGTGACGCCCTTCTGGGGGCGCTTCGGCGACCTGGTGGAAGGCGCCATGCTGCTGGCGATCACGCCGCTCGCACTGGCCGTCCTGGACGTCTACGCCACGGCGCGCGGCCTGGTCAGCAAGTGACTTGCTCCTCGGGCTGAAGCCCGAGGATTCTGGCCTTCTCTCCCGAAGTCTGTGCCGCTACGCGGTACGGGCTTCGGGAGGGAATCCGTGGCTTCCTGCTTCGTTGCGCTGTGCCAGAACGGATTCTGGTCTTATCGGCGCTCCACAGGCTGATACCGCCAGTCCGGCGGCCTTTTTCACGTTGCGTGCGGAGTTGACGTCCCGGTCGAGGAGGGCTCCGCAAACGGGGCAGGTCCATTCTCGGACGTGGAGAGGCTTGGGGCCATCCACGTGGCCGCAGTACGAGCAGGTTCGACTGGTCGGCACGAACCGGCCGACCTTGATCAGGGTGCGTCCGTACCGGTCGGCCTTGTAGACGAGCATGGCCACGAACTGTGACCAGCCCGCGTCGTGCACACTCTTGGCCAGCCCGGTGCGTGCCAGTGCGTGCACCGCCAGGTCCTCCACTGCGATGGCTTGGGTCTCGCGGATCAGCTTCGTGGAGAGCTGGTGGTGGAATTCACGGCGCGCGTCGGCGACGTGGGCATGCGCGCGGGCGGCCTTCAGGCGGGCCTTCTCCCGGTTGGTGGATCCCTTCTGCTTGCGGGACAGCTCCCGCTGGGCTTTCTTCAGCTTCTTCTCGGCGCGGCGCAGAAACCGCGGAAAGTCGATCTTCGTGCCGTCATCCAGGATCGCGAAGTGTGTCAGCCCCAGGTCGATACCGACGGTCTGGACACTCTCGGGCATCCGGGCAGCGTCGGCATCCGGGTCGGTGTCGATGACGAAGGAAGCGAAGTACCTCCCGGCCGCGTCCTTGATCACGGTGACGGAGGCGGGGGTGGCGGGCAGGGTGCGCGACCACTTCACCTTGACGGCCCCGATCTTCGGCAGGCTCAGCCGTCCGCTGCCGGTGACCGACCAGCGGGCGTTGGCGGTGAACCGGATCGACTGCCGGGCATCCTTGCGTGACTTGAACCTCGGAGCCCCCAGCCTGGGCCCCTTGCGCTCGCCTTTGAGGGAGGCGAAGAAGTTCTTGTAGGCCGTCTCGGCATCGCGCAGGGACTGCTGGAGCACCACTGCGGAGACCTCACCCAGCCAGGAGCGGGCCTCAGTCTGCTTGGCCTGGGTGATCAGGCGCGCGGACAGCTCCCCGGCTTTGGGGAACGGGCCTCCGGCCGCTCTGGCGTCCTCGCGGGCGCGCACGGCGTCGTTGAACACCACGCGGGCGCACCCGAACGCCCGTGCCAACGCGCTGCGTTGGGCGTGATCCGGGTACAGGCGAAAGCTGTACCGAAGCCGCATGAAAGCCACCATACGGACCTGGGCGATGAGAGAGACGCAGGAGACCAGAACTGGACGGCACTGCGCTTTCATGATGCATGCGCACGTGGCCTTCGTGACAAAGTTCCGGCACAAAGTGTTCGCCGACGATCACCTGACGCGAATGGAGAAGATCAAGCGATCGACCTTAGGGGACTTCGAGTGCGAGCCGGTGGGGTTCAACGGCGCGACCAACTATGTCCTCGCGCCGCTGCTCGAAGGGCTTGTCGACCAGCCCGACCGGGGCGATCAGGTCGCCCGGGCGCGCGTAGTCCGGCGCGTGCAGACCACGGTCCGGGGAGGTGGCCAGCGGCGGGAGCAGTTCGTCGAGCGCGGGGGATACGTCGAGCGGTGGCTGCCACACCTCGTGCGCGGCCGGGCCCTGCCCCTCCAGCCGCCGCACGATGACGTCCAGCACCGTGTCCGACAGGGCGTCCGGCGGGGCCGCGCCCCGGGAAGGCGCGGGGGAGGCGTACGCGGCCGGAACGGACGTCGCGGTGAACAGCGCGGGCCGCCGGTCGAGCGGGGGCGCGCCGTCGTGGCCGTCCGCCGCCGGGTCGTACGTGCGGTACGCACCGGAGACGTACGCCGCCTTGAAGCGCGTCATCTCGTCCGTACCGAACTTCAGGTAGCCGGAGCCGGGCAGCGTCGGCAGGTGGTACGCGTCCGCCACGCCCAGCGCGGCCCGCGACTCCGTGGCGGAGAAGGTGCGCAGGCCGATGCGGTACGACAGGTACGTGTCCAGGCCGCGCAGCCGCCCCTCCTCCAAGCGCTGGGAGGCCAGCAGCAGATGGACCCCGAGCGAGCGGCCGATGCGCCCGATCTGGATGAACATCTCGATGAAGTCCGGCTTGGCGCTGAGCAGTTCGCTGAACTCGTCGATGATCAGGAGGAGGGTGGGCAGCGGCTCCAGCGGGGCGCCCGCGGCCCGCGCGCGCTCGTAGTCGTGGACGTTGGCGTAGTTGCCCGCGCCGCGCAGCAGCTCCTGGCGGCGTCGCAGTTCGCCCCGGATGGAGTCCTCCATGCGGTCCACGAGCGTCAGGTCGTCCGCGAGGTTGGTGATGACCGCCGCGACGTGCGGCAGCTCCGCCATGCCCGTGAAGGTCGCGCCGCCCTTGAAGTCCGCCAGGACGAGGTTGAGGTGTTCGGAGGAGTGGGTGACCGTGAGCGCCAGGACCAGCGTGCGCAGCAGCTCCGACTTGCCCGAACCGGTGGCGCCCACACACAGCCCGTGCGGGCCCATGCCGCCCTGTGCGGCCTCCTTGAGGTCGAGCATCACCGGCTCGCCGTCCTCCCCGGCGCCGATGGGTACCCGCAGCCGCTCGGCCGTCGTACGGGGCCGCCAGGTCCGGGTGACGTCTACGGAGTCCGCGTCGCCGAGGTCCAGCAGGTCGGTGAAGTCCAGCTCGGACAGCAGCGGTTCGTCCTGGTCGCCCGCGCCGACGCGGAGCGGGGCGAGCTGGCGGGCCAGTGCCTCCGCCGTCTCCAGCGGGAGCGTGTCCGGCTCGCCCTCGTAGACGAGCCCGGCGGCGGAGTGGAGCAGGAGCCGTCCGGGGCGTACGTCGATCGACAGGCTGCCGCGCGGCTCGTCCAGCTCGCCCGGCACCACCTCGATGACCGTGACGCCCTGTATGCCCTCCGCGTGCGCCAGCAGCGCGTCGGACGAGACCGTGCCGCCGTCCAGGACGACGACCACATGGCGCGCACCGAGGAGCGGCGGGCCGTCCGGGTTGAACCGGGGCCGCCCGGCGAGCGGCCCGTCCGAACCGCCAGCACCATCTGAGTCCCCGGCGCCGTCCGGGCCGTTCCCGGACAGCAGCGCCTCCAGCTCGTCCGCGTCCCGGCAGAACAGCCGCCGTGTGCCCGCCCCGTCCAGCGCGCCGGGGACCTGGGTGTGCGGCAGCCACTTCGTCCAGTCCCAGCGCGCGACGGCGTCCTGGCCGCCCGCCAGGACGGCCACGGCCAGGTCCTCCGGGGAGTGGAACGTGGCGAGCTGGCCCACGAGGGCGCGCGCCGTGCCCTGCGCGGTTTGCGCGTCCCCGGCCACCGTGAGGTGGTAGAAGCGGCGCAGCGACACCGCCACCGGCAGTCCCTCCACCGCCCCGTGCCGCATCAGGAACGACTGCATCGCACCCGCCGCGAGCGGCTCCAGCTCGTCGACCGGCGCCGTCTCCGGGGCCACCAGCGGCGTCGACAGCTGCTGCGGGCCGACGCCGACCCGGACCTGGCCGAAGTCCTCGTCGCCGAGCCTGCGTTCCCACACCCTGCCGCCGTCGGCGACCATCGCCCAGAGCTGGTCGGGCGCGGGGTGCAGATACAGCAGCACTTCGAGCTGGGTACGGGCGGTACGGCGCACCCCGCGGCGGGTGTGCGCGAGGTACGTCAGGTAGTCCCGGCGCGCCCCCGCCGTCCGGCCCTCGGTGCCGCGCCGGAAGCGCACGATCTGGGCGGCGACGGTGGCGAGGGTCGACGCCAGCATCATCCAGCCCATGACGCGCATGAAGGGGCCTGCGCCCGAGTTGAAGAAGTAGACCACCGACCCGCCCATGCCGAGCAGGGGCAGAAACTGCGTCAGCAGACCGCCTTGCTCCTCGCGCGACAGCTCCGGCGGCGCGGTGAGCTGGAGTTCGTCCGTGGGCACGTCGGGCGGCAGCGCCCGGGGCGGACGCTTGACGACAATCTGGCTCACCGGGCGGTCAGTCCCCCTATTTCAGCTTCCCTGGACAGAGCGAGATTCGTTCCACGTCACGTCGATAGCACGGTGACGTCATCCCCCGAATCCTGTGAGCCTATCGATACGCCCCGTCACCGCGTCCGAGGGGCGCCGCACGTGCCGAGGGGCGCCGCACGTGCCGAGGGGGCGTACACCGGCCGGTGTACGCCCCCTCGGCACGCATCGCGCTGCGTCTCCTCAGCTCACGTCGAATTCCCCGTCCCGCGCGCCGAGCACAAAGGCGCGCCACTCCGCTTCCGTGTAGCGCAGCACCGTCTCGGGGTCGGCCGAGTTGCGCATGGCCACGGCCCCGTTCGGCAGATAGGCGATCTCCACGCGTTCTTCGGTGGTGCTGCCCGGCGCGCTGAGCCACTCGACACCGGAGATGTCGAGGGCGTACAGCTCGGCCTTTTCCTTGGCGTCAGCCATCGGTGGAGAATCCCTTCGCATTACCGCGGGAACAAACCCGCACGGCCCTTGACGGACAGTCTCATCCACCGGCGCGCACGGCGGCAATCGAACACGGTCGGTCCATACCGGAAGGAGGCCGCCACAAGCCGCCGGGTAGGGTGACTGCCGCGCGCATGACACGAGCGGCAAGCGGTACGACGAGGGGGCCTTGCACGTGAGTACGTTCGCCACGACCCGGTTCGGCGGAGTCACCGTCGCCCTTCCCGGAAGCCGCGCGGGCGGAGCCTGAACGGTGGCTGACGTGGTGCACATTCCCGCTGGCGGCGGGAGGCGCGCATGGAGCCGCTGAGCCGGGACGACCCGTGGCGGATCGGTCCGTATCACCTCATCGCGCGGTTGGATCCTGGCGCGGGGGACGCCGCCGCGATGGCGCGGTGCTTCATCGCGCGCGGCGCCGGTGGCGATCGTACGGTCCTCATCAGCGCGCCACCGGTGGCGTCGGCGGACGACGCCGGGTACCGGGAGCGGTTCCGGGCGGAGGCGGAGAACGCGCGGCTGCTGGCCGGTGCCGCGCGGAGCCGGTGGACCGTCCCCGTCGTGGAGATCTCGGCCGTCGGTACGCCTCCGGGCGTCAGCAGCCATTCGGTCGGCAGTACGCCCCCGCGCGACGGCTCGCCTTCCGGCGGCGGTACGGAGCCGCCGTGGAGCGCGTCCCCGTACCTCCCGGTGCTGCCGCTGCCCGCCGCGCTGGAGTCGTACGGCGGACCGCTGCCGGTGCGTACCGTACGGGCGGTCGGCGCGGCGCTGGCCGAGGCGTTGGACGAGGTGCACACGGCGGGGTTCACGCATGCCGGGATAGCGCCGGGCACGGTGTTCCTGGCGGGCGACGGCCCCCGGCTGGCCGGGTTCGGCGCGGTACGGGCCGCCGGGCCTGACGGTGCCGCGCGGACCGGACTGCCGGGGCTGGACGCCGAAGCCCTGCCCCCGGAGCAGCTCACGGGCGGACGGCCGCGCCCCCTGGGGGACGTCTTCGCGCTGGGCTCGGTGCTGGCGTACGCGGCGACGGGGCGGCCGCGGCCCGAAGCCGACGCGCTCCCGGAGGAGTTGCGGGACACGCTCCGCTCGTGCCTCGCCCCGGACCCGGCGGACCGGCCGACGGCGCGGACGCTGCTGGACGAGCTGCTGCGCGGCGTACGCTCCCCGCTGCCCGCCGCGAGCGCTCCCCCAGGGGCACCTGCGGGGCCGCTGCCCACGGTCGTCGACGGCGCCTCCGGCGGCCTGCCCGCCCCGGGCGGCGGGCCGGGGTCGACCGCCCTGGACGCCGGGATCAGCCGGGCCGCGGGTCTGCTGGGCCCGGGTTGGCTGCCCGGGCGGTTGATCATCGCGCTGTCCGAGCAGTCGTCGGCGGTACTGGCGGCGGAGATCGACGCGGTGCCCGAGGCCGCCACGGTGCCCGAGACCGCGACCGCCACCGTGACGCAGGACGAGACCGCGCAAGCGACCCCGGGCCCCGGCGGGACCACTGCCGCCCGGAAGACCACCCGCCCCTCCCGGCGCGCTCTCCTCGTGGGCTCCGCCGGGGGCGCGGCGGGGCTGGCGCTGGGCGGCGGCGTCACCTGGGTGGCGACGGAGCCGGACCGGCCCGCGCCGCCGACTCCGGCCCAGCGCCTCGCCGCTGCCCGCCCTTCGCGGCGGCGTGTGGAGGGCGCGCCGCCCACGCCCATGTGGCGTTACGGCATCGAGGGCGCGGCCCCGGCGTACGCGCCGCTCATCTGGCGTGACGCGGTCGCGGTCATCACCGGGGAGCGGTCCGTCGCGGGGATCGATCTGCGGACCGGTAAGCGGCTCTGGACGCAGGACGGACTCCGGCCGAAGGGGCAGCCCTGGGCGGGCGGCGAGGACGCGCTGTTCGTGCCGGGGGACGGCATCGCGGCGCTGGAGCCGCGCACCGGTCGTATCCAGTGGCGGTCCAAGGAGTTCCGGCGGGGCGCGTCCACACCCTTCGCGACGCTGCTCGCGGTCGACGGGGCCACGGTGTGGTTCACGGCCGCGTCGCGGGAGGGGAGCGGCCGCGTCGTAGTCGCCTACGACGTCGGCCGGCGCGACGAGATGTGGCGCGGCCCCCTGCCGGACGGTTTCACCGACGGGCGTCTCCTCAAGGGCGCGCTCGTGGTGATGAACCGTGGCGGCCAGGGGGCGAAGACCAAGGAGGCCGTGGCCTTCAGCCGAGACGCCGGAAAGAAGCTGTGGCAACGGGTTTATCCGGGCGTGAGCGCAGAAGGGATGGTCACCACCGACGCCGACCGCACGCTGATCGCCGCCGTCGACAGCACCCTGCGGGGGTACGACGCGGCCCGGGGCGGCAAGGGGCTGTGGTCCGTCGAGGCCCTCGGAAAGGACGGCAAAGGCCATCGCTCCGACTTCGGCCTGCCTCATGTGCACGGGAAGACCGCGTACGCCGCGGACGGCGGCTACGCCCTCCACGCGATCGACGCGGCCACCGGCCGGATCCGCTGGCAGCGCGGCTACGGATTCGTGATGAAGGACATCTCCGCGCCGCGCACCCCTGACACCGTCGTCAGCCCGGCGGGACACCGGGTGTTGACCGCCGGGGACCTGGAAGTGGACGCGTTCGACGCCGAGGACGGCGCGTTGCTGTGGCGCTTCGCCGATACCGGCGGCGACGCGGGCAAGGGGACGGAATCGGCACGCCGCAAGGTGGCGGTCACGGATGACCGGGTCGTCGTGATCGGCCGCAAGAGCGTGTACGCGCTGCCGCTGGACTAGGGAAGGACCTATGGAACCGCCGTACGTGCCGTACGTGGACGGCTGGGCCGGTGCGACCGACGACGGTACGCCGCGGATCGGCCCGTACCGCGTCGTCACCCCAGGGGACGGGTCGGCCGAGGACGCGCGCCGCTGCCTCGCGCGCGACGACCGCTCGGGCCGCGCCGTCGTCCTGACGCTGCCGCACCCGGCGCTGGCCGACGACCCGGCCTACCGGGTGCGGTTCCGGGCGGAGGCCGAGAACTCGCGCCGTATGACCGGGCGGTGGGCGGCGCCCGTCGCCGATATCGCTCCAGCCGATGCCCGGCTCCCCTGGGTGGCCCACGACTGCTTCCCCGCCCTCACCCTGCCCGCCGCGCTGGCCGCACACGGCGGCCCGCTCCCGGAGCCGGTCGTCCGCGCGCTGGGCGCGGCCCTCGCCGAGACGCTGGCGGGGGCGCACGCCAACGGTCTGGTGTTCGCCGGGATATCGCCCGGCGCGGTGCTGCTCACCGCCGACGGCCCCCGGCTGACCGGCTACGGGCTGGTCCGGGCCGCGGCCCTGGACCGGATCGAGCGCACGGGACTGCGCGGCGTGGACCCCGCCGCGCTGCCGCCGGAACAGCGGGCGGGCGAACGGCCGCAGCCCCACGGTGACGTCTACGCGCTCGGCGCGGTGCTGGCCTACGCCGCGACAGGCCGGACACCGGGCCGGGCCGATGCGCTCCCGGAAGGGCTCCGGGCGGTGGTCATCGCCTGCCTGTCTCCCGACCCCGCACACCGGCCCCGGCCCGCCGCCCTGCTCCAGGCGCTCCGTACGCCTGCGGGCTTCGGCGGCGGCCTGCCCCAACCCATCGCGACAGCCCTCGCCGAACAGGCCGCCCGGCACCCGGCGGAGGCGGTGCCGGACGCGACGGAGCCCGTCGGCCGTGACCACGAAGACGGACCGTCCCGGCGTTCGCTGACCCTCGGCGGCCTGGCCGGAGCGGCCGGACTCGTCCTGGGGACAGGAGGGGTGGCCGCGTTCCGCGCGGTGGCGGACGACGGGCCCGCCCGACCGGCACCGCTGTCCGTACGCGGGACCGCCCCCGCTCCGCTGTGGCGGCGCGACATCGACATCGACATCGAGGAGGAGACCCCGCCCGTGATCTTGGGCGGGGAATTCATGCTGTTCGCGAGCACGAGTGCGAGCGCGATAACGGCGGTGCGGCTGCGCGACGGCAAGAAGCTCTGGACCCGCGAGAACATGTGGTCCGCGCAGGCGCTCAGGCCGCTCGGGGGAGGGCTCTTCCTGAAAGCCAGTCAATCCTGGCTCGAGCCCGAGTTCGCGGCCATCTCGATGCGCACCGGAAGAGTCGTGTGGACCGAGCGCGCCTATGACGGGAGCAAACGCCCCGCGTTCCAGGGCCCCTTGGCCACCCGCGGCAACACCATTTGGTTCATGGCGGCGGAGGCCGGGGGAGGGGACGCGGACCGCGAGAAGCCGATGGTGATCGCCTACGACGCCAGGAAGCGTGAGGAACTGTGGCGCACCCCGCTTCCTGACGCGGGCTCGGGCGGTGTGGACCAACGCCCCGGGGTGCTGCGCGACGGGGCCCTCATCATCGAGAACAACGGCGCGTCGTCCGACGGCCTGCCCGGGACCAAGACCTGGTCGTACGTGGCACTCCGGCAGCGGGACGGCCGGAAACTGTGGACGCGCTCCTACAAGGGCGTTGTGCCCTCCAGCTCACAGGCCTACCGGGGTATCGCCCCCGGAGGCCTGCTGATCGCCTGTGACGGCAGAACCGCGCACGCCCACGACCTCACCAGCGGCACACAGCGCTGGCGGTTCACGGCCAAGGGATACCTGTACACCGAACCCGCCGTCCGGGGCCGCATGCTGTACGCCACCGACGAGCACAGCGTCACCTACGCCGTCGACACCCGCACCGGTCGTCCGCGGTGGCGGCGCGAAGCCGCCTTCGAGCCGGGAGTCGGGATGCCCTACAGCTATAACGTGATCAGTGACGCGGGCCGGACCGTGTTCCAGGTCAACGCCTCCGAGATCGAGGCGCTGAACGCTGCCGACGGATCGAGGCGCTGGCGCTTCGCACCCGTCGGCCGTGGCCAGGGTGCCGGTGGCTTCGACGGCTTCGCGGGCAGTGTGCCCGGCATGGTCCTGGTCATGAACGGACGTTCCCTCTACGCACTGCCGGTGGACTGATTCGCCCATGGCCCAACCCCTCACCCACGACGACCCGCGGCGGCTCGGCGCGTACGCCCTCGTCGCCCGCCTCGGCAGCGGCGGCATGGGCACCGTGTATCTCGGCCGCTCGCCCGGCGGGCGTACGGTCGCGCTGAAGACCATGCACCGGCAGTTCGCCGCGCAGACGGTGTTCCGCACCCGCTTCCGGCTGGAGATCGACGCGGCCCGCGTCATCGGTGGACAGTACGGCGCCCAGGTCGTCGACGCCGATCCGCTCGCCCCGACGCCCTGGCTCGCCACCGAATACGTCCTCGGCCCGCCGCTCGACGAGGCGGTGGCCCTCTGCGGCGCGCTGCCCGAACCGGCCGTACGGGCGCTCGGCGCCGCCCTGTGCGACGCGCTCGCGCAGCTGCACCGGTCCGATGTCGTGCACCGCGACCTGAAGCCGTCCAACATCCTGCTGACCGCCCGCGGCCCCAAGGTCATCGACTTCGGCATCGCCCGGGCGGCGGGCGACGACCGGCTGACCCGTACGGGCGCGACGGCCGGAACGCCCGCCCATATGTCGCCCGAGCAGGCGGTCGGCGGCGAACACACCCCGGCGGGCGACATCTTCGCCCTCGCCGGGGTGCTGGTCTTCGCGGCGACCGGCCGCCCGCCCTTCGGCAGCGGACAGCCCGCGGACCTGCTCTACCGGGTCCGGTACGAGGAGCCGGACCTGAGCGGTGTGCCGGACGGGCTGCGCCCGGCACTGGAGCGGTGCCTCGCCAAGGACCCGGCGCAGCGCCCGGGCACGGCGGACCTCGGAGCGCTCCTCCACGACGCGACCGGCGACATCGTGGACCACCTCCCGGACGCCGTGCTCGCGGACATCGCCCAGCGCAGTGCGGCCGTATGGGAGATCCAGCCCTCCCGGCTGCCCGTACCGGATGAGGAGGAATCCCCCACCCTGACGTCCGCGTCCAGGCGGCCCCGCGTCACCCGTCGCAGGCTCCTCACCATCGGCGGCGGCGTGCTCGCCGCGGGCGGCGCGGCGGGCGCCTGGGGCCTGCTCGCCCCCGATGACGATACGGCGGGCACCGCGCGCGAGAAGCGCTCCCGGAGCACTCCGGGAGGAGCGCCGCGCATGGCGTGGAAGGCCACGGCGGGGGAGGTGACCGGCGACGCCGTCGCGCTCCCGGTCGGGGACGACCTGGCCCTGGCCTCGGACAGCGCGCTGCTCCACATCGACGCGCGGACCGGCAAGCGGCGCGCGGAGAGTCAGCTGATCGGGGGCGCGAAGACCGTACTGTCGGACGGTGAGCGGCTGTTCGCGCTGGACGGTGGCCTCAGCCAGCTCCGTCTGGCCCCCGTCGACCCCGCCACGGGCAGCTTTCGCGCGCCGCTCGCCGAGTTGGACGGTCTCGACCCGCTGCAGACGCGCCTGGTGGCCATGGTCGGCCGCTCCCTGGTCCTCGAAGGGGAGACCCGCAAGGGCTGGGTACGGATCGCCATTGACTCGCGTACCGGCGAGCGGAGATGGCGGCGGCCGATGCCCACCCCGGCCGACACCTACCTCGATCCGGTCGCGACCCCCGTGGGGTCGTCGTACGTCCGTACGCAGGGGGAGTCGGTCTCCCTGATCGACGCCCGCACCGGGGCGACCCGCTGGTCGGTGCGGGTCCCCCAGAAGCACTCGGAGCTGGGGACGACTCATGCCGTCGCCTCGGACCACCTGTTCCTCGGCAGCCGGGAACTGCTCGCGCTGCGGCTCTCCGACGGCAAGACCACGTGGAGCTTCGGCAAGGGCCGGAAGTTCGGCGACCACTACGACCCGCAGGCCCAGCATTACGGCCCGCCGGTCTTCAAGGACGACGTCGTCTATACGACGGAGCGCGACAACCGCCTCATCGCCCTGGACGCACGGAACGGCCATCTGCTGTGGGAGCAGGACGAGTCCACCGCGACGCCCCTCTCCTTCTCCGCCACCTCCACCGTGAACGGCAGGTACTTCTATGCCTCGCCGGAGAACGACGCCCAGTGGATCGCGGCGATCGACCTGCGGACGCGCCGGGTCGCCTGGACCTTCCAGAGCCCCTTCGGCGACAAGGGCAGTGTCATCCCGACGATCATGGCCCTCCCCAAGGCCAAACGGCTCATCGTCGTGCGCGGCCCCGCCGTATGCGCCCTTCCGCTCGACGAGTAGCGGCGGGACACCGGCTCATCGACCATCCCCACCCCCGTTCAGGAGCTTCATGAACCCCCTCGGCACCGGCGATCCCCTCCGCCTCGGCCCGTACCGCCTCACCGGCGTGCTCGGGGCGGGCGGAATGGGCCAGGTGTACCTCGGGCGGGACACGCAGGGCCGGACCGCGGCCGTCAAGGTGCTGCGGCCCGAGCTGGCGCACGATCCGGAGATGGCCCGCCGCTTCCTCCGCGAGGCGTACGCGGCACAGGCCGTGCGCAGCGGCGGGGTGGCGCGGGTGCTGGCGGCGCAGACCGAGGGCGGACGGCCGTGGATCGCCACCGAGTTCCTGGTGGGGCCCACGCTCGACCAGGCCGTCGAGCGGTACGGGGCGCTCGGCGAACCCGCCGTCAGGGCGCTGGGCGCGGCGCTCGTGACGACACTGCGGGAGATCCACGGCGCCGGTCTTGTGCACCGCGACCTCAAGCCGTCGAACATCGTGCTCACCTCGCGCGGCCCCAGGATCATCGACTTCGGTATCGCCCGCCCCGAGCACGGACTCACCCTCACCACCACCGGACAGTCGCCCGCCACCCCCGGCTACGCCGCGCCCGAACAGGTCCTGGGGCGGCGGACCGGGCCCGCGGGGGACGTCTTCTCGCTGGGCGTGGTCCTGGCGTACGCGGCGGGCGGGCGGCCGGTCTACGAGGGCGGGCACGTGGCCGCCGTGCAGTACCAGGTGGTGCACGGCGAGCCGGAACTCGGCGCCGTCCCGGAGGACATACGGGCCCTGGCCGGGCCCTGCCTCGCCAAAGAGGCCGCGGACCGGCCCGCCCTCGACGCGCTCGCCGGGCAACTGGCGCCGCCTCGCGGCGCCCACCGGATCTGGCGTACCGGACCGCTCGCGGAGGACATCGCGCGGCGCGAGGCGGACGCCCGCCGGATGGCCACCATGCCCGGCGACGAGCCCGCCCGCCCCACCCGGCGCAGGCTGATCACCGCCCTCGCCGCGGGCGGCACGGTGCTCGCGGCGGGCGGCGGCGCCGGGGCGTGGTGGCTGCTGCGCGACGACGGGGACGCGGCGGACGGTACGCATCCGTGGGACGCGAAGCCGCTGGCGAAGTACGAAGAGGGTGTCGCGCCCTCGCCCCTGTGGGGACCCGTCGACATCGGTCCCCTGGACCGCGCCGATCAGGACGTGCCCGCGCCGCTCCCCGTCGATGACCTCGTGGTCGTCCCGGCTAAGGGCGGCCGACTGCGCGCCCATGGCGTACGCGACGGAAAGCCGCGCTGGACCTCGAAGGTCACCGGGCTGACCGGACGCGCCCTCGCGGTCTCCGGCGACACCGAAGACACGGAAGGCACCGTTCTCGCCGCCGACACGCGAGGCGGGGTACGGGCGTTGCGCGCAGCGGACGGCAAGGAACGGTGGAAGGCCGCGCGGGCGAACGCGCGGGCCCTGCTCGCCGCCGACGACCGGGCCGTCTACCTCACTACCCGCGACGGCCGGATCCGCGCCGTATCGCTCGCCTCCCGCACGACCCTGTGGACGGCGGCGGGCCCGGAAGGCCGGACCGCCCCCGCCGCGCTGGTGGCGGGCGACCGGCTGGTGGTCCACGGCGCCGACTCCAAGGTGACCGGGTACGACACCGCCGACGGCAAGCCCGTCTGGCACCGCGACGGGCAGGGCGCCACCCCCGTCACCCCGGCTGCCGCCGACGACACGGTCTACCTGGGCGGGCGCACCCTGGCCGCGCTCTCGCTCGCGGACGGCAAGGAGAAGTGGGCGCGCACCGCCACCGGCGAACTCGGCTGGAGCGCACCGGCCGTGCGCGACGGTGTCGTCCACGCCGTGGACGGCGCCGACCTGACCGCCCGCCGGGCGTCGGACGGTTCGGACACCTGGACGGTGACCGTTATCGCGTCCGAGCACCATCCCCTCGCGCCGCCGGTGGTGCAGGGCAACAGCGTCTGGGTGATGATCGACGACTTCGGCCAGCGGGGCGTCGTGGCCGTGGACGCCCGCAGAGGAGGCGTCGCCTGGCCGTACGCGCAGGGCGGCGCGGGCAGCTGGCGGCTGATGGGATCCGGGAACCGGGTCTTCCTGCTGCACAACGAGAAGCTGACGGCCATGCCGGTGTTCTAGGACAGCCGGTCCACGACAACCGCTCGATCCACCGCCACACCCACGCGATCATTCGGAGACACCCTTGGACAGCGACGCGCTGGACGCGTACATACGGGCCCGGCTGGCACTGGCCGGAGTCGACATAGACCAGCTCCCGGACGTGGCCGACCCCGAGACCGGCACGCCCACCCGGGCCGTGATCATGGTGGCGCTGCGCGAGTTCGTCGCCACGACGCCCGGCGCGCTGGCCGACTGGACGCCGCCGACGGGCGGCGTGGGCGGCGCGTTGGGGGCGGCGTACGCGCAGCAGGAGGCCGCACCGCTCGCGTACCCGTCGATCACCACCGCCTGGACCGGGGAGGCGGACCGCTGATGGGCCGGGACCTCAACCGCCGGACGTTCCTCGCCGCTTCGGCCGCCGCCGGGGCCGGTGGCGCCCTGGCCGCGTCCGCCGCACCGGCGACCGCAGCTCCGTCCCGTAAGAAGCCCGCGCCCACCACTCCCGCCCTCACCGTCCCCGACCTGCCGGTGCGTCAGGCGGCGCGGCACGATCCCACGGAGGCCACGCTCGCCGAGGCCGTCGTCCTGATCCGCACCGGGCGGCTCACCTCCGCGGACCTCGTGCAGGCGTATCTGGACCGCGTCGAGAAGTACGACAAGACCTACCAGGCGTACGCCGAGGTGACCGGGAAGCAGGCGCTGCTCGCGGCCTATACCGCCGACCGGTCGCACAAGGACCGCGGGCCGCTGGCCGGGGTTCCGCTGTGCGTCAAGGACAACTACTTCACCAAGGGCGTGCCCACCCGCGCCAACTCCTTCATCTTCGAAGACTTCGTGCCGGTCACCGACGCCACCGCCGTCGCCCGGCTCAAGACGGCGGGCGGCATCCTGCTCGGCAAGGGGCAGATGGGACCGCTGGCCACCACCCGCGCCACCACGCCCGCCGGTCTGATCACCACCGTCAACGCCTGGACCCCCGACAACCCGCTCATCGACCCCGGCGGTTCGTCCACCGGACCGGCCTGCGCGGTCGCCGGGCGGATGGCGTCGTCCTCCATCGGCACCCAGACCGGCGGTTCCATCGTCAACCCGGCCAACCGGCAGAACCTCACCGGACTGAAGCCCACGATGGGCCGCGTCTCCCTGAACGGCGTCATCCCGCTCTCGTACACCCGCGACCACTGCGGCCCGATCGCCCGCGACGCGATGGACGCGGCGATCATGCTGACCGTCATGGCAGGACCGGACGCCGAGGACCCGCGGACCCAGGGACTGCCGCGCCTGCCCAACCTGGTGCGCGCGGCCACCCCCGTGGTCTCGCCCAAGGGGAAGGTACGGCTTCGCCGACCCACCCGGATCGGCGTGCCGCCGGGCTTCACCGACGGCATCGCCCGGCGCTCGGCGCTCCTGGACACCCTGGCGGATCTGCCCGGCGTCACCCTCGTGGAGATCCGTTACCCATCCGACTGGTCCCTGCTCACCGGCAGCGCGTTCAACGCCGCACGCCTGAGCGAGCGCACCGAACCGTTCCGGCACTGGCTGCGCGAGGACCTGACGAAGTTCGGCGTCTCGGTGCTGGGCTGGCTCCAGGGGCTGATGATCTCCGGCGACGAGTGGATCACCGCCCAGCGCGCCAAGCACCATCTGCTGCGCGCGGTGCTCGACGGTCCGTTCGACCAGTGCGACGTACTGCTGCAGACCAGCCCGGTACCGTTCGACATCCTGGGCCTTCCGGAGATCGGCTTCCCCATCGGCTTCACGGCCGGTATGCCGACCGGCGCGATCCTCGGCGGCGCTCCGTACGAGGAGGACCGCCTGCTGGAGGTGGTCGCCGCCTACCAGGCGGTCACCGACTGGCATCGGCGGCGCCCGGCGGACCCGGTCCTGGAGCCCGTCAAACGGGTCGTCCGCCCGCTGCTGAACGCCGTGGAGGCCGCCGCGGCGAGTGCGTAGCGGTGGCCTCCACGAGTGCGCAGCGGTTGCCTCCGGAGCCGAGTCCGGACACTGGTACTCTGTGTGCTGGCCGTTTGCGTACGCGCCCCCGGAGCCTTCCCCGAAGGTCCTGGAGACAGCGCCCAGCGGACCCCGCCTTCCGAGTCACGGAAGATCCCCTGAGACAAAGACCAGGGGCACTCGGCGGCTGAAACAGAGAAACCTAGGAGTACGCGTGTCGCTCGACGCCGCTACGAAGAAGCAGATCATGACCGAGTTCGCCACGAAGGAAGGCGACACGGGCTCCCCGGAGGTCCAGGTCGCGCTGCTGTCGCGTCGCATCTCCGACCTGACCGAGCACCTCAAGACCCACAAGCACGACCACCACTCCCGCCGTGGTCTGCTGCTGCTGGTCGGCCAGCGCCGCCGGCTGCTGCAGTACCTGGCGAAGAAGGACATCACGCGCTTCCGTGCGCTGGTCGAGCGCCTCGGCATCCGTCGCGGTGCGGCGGGCGCCAAGTAAGTCGTCGTGAAGGGAGCGGTTCCCGCGTCGGGGGCCGCTCCCTTTGCCGTACGCGGGGCCACGTGCCGCGCCGTACGGTCCGGTACGGAGCGCAGCTTGTCCGCTACGTCCCGTACGCGCCAGACCACACAGCCATCGTGATGATGGCCGAAGCTTTGTAGTCTGGTCCCAACAACGCCATAACGCACGAGGAGGAGCGCCTCATTCCCGCCACACCGGCGCCATAGGAGCCGGTCCTCGGTAGTGGCTCCCGGAACTGGCAATTCCGGTGGCTTCGATCGAAGACCGGCCCGGCCGCCGGACAGCACGGCACGGAGGCGCTGCTCCACCACCGTCCACCGTCATACGGACGGGGACGCAGACGAGGAGATTTCCCTGGTGGAGAACGAGACCCACTACGCCGAGGCCGTCATCGACAACGGGACCTTCGGCACCCGCACCGTCCGCTTCGAGACGGGCCGCCTGGCCCGTCAGGCCGCCGGCTCCGCCGTGGCCTACCTGGACGACGACACCATGGTGCTGTCGGCCACCACCGCTTCGAAGAACCCGAAGGACCAGCTCGACTTCTTCCCGCTGACGGTCGACGTCGAGGAGCGCATGTACGCCGCCGGGCGCATCCCCGGCTCGTTCTTCCGGCGCGAGGGCCGCCCCTCCGAGGACGCGATCCTCACCTGCCGCCTGATCGACCGCCCGCTGCGCCCGTCCTTCAAGAAGGGCCTGCGCAACGAGATCCAGGTCGTCGAGACGATCATGGCGCTCAACCCCGACCACCTCTACGACGTGGTCGCGATCAACGCCGCCTCCTGCTCCACCCAGCTCGCGGGCCTGCCCTTCTCCGGCCCGATCGGCGGCACCCGCGTCGCCCTGATCAAGGGCCAGTGGGTCGCCTTCCCGACCCACAGCGAGCTGGAGGACGCCGTCTTCGACATGGTCGTCGCCGGTCGCGTCCTGGAGGACGGCGACGTCGCGATCATGATGGTCGAGGCCGAGGCCACCACGCAGACCATCCAGCTGGTCAAGGACGGCGCCGAGGCGCCGACCGAGGAGATCGTCGCGGCCGGCCTCGAGGCCGCCAAGCCGTACATCAAGGTCCTGTGCAAGGCCCAGTCGGACCTCGCCGCCAAGGCCGCCAAGCCCACCGGCGAGTTCCCGATCTTCCTGGACTACCAGGACGACGTCCTGGAGGCGCTGACCGCCGCCGTCCGCGACGAGCTGTCCCAGGCGCTCACCATCGCGGGCAAGCAGGAGCGCGAGACCGAGCTGGACCGCGTCAAGGCGCTGGCCGCCGAGAAGCTGCTGCCGCAGTTCGAGGGACGCGAGAAGGAGATCTCCGCCGCGTACCGCTCGCTGACCAAGTCCCTGGTGCGCGAGCGCGTCATCAAGGAGAAGAAGCGCATCGACGGCCGCGGCGTCACGGACATCCGTACGCTCGCCGCCGAGGTCGAGGCGATCCCGCGGGTCCACGGCTCGGCGCTGTTCGAGCGCGGCGAGACCCAGATCCTGGGCGTCACCACGCTGAACATGCTCCGCATGGAGCAGCAGCTCGACACGCTCTCGCCCGAGACGCGCCGTCGCTACATGCACAACTACAACTTCCCGCCGTACTCCACCGGTGAGACCGGCCGCGTCGGCTCCCCGAAGCGCCGCGAGATCGGCCACGGCGCGCTGGCCGAGCGGGCGCTGCTGCCCGTGCTGCCGACCCGCGAGGAGTTCCCGTACGCCATCCGCCAGGTCTCCGAGGCGCTCGGCTCCAACGGCTCGACCTCCATGGGCTCGGTCTGCGCCTCCACGATGTCGCTGCTGAACGCCGGTGTGCCGCTGAAGTCCCCGGTCGCGGGCATCGCGATGGGCCTGATCTCCCAGGAGATCGACGGCGAGACCCACTACGTCACCCTCACCGACATCCTCGGTGCGGAGGACGCGTTCGGTGACATGGACTTCAAGGTCGCCGGCACCAAGCAGTTCGTGACCGCCCTCCAGCTGGACACCAAGCTGGACGGCATCCCGGCCTCCGTCCTGGCCGCGGCCCTCAAGCAGGCCCGCGACGCCCGGCTGCACATCCTCGACGTGATGATGGAAGCCATCGACACGCCGGACGAGATGTCCCCGAACGCCCCGCGGATCATCACCGTCAAGATCCCGGTGGACAAGATCGGTGAGGTCATCGGCCCGAAGGGCAAGATGATCAACCAGATCCAGGAGGACACCGGCGCCGAGATCACCATCGAGGACGACGGCACGATCTACATCGGTGCCGCCGACGGCCCGGCCGCCGAGGCCGCCCGCGCGACGATCAACGGCATCGCCAACCCGACGATGCCCGAGGTCGGCGAGCGCTACCTGGGCACGGTCGTGAAGACCACCACCTTCGGCGCCTTCGTCTCCCTGCTCCCGGGCAAGGACGGGCTGCTGCACATCTCGCAGATCCGCAAGCTCGCCGGTGGCAAGCGCGTGGAGAACGTCGAGGACGTGCTCGCGGTGGGCTCCAAGGTGCAGGTCGAGATCGCCGAGATCGACCAGCGCGGCAAGCTGTCGCTGCACCCGGTCATCGAGGGTGAAGACGAGAAGAACGACGCGGACGACGACGCGAAGGACGAAGCTTCCAAGTGACGTCCCGCGACGACGTGACGACGGCCCGCACCTCTTCGGAGGGGCGGGCCGTCGCCCGTACCCAAACGCTTCTCGCGGGCGAGAGGGGCATCGGTACGGTCCGCAGGACCACGCTCCCGAGCGGCCTGCGCATCCTCACCGAAACCCTGCCGTCCGTGCGCTCCGCCACCTTCGGCATCTGGGCGCACGTGGGCTCCCGCGACGAGACCCCGACGCTCAACGGCGCCACCCACTACCTGGAGCACCTGCTCTTCAAGGGCACCCGGCGGCGCAGCGCGCTCGACATCTCGGCCGCCATCGACGCGGTCGGCGGCGAGATGAACGCGTTCACCGCGAAGGAGTACACCTGCTACTACGCGCGGGTGCTCGACACCGATCTGCCGCTGGCCATCGACGTCGTCTGCGACATGCTGACCGGCTCGGTGATCGACACGGCTGACGTGGACGCCGAGCGCGGCGTCATCCTCGAAGAGATCGCGATGACCGAGGACGACCCGGGCGACTGCGTCCACGATCTGTTCTCGCACACCATGCTCGGCGACACCCCGCTCGGCCGCCCCGTCCTGGGCACCGTCGACACCGTCAACGGGCTCGGCCGCGACCAGATCGCCCGCTTCTACAAGAAGCACTACGACCCCACCCACCTGGTCGTCGCCGCCGCGGGCAACGTCGACCACGACACGGTCGTGGCGCAGGTGAGCGACGCCTTCGAGCAGGCGGGCGCCCTCACCCGCACAGGCGCGGACCCGATCGCCCCGCGCGCCGGTTCCAAGACGATCCGCACCGCGGGCCGGGTCGAGCTGCTGAACCGCAAGACCGAGCAGGCGCACGTCATCCTCGGCATGCCCGGCATCCCGCGCACCGACGACCGGCGCTGGGCGCTCGGCGTGCTCAACACGGCGCTCGGCGGCGGCATGAGTTCCCGGCTCTTCCAGGAGGTCCGGGAGAAGCGCGGCCTCGCCTACAGCGTCTACTCGTACAACTCCGGCTTCGCCGACTGCGGTCTCTTCGGCGTCTACGCGGGCTGCCGTCCGAGCCAGGTGCACGACGTCCTCAAGATCTGCCGCGACGAGCTGGACCAGGTCGCGAGCGACGGCCTCACCGACGAGGAGCTGCGGCGCGCCATCGGCCAGCTCTCCGGCTCCACGGTGCTGGGCCTGGAGGACACCGGCGCGCTGATGAACCGCATCGGCAAGAGCGAGCTGTGCTGGGCCGACCAGATGTCGGTGGACGACATGCTCGCCCGGATCCAGTCGGTCACCCCGGACGAGGTGCGCGAGGTGGCCCGCGATGTACTGGGGCAGCGTCCTTCGCTGTCGGTCATCGGCCCGCTGAAGGACAAGCAGGCGGCCCGGCTGGACGAGGCCGTCGCCTAGCCGGAGAGGCCGCCTGGCCGGAGAGAAGCAAAGGGAAGTGGAACGATGAGCAAGCTGCGCGTGGCCGTCCTGGGTGCCAAGGGCCGGATCGGCTCCGAGGCCGTACGGGCTGTCGAGTCCGCCGAGGACATGGAGCTGGTCGCCACCCTCGGCCGGGGCGACAAGCTGGAGACCATGGTCGAGGCGGGCGCCGAGGTCGCGGTCGAGCTGACCGACCCGGGCTCGGTGATGGGCAACCTCGACTTCTGCGTACGGCACGGCATCCACGGCGTCGTCGGCACCACCGGCTGGACCGACGAGCGCCTCGCGCAGCTGCGCGGCTGGCTCGACGCGTCGCCCCGCACCGGCGTGCTCATCGCCCCCAACTTCTCCATCGGCGCCGTGCTGACCATGCGCTTCGCCCGCCAGGCCGCCCGCTTCTTCGAATCGGTCGAGGTCATCGAGCTGCACCACCCGGGCAAGGTGGACGCGCCCTCGGGCACCGCGGCCCGCACCGCCCAGCTGATCGCCGAGGCCCGCCGCGAGGCCGACCGCGCCCCGCAGCCGGACGCGACGGCGACGGGTCTCGAAGGCGCCCGGGGTGCCTCGGTGGACGGGGTGCCGGTGCACTCCGTACGGCTGCGCGGACTCCTCGCCCACCAGGAGGTCCTGCTCGGCGGCGAGGGCGAGACCCTCACCATCCGCCATGACTCGATCCACCACAGCAGCTTCATGCCGGGTATCCTGCTCGGCGCGCGGCGCGTGGTCACCACCCCCGGCCTGACCTTCGGCCTGGAACACTTCCTCGATCTGGACTGAGGGCACACCGGTGCGCGCAAAACTCACATATTTCGTCCTCGCGGCCGTCCTGGTCGTCTACTTCGTGCTGGTCGGCGACCGCGGGGTGCTGCTCATCCGGCAGGGCACCCCGGTGACCGTCGCCTACGGCGCTGCCGTCCTGGTGCTGCCGCTCATCGGCGGCTGGTTCCTGTGGAAGACCACCCAGTTCGCGCGCAGTGCCGACCGGCTCGCGCGCGAACTGGACGCCGAGGGCGGCCTTCCGGTCGATGAGCTGGTGCGAACGCCGAGCGGGCGCATCGACCGGGACTCGGCGGACGCGGTCTTCGCCAAGCGGCAAGCCGAGACGGAGGCGGCGCCGGAGGACTGGCGCTCCTGGTTCCGGCTCGCCGTCGCGTACCACGACGCCCGCGACACCGCCCGCGCCCGCAAGGCGATGCAGCGCGCCATCGCCCTCCACGACGGCAAGCCGGTCCGGGCCGCCGACCTCTCCGGCTAGCGGGGCCAGGCCCCTAGCGGCGGTACCGGGCGACCCATCCGTCCAGGGTGTCGACGGCCGAGCGGAAGGCCTCGGGGCGCCTCAGGAAATCGGTGTCGTGGCTGGTGAACAGGGTCAGCGGGGCACCGCCCGACGTCCGCTCGGCGAGCACCGCCTGACCCTGCGCGGTGCGCGGAAGGCCCAGCACGCGCACCGGCCGCTGGACCGTGTGTATCGACGCGACGTCCTGCCAGGCGAGCGTCGTCGACGAGAACAGACCGGTCCGCCGCAGCCCCCGCGCACTCGCCCGGACGCCCGCCCCCACCATCCGGAACGCGAAGGCGATCGCCAGCGCCGCCGCGGCGACACACACCCCCGCCGTGGACCCGGAGCCCGCCAGGATGATGATCAGCGCCGAGAAGAGGAGATACGAGGCGAGCAGGAGCAGCACCGCCGCCCCGCCGACCCGCCAGGGACCCGGCCGGTACGGGCGGCGCCGGCGCTCCGGGTCCTCGTAGGCGCCCTCGGCATACGTGACGTCGACATGCGAGAGCGGGGCCGCTTCCGGCCCCGCTCGGTCGTCGTCATGTGCGCGTTCGGCTGTCAGGAAGGGCAGGGGCACAGGATGTCCTCACTCACACAACACGTCCGTTGGTCTGTGCTGAGTGAGGCTATCTCAGCACTGCTCAGCGCCCGTGTGATGCCTCCTGCACCTGCTGAGTGGGGTGCGACTGACTGTCGAGCGCGGGCATCCCGAACATCAGAGCGCCGACGAAACCGGCGACGATCGTCAGCCCCATCAGCGTCCGGCCGGTTATCTCGGACCGGGACGCCCTGGGGTGGGGAGGCGGGGTGACATTACTGCGGAAACGATCGGCTTCGGCGACGAAGGCGAACGGTACGGGCTCTCGCCGGCGGAACATGAGCGGGCTCTCCTTGGAACCTCGAGCGCGGGCACTTCAGTGTGTAGGACGTGTGAACGACCTTCCTGGTGCCCTGTTTCACGAACTTCAGTCAAAATTTTCTGCGAGGGCGTACGGGTGCCGGGCGGAGCGGACCTGTCGGTGGTGGCCCGTAAGCTGGGCGCGCCCTGAGCGATGCAGATATGGAAGGACCCGTCGGTGAGCGAGACCCCCGCCGAGACCCCCGCCGAGCGCCCGGCGGAGAGCCCGGCCGAGCGCCCGGCCGAGACCGAGAAGGCCAGTTTCCGCAGCGATGTGACCGTCGAGCTGGTGAAGCACAGCGCCGCCGACTCCGACGTCCTGTGGGCCGCGCGGGTGTCCACCGCGGGTGAGCAGTCCCTCGACGAGCTGACGAAGGACCCGGAGCGCTCCAAGGGACTGATCAACTTCCTGATGCGCGACCGGCACGGCAGCCCGTTCGAGCACAACTCGATGACCTTCTTCATCAGCGCCCCGATCTTCGTCTTCCGCGAGTTCATGCGGCACCGCGTGGGCTGGTCGTACAACGAGGAGTCCGGTCGCTACCGCCGTCTGGAGCCGGTCTTCTACGTGCCAGGCGAGGACCGCAAGCTGGTCCAGCAGGGCCGCCCGGGGAAGTACGAGTTCGTCGACGGCACTCCCGAGCAGCACGCGCTCACCGGCCGCGCGATGGAGGACGCCTACCGCCACGCGTACGAGGCGTACCAGGAGATGCTGGCCGCCGGGGTCGCCCGCGAGGTGGCCCGCGCGGTGCTCCCGGTCGGTCTGTACTCCTCGATGTACGCGACATGCAACGCGCGCTCGCTGATGCACTTCCTGGGCCTGCGCACCCAGCATGAGCAGGCCGCCGTGCCGTCGTTCCCGCAGCGGGAGATCGAGATGGTGGGGGAGAAGATGGAGGAGGCGTGGGCCGGGCTGATGCCGCTCACCCACGCCGCGTTCAACGCCAATGGGAGGGTGGCTCCGTAGCGCGAGCGAAGTGTCCGTATTGCGGCGTTTCGAGAAGTTCATCTAGGCTGAACAAAGGGGCCCGGCACTGCTTGAACCCCCGAGCAGGCAGTGCCGGGTCCTCTCCGGTGGCGCTGTTCCGCCGCCCCGAGCGAGCGCTGCGGGGCGCGCTACGAGTAGCGTGGTGCCCATGGCACCGACATCCACATCGCAGACCCCTTTCGGGCGGGTGCTGACCGCCATGGTCACGCCATTCACCGCTGACGGAGCGCTCGACCTCGACGGCGCCCAGCGGCTCGCCACTCATCTGGTGGACGCCGGCAATGACGGCCTGATCGTCAACGGCACCACCGGCGAGTCCCCGACCACCAGCGATGCGGAGAAAGCCGAGCTAGTACGAGCCGTGGTGGAGGCGGTCGGCGACCGCGCCCACGTCGTAGCCGGAGCCGGCACCAACGACACCAGGCACAGCGTGGAGCTCGCCCGCGCGGCGGAGCAGGCGGGTGCCAATGGCCTGCTCGCCGTCACCCCGTACTACAGCAAGCCCCCGCAGGAAGGCCTCCTGCGCCACTTCACCGCCATCGCGGACGCCACCGGCCTGCCGGTCATGCTCTACGACATCCCCGGCCGCAGCGGTGTCCCGATCGGCACCGAGACCATGGTCCGGCTCGCCGAGCACCCGCGCATCGTCGCCAACAAGGACGCCAAGGGCGACCTCGGGCGCGCCAGCTGGGCCATCGCCCGCAGCCGCCTCGCCTGGTACTCCGGCGACGACATGCTGAACCTGCCGCTGCTGTCGGTCGGCGCCGTGGGCTTCGTCTCCGTGGTGGGCCACCTCGTCAGCCCCGAACTGCGCGCCATGCTCGAAGCCCATCTCCAGGGCGACGTCGCGAAGGCTACGGAGATCCACCAGCAGCTGCTCCCGGTCTTCACCGGGATGTTCCGCACCCAGGGCGTCATCACGTCGAAGGCCGCGCTCGCCCTCCAGGGCCTGCCCGCCGGGCCGCTGCGGCTGCCGCTCGTCGAGCTGTCCCCGGAGGAAACGGAACAGCTCAAGCGCGATCTTGCCGCTGGCGGGGTACAGCTCTAGTCAAAGACGCGATAGTCGCACCTTCATACTTCACAACTACATACAGACACATCAGCAAGTGCACGAATGTCACGCGCGCCATGTGCCCCAGGGGGCATGTGGCGCGCGTGGTGAGGAGAGTCTTTTGAGTCATCCGCACCCTGAACTCGGCCCGCCGCCGAAGCTTCCCGAGGGTGGCCTGCGTGTCACCCCGCTCGGCGGCCTCGGCGAAATCGGCCGCAACATGACGGTCTTCGAATACGGTGGCCGGCTGCTGATCGTCGACTGCGGGGTGCTCTTCCCCGAGGAGGAGCAGCCCGGAGTCGACTTGATCCTGCCGGACTTCACGTCCATCCGGGACCGCCTCGACGACATCGACGGCATCGTGCTCACCCATGGGCACGAGGACCACATCGGCGGCGTGCCGTTCCTGCTCCGCGAGAAGCCGGACATCCCGCTGATCGGCTCCAAGCTCACCCTCGCCCTGATCGAGGCGAAGCTCCAGGAGCACCGGATCCGCCCGTACACGCTGGAGGTGGAGGAGGGGAACCTCGAGCGGATCGGCCCCTTCGAGTGCGAGTTCGTGGCGGTCAACCACTCCATCCCGGACGCCCTCGCGGTCGCCATCCGCACCCCGGCGGGTCTCGCCGTGCACACCGGCGACTTCAAGATGGACCAGCTGCCGCTGGACGGCCGCCTCACCGACCTGCCCGCCTTCGCCAAGCTCGGCGAGGAGGGCATCGATCTGCTGCTGTCGGACTCCACCAACGCCGAGGTCCCCGGCTTCGTCCCGCCGGAACGCGACATCTCCAACGTGCTGGGCCAGGTCTTCGCGAGCGCCCAGAAGCGCATCATCGTCGCGAGCTTCGCCAGCCATGTGCACCGCATCCAGCAGATCCTCGACGCGGCCCATGAGTACGGGCGCCGGGTGGCCTTCGTCGGCCGCTCGATGGTCCGCAACATGGGGATCGCCCGCGACCTGGGCTATCTACGGGTCCCCGCAGGCCTCGTGGTGGACGTGAAGACCCTGGACGACCTCCCGGACGACGAGGTGGTGCTCGTCTGCACCGGCTCCCAGGGCGAGCCGATGGCCGCGCTGTCCCGGATGGCCAACCGCGATCACCAGATCCGCATCGTCCCGGGCGACACGGTGATCCTGGCGTCGTCGCTCATCCCGGGCAACGAGAACGCGGTCTACCGCGTCATCAACGGGCTCACCCGCTGGGGCGCGCACGTCGTCCACAAGGGCAACGCCAAGGTGCACGTCTCCGGCCACGCCTCGGCCGGTGAGCTGCTGTACTTCTACAACATCTGCAAGCCCAAGAACCTGATGCCGGTCCACGGCGAATGGCGCCATCTGCGCGCCAACGCCGAACTGGGCGCCCTGACCGGCGTCCCGAAGAACCGCTGTGTCATCGCCGAGGACGGAGTGGTGGTCGACCTGGTCGGCGGCATCGCGAAGATCACCGGCAAGGTGCAGGCGGGCTATGTGTACGTGGACGGCCTCTCGGTCGGCGACGTCACCGAAAGCTCGCTCAAGGACCGCCGGATCCTGGGCGAGGAGGGGATCATCTCGGTCTTCGTGGTCGTCGACAGCACGACCGGCAAGATCGTGGGTGGTCCGCACATCCAGGCCAGAGGCTCCGGTATCGAGGACGGGGCCTTCTCCGCGGTCCTCCCGAAGATCGAGGACGCCCTGGCCAAGTCGGCTTCCGACGGCGTCGCGGAGCCCCACCAGATCCAGCAGCTCGTGCGCCGAGCCGTGGGCAAGTGGGTGTCCGACAGCTACCGCCGGCGCCCGATGATCCTCCCCGTGGTGGTCGAGGTCTGACGCGGCCTCAGCTCCAGGAGGCGCTGAACCCCGGGCGGGGGGGGGCGGCGGAGGGGTCGGGGGCGCACCCCACCGCCAGAAAATGTATAAAAAAAAAAACAAAACAACAAAAAAATCAAAAACGAGGAGC
>NZ_JBHWJI010000014.1:0-138028 GCF_042731515.1 Streptomyces sp. NPDC059850
TGATCCGTGACCGATTGACCCAACGACGCCGCGTCGGTCGCCGACTCCGCCGACTGGAGCCAATAGTGCTGGTGGTCGAAGGCATACGTCGGCAGGTCCACCCCTGCAGACGCCGCCCCGGCGGGCAGCATCGTGGCCCAGTTTACGGGAACACCCCGGACGAACAACTCGGCCATCGACGTCAGCAGCCGCCGCAGGCCACCGCCATCACGCCGCAACGACCCAGTCACCACCACATCGGCGTCGTCCACGATCTCGCTGATCGGCTGGACAAGCACCGGGTGCGCACTGACCTCCAGGAACACCCCGTGCCCTCGGCCGAGCAGACCGACCACCGCCGGGCCGAAACGCACCTGATTACGCAGGTTCCGGTACCAGTAGTCGCCGTCCAGAATCCCGGCGCCCTGTACCCACTCGCCGGTGACGGTCGAGTAGAACGGCACCACCGGCACCTGCGCAGTAATGTCGGCCAGCGCTACCGCGAGCGTGTCCCGGATGTCCTCCACATGCCGGGTGTGCGAGGCATAATCCACCGCCACCCGCCGCACCCGAACTTCCTTGCTCGACAACACTTCCAGCGCCTCATCCAGCGCCCCGGCATCCCCAGCGATCACCACGGACGACGGGCTGTTGACCGCCGCCACTTCCACCCGATCCGCCCACGGCTGCAACTGAACGGCCGCATCGTCCTCGCTCAAGGCGACCGAGGCCATGCCGCCCCGGCCGGAAAGCTCCCTGGCGATGGCCTGGCTGCGCAACGCCACCACCCGCGCCGCATCTTCCAGGGACAACGCACCCGAAACACACGCAGCGGCGATCTCACCCTGCGAATGGCCGACGACAGCATCGGGCCGCACGCCCACCGACGCCCACACCGCGGCCAAACCCACCATCACCGCAAAACTGGCAGGCTGAACAACATCAACACGATCCAACCGCCCTGCGTCAGTGTCGCCGCGGAGTACGTCCACAAGGGACCAATCCACCCACCGCTCCAACGCGGCCGCACACTCCCCGACTCGCTCAGAAAACACCGGGGACGAATCCAGCAACTCCCGACCCATGCCAACCCACTGCGAACCCTGACCCGGGAACACCCACACGACCCGGCCCGGCACACCCCCAGCCGCACTGCCGGTCACTAGAGCGGGGGCGTCCTCGCCGCGTGCCAGCGCACCGAGCCCGGCCAGCGCCTCCTCGCCAGAGCCCGCCACCACCACGGCACGCTCGCCCAGCACCGCCCGGGTCGACAGCAGGGAACCCGCCACACGCATCAGCGGCACCTCATCGGCACCCTCGATGAACGCCGCCAGCCGCCCGGCCTGACCCGTCAGCGAACCAGCACTCCGGGCCGACACCACCAGCGGCACCGCGCTCGGGGGCGTCACCTCTTCGGCAAGCACCGGGTCCTCGGGAGCTTCCTCGATGATCAAGTGGGCATTCGTCCCGCTGATCCCGAACGACGACACCCCCGCTCGACGCGGACGGCCGTTCCGCGACCACTCCCGGGCCTCGGTCAACAACTCCACCGCGCCCTCGGACCAGTCCACCGCTGTGGTGGGCTCATCGACGTGCAAGGTGGGCGGCATAACACCATGCCGCAACGCCTGCACAATCTTGATCACGCTCGCCACACCGGCAGCCGCCTGCGCATGCCCGATGTTGGACTTCAACGACCCCAACCACAACGGCTTCCCAGGATCCCGGCCCTGCCCATACGTGGCCAGCAACGCCTGCGCCTCAATGGGATCACCCAAGGACGTCCCGGTCCCGTGCCCCTCCACAACGTCCACATCGGATGGTGAGAGCCCGGCGCTCGCCAGCGAGCTGCGGATCACCCGCTGCTGCGAAGGCCCGTTCGGTGCGGTCAATCCGTTGGAAGCACCGTCTTGGTTCACCGCAGTGCCGCGCAACACCGCCAACACCCGGTGGCCACGCTCGTGCGCCACCGACAACCGTTCAAGGAGCACCACACCGACGCCCTCGGACAGCCCCATCCCGTCCGCGCCATCCGCAAACGCCTTGCACCGCCCATCCCCGGCCAGCCCCCGCTGCCGGGAGAACCCGACGAACGAATTGGGGCTCGACATCACCATCACCCCGCCGGCGAGTGCCATCGAGCACTCACCCTGCCGCAACGCCTGCGCGGCGAGGTGCATCGCCACCAGCGACGACGAGCACGCGGTATCGATCGTCACCGCAGGACCCTCGAAACCGAACACATAGGACACCCGGCCGGACGCCACGCTCGACGCCACCCCGGTGCCCGCGAAGCTCTGCATCTCCGGCCCGACCACACCAGCCCCGTAGCCCTGCCCGGACTCCCCGACGAACACGCCGACATCGTTGTTCTGCAACGAAATCGGATCAATGCCCGCGTCCTCGAAGGCCTCCCACGATGCCTCCAGCAGCAACCGCTGCTGCGGGTCCATCGCCAACGCCTCACGCGGCGAAATCCCGAAGAAGCCGGCGTCGAAAAGCCCCGCGCCGTCCAGGAAACCACCCCGGCTGACGTACGAGGTGCCCGAACGGTCCGGGTCCGGATCGAACAGGGAATCCAGATCCCAGCCGCGGTCGGCGGGGAAGCCCGACACCGCGTCCCGGCCTTCGGACACCAGCCGCCACAGGTCCTGTGGCCCCGCAACGCCACCCGGCAACCGGCAGGCCATCCCGACGATGGCGATCGGCTCGCGGGACGCGCTGAGGAGTTGGCGGTTGCGCTTCTTCAGCTCGGCCGCCTCCGCCATCGACTTCCGCAGCGCCGCGACGACCTTTTCATATGACGCACTCACCAAAACGCCCCAATCACTCGGTGCCAGATGCCGGGCCGCACGGGACTACTCACTGCCGAGCGCCAGTTCCACGAGGTCGTCGACGTCCAGCTCGGCGATCGCCGGTTCCGCGCCGGCCTCGTCCGCGGCGCCGCTGTCCGGCTCGCCCGGGGCGGCCAGCTTGAGCAGGGCGTCCACCAGTCCCGCTTCTCGAAGCCGGGCCAGCGGGACCGACGCAAGCGCCTCCCGCAGCCGTGCCTCGTCCACGTCGGCGCCGGGCGCGCCGCCGTCCGGGAGCAGCTGCGTTCGCAGGTGGTGGGCGAGCACCAGTGGGGTCGGGTAGTCGAAGACCAGTGTGGGCGGCAACTTCAACCCGGTCTCCGCACGCAACCGGTTCCGCAGCTCCACCGACGTCAACGAATCGAACCCAGCATCCTTGAACGCCACATCCGCCCGAACCGCCTCCGGCCCCGAATACCCGAGCACAGCAGCGACCTGACCGCGAACCAGACCGACGAGCAACTCCTCCTGCTCAGCCGAATCGAGACCCGCCAGCCGACGAACCAGGGCGTTGTCCTCCACAACCGCCGCTCGCGCCTGCTGCCTGCCCGTCCGGACCAGACCCCGGAACAGGTGCGGCACCGCGCCACCGGCCGCCGCGTCCGCCCGCAGCGCGTCCAGGTCCAGCTTGATCGGCACCAGCAGCGCTTGGTCCATGCGCAACGCGACGTCGAACATCTCCAGGCCCTCGGCTCGGGTCAGCTCCAGGACGCCGCCGCGGCTCGCCCGCGCGTGGTCGACGTTGCCGAGGTGGGCGGCCATGCCGGTGCTCCGTTCCCACAGGCCCCAGGCCAGCGACGAACCCGGCAGGCCCGCCGCCCGGCGGTTGGCCATCAGCCCGTCCAGGAACGCGTTCGCCGCCGCGTAACTGCCCTGACCCCCGCCGCCGACCACTCCTGCGACCGACGAGAACACGACGAACGCGTCCAGGTCCATGCCGCGGGTCAACTCGTCCAGGTGCCGCACCGCGTCGACCTTGGGCGCGAACACCCCGGCCAACCGGTCCGGGGTCAGTGCTGTGATCACCCCGTCGTCGAAGACACCCGCCGTGTGCACCACACCGGTCAGCCGGTGCTCGTCGGGCACGGACACCAACAGGTTCGCCACCTGGTCGCGGTCGGAGACGTCGCAAGCAACCACCGACACCTCCGCGCCCAGCTCGGTCAGCTCGGCGACCAACTCCGCCACACCGTCGGCATCCGGGCCCCTCCTACTGGCCAGCACCAAACGCCGCACACCGTGCCGAGTCACCAGATGCCGAGCCACCAGACCGCCCAGCGATCCCGAACCCGAGACCAGAACCGTCCCGTCCTGGCTGAAAGAGACCGGGCCATCCAGGACCTGACCGGTGGTACGGGCAAGTCGAGGAACGGAGAGGGTCGTCCCGCGCATGGCGAGCTGCGGCTCGCCGCTCGCCAGCACCAGATCCGCGTCAGCCCCGGCAGCAGGGTCGCTGTCCAGCAGGATGATCCGGTCCGGGTTCTCGGCTTGAGCGGAGCGGATCAGTCCCCACACCGCCGCCGCGGCCGGGTCGGTCACCGTCCCCTCACCGGCAGGCCCATCACCGGCAGGCACCGCGCCGCGGGTCCGCACGACCAGCCGCGACTCTTCGAGCGGGGGCGCGGCCAGCCATGCCTGCACGACCTCCAGCACCCGGGACGTCACCGCCAGCGCCGCGTCGGCATCGCCGCCGCCGACGGCTTCCACGACTGCCACCGGCGGCACATCTGCGCCCTGGGCCAGGGCCGTCACGTCATCGGCGGTGGCTACCGGCACCCACAACGGCGAAGGCTCCGCCTGAGCCAGGGGCAATTCGGTCCAATCCACCCGGAACACCGAGTCCCGGACCTCCGCGGCCCCCAGCTGATTCGCGGACACCTGCCGGGACACCAAAGAGTCCATCGTCAGCACCAGACCACCGGTCTCGTCGGCAGCCGCAACGGACAGCGCATCCGGGCCGTGCGGCGTTATCCACACCCGCAACGCCGAAGCACCCGCGGCGTGCAACACGAACCCGTTCCACGCGAAGGCCAGCACCGGCTCCCCGGGATCTTCCGCCGCGGTACCGGCCGTAGTGGCCTGCAGGGCAGCATCCAGCAACGCCGGGTGAACGCCGAAGCCGCCTGCCTCCGTGCGCAGGTCCTCGGGCAGGGCGGCCTCGGCGAACACCTCGTCGCCGCGCCGCCACACCGCCCGCAGGCCCTGGAACGCGGGCCCGTAGGCGTAGCCGCGCTCGGCCAGGTCGGCGTAGAAGTCCTCGACGTCGACCTGCTCCGCGTCCGGCGGCGGCCAAGCGGTGAAGTCGAACCCGGCGCCGCTGCCGCTCGGCGCCGCCGACAGCAAACCGGTGGCATGCCGCGTCCACGCACCCGTGCCGCCGTCGCGTCGGGAATACACGTCCACCGTGCGCGAACCGTTCTCGCCCGGTCCGCTCAGGGCGACCTGCACACGGACCCCACCCTGCTCGGGCACCACCAGCGGCGCCTCGATCACCAGCTCGTCCAGGATGGAGCACCCGGCCTCGTCACCGGCCCGCACGGCCATCTCGACCAGTCCGCTGCCAGGGACGATCACGACACCGCTGACCGCGTGATCAGCCAGCCACGGGTGCGACCGCAACGACAACCGCGAGGTGAACACCAAACCGTCCGACTGCGGCAGCTGCACGACCGCGCCCAGCAGCGGGTGATCGGTCGCCGCCTGTCCCAGCGACGTCGCGTCGGTGGCCGGCTCGACGGGCTGCTGCAGCCAGTAGTGGTGGTGGTCGAAGGCGTAGGTCGGCAGGTCGACGCGTCCGGCCACCGGCGGAAGCACACCACCCCAGTCCACCGCCACACCCCGGACGAACAGCTCGGCCATCGACGTCAGCAACCGCCGCAAACCACCGTCCGCACGCCGCAACGACCCCGCCACCACAACGTCGGCCCCGGTGCCGTCCACGGTGTCGTCCACGATCTCGCTGATCGGCTGGACCAACACCGGATGAGCACTGACCTCCACGAACACCCCATGCCCCAGGCCGACCAGATCGACCACCGCCGGGCCGAAACCCACCCGATTCCGCAGGTTCCGGAACCAGTAATCGCCATCCACAACACCGGCGTCCTGGATCCAGTCCCCGGTCACGGTCGAGTAGAACGGCACCACCGGCGCCTGCGCCGTGATCCCGGCCAGCGCCTCCGCCAGCCGGTCGCGAATGTCCTCCACGTGCCGGGTGTGCGACGCGTAGTCCACCGCCACCCGCCGCACCCGGACGCCTCCGCTCGACAGCGCGTCGACCGCTTGGTCCAGCGCTTGGGCTTCGCCTGCGATCACCACCGAGGTGGGGCTGTTGACCGCGGCGACCTGCACCCGGTCCGCCCACGGCGCCAACCGCGCGGCCGCGTCGTCTTCGCTCAACGCGACGGAGGCCATGCCGCCGCGCCCGGACAACTCCGCGGCAATCGCCTGACTGCGCAACGCCACCACCCGAGCGGCGTCCTCAAGGGACAACGCACCCGCGGCACACGCGGCCGCAATCTCACCCTGCGAGTGGCCGACCACGGCGTCCGGCCGCAGCCCGCACGACCGCCACACCGCGGCCAAGCCCACCGCCATGGCGAAGCCGGCCGGCTGCAGCACGTCGACCCGGTCCATCAACTCCGGGTCGGCCTGGCCGCGCAGCACATCGATCAGCGACCAGTCCACCCACCGCTCCAACGCGACCGCGCATTCGGCGATCCGCTCGGCGAAGACAGGGGAGGAATCCATCAACTCCCGGCCCATCCCGACCCAATGCGAGCCTTGGCCCGGGAACACCCACACGACCTTGCCCGGCGCACCCGCTCTACCGGCGACCACACCGGACGCGGTCTCGCCGCGGGTCAACGCCCCGAGCCCGGCCACCGCCTCGGCACCGGAGCCCGCCACCACCACGGCACGCTCGGTCAGCGCGGCCCGACCGGACACCAACGCCCCGGCCGCACTCGCCAGCGGCACCTCGTCGGCGCCCTCGATGAACGCCGCCAGCCGACCAGCCTGAACCGCCAACGACCTGGTGCTGCGCGCGGACACCACGACGGGCAGCACATCCGGGACAGCGATGTCCGCCGAGCCGGGTGCCACGTCCTCCGGCGGCGCCTCCTCCAGGATCAGGTGCGCATTCGTCCCGCTGACGCCGAACGCGGACACCCCGGCCCGGCGCGGATGACCGCTGCGCCGCCAGTCGCGGGCGTCGGTCAGCAACTCGACCGCACCTGCGGACCAGTCCACTTCGGGCGTGGGTGCGTCCACGTGCAGGGTCGCCGGCAGCACCTCGTGCCGCAGCGCCTGCACCATCTTGATCACGCTCGCCACGCCCGCGGCGGCCTGCGCGTGGCCGAGGTTCGACTTCAACGACCCCAGCCACAACGGCTTCTCGGGGTGCCGGCCCTGCCCGTAGGTGGCCAGCAACGCCTGGGCCTCGATCGGATCGCCCAGGGCGGTTCCCGTCCCGTGGGCCTCCACCACGTCCACATCAGACGAAGCCAGTCCGGCGTTGGCCAGGGCCCGGCGGATCACCCGCTGCTGCGAAGGACCATTCGGCGCCGTCAGGCCGTTCGACGCACCATCCTGGTTCACCGCACTGCCACGCAGCACCGCCAAGATCCGGTGCCCACGCTCCCGCGCCACCGACAACCGCTCCAACACCACCACGCCGACGCCCTCGGCCCAGCCGGTGCCGTCGGCCGCGGCGGCGAACGCCTTGCAGCGCCCGTCAACGGCGAGGCCCTGCTGCCGGGAGAACTCGACGAAGGCCCCGGGATTCGCCATCACCGTCGCGCCGCCGGCCAGCGCCATCGAGCACTCGCCCTGCCGCAGCGCTTGCGCGGCCAGGTGCATCGCGACCAGCGACGAAGAACAGGCTGTGTCGATCGTGACCGCCGGTCCCTCGAAACCGAACACATAGGACACCCGACCCGACGCCACGCTCGACGACCCGCCCGTGCCCGCGAAACCCTCCAGCTCCGGCGTGACCACAGCGGCCCCCGGCGCGACGTAGCCCTGGCCGAAAGCCCCGGTGAACACGCCGACATCGGTGCCCTGCAACGAGGTCGCATCGACGCCCGCGTCTTCCAGCGCCTCCCACGAGGTCTCCAGCAGCAACCGCTGCTGCGGATCCATCGCCAACGCCTCGCGCGGCGAGATCCCGAAGAACCCCGCATCGAAAAGCCCCGCCTCGTAGAGGAAACCACCCCGAGCCGTGTACGAGGTGCCCGGCCGGGCCGGGTCCGGGTCGAACAGGGCCTCCAGGTCCCAGCCGCGGTCCTCGGGGAACCCCGCCACCGCGTCCCGACGCTCGGCCACCAACTGCCACAGGTCCGCCGGTCCGGCCACCCCGCCCGGCAACCGGCACGCCATGCCCACGATGGCGATCGGCTCCCCCGCATCGGCCACCACGACCGCCGGTTCCGGCGGCGTCGGCGCCACGTCGCCCAGTTCGTCGCGCAGGTTGCGGGCGAGGGCCTGCGGGTTCGGGTGGTCGAAGACCAGCGTGGCGGGGAGCTTCAGGCCGGTGGCCGCACGCAGCCGGTTGCGCAGCTCCACCGCGGTGAGCGAGTCGAACCCGGCGTCCTTGAACGCCGTGTCCGCCCGAACGGCCCCCGCTTCGGCGTGCCCGAGCACGGCCGCAACCTGACCGCGAACCATGTCCAGGAGCAGCGTCAGCTGGTCTGCCGGGCTGAGCCCGGCCAGCCGGTCGGACAGCCGATCACGCTCCTCGCTGGTGCCGACCGAGCGCGCCTGCTGCCTCCCGGTGCGGACCAGACCGCGCAGCACGTGCGGCACCGCGCCGCCTGCGGCGGCATCGGTGCGCACCCCGCGCAGGTCCAGTTTGGCGGGCACCAACAACGCCTGCTCCGACCCGAGAGCGGCGTCGAACAGGTCCATGCCCTCCGCCTGCGTCATCAACCGCAGTCCGCCACGCCGGTTCATCCGGGCCCTGGTGCGGTCGTCGGTGTTGGCCGCCATGCCAGTGGCCTGCTCCCACAGGCCCCACGCCAGCGACAACCCCGGAAGACCGGCCGCCCGGCGGTTGGCCATCAATCCGTCCAGGAACGCGTTCGCCGCCGCGTAACTGCCACTGCCGGCCCCCATGAACACCGAGGAAACCGAGGAGTAGACGACGAACGCATCGAGATCGAGGCCGCGGGTCAACTCATCGAGATGCCGCGCCGCGTCCACCTTGGGCGCGAACACCCGGGCCAGCCGGTCCGGGGTCAACGTCTCGATCACGCCCGCATCCAGCACGCCGGCCGTGTGCACCACACCGGTCAAGCGGTGCTCGGCGGGCACGGATGCCAGCAGGTCCGCCACCTGGTCACGGTCGGAGACGTCGCAAGCGACCACCGACACCTGTGCGCCCTGCTCCGTGAGCTCGGCGACCAACTCCGCCACACCTTCGGCGTCCCGGCCCCGCCGACTGGCGAACACCAGATGCCGCACACCATGGAGCGCAACCAGCTGCTTGGCCACCAGACCGCCCAACACGCCCGCACCCGAGACCAGGACCGTCCCTTCCGGACCGAACACGGCAGGCGAATCGGAGGGCGCGGCGGCCCGGGCAAGCCGCGGGACGTAGCAGGACGTTCCGCGCACCGCGACCTGCGGCTCACCACTGGCCAGCACCGAACCCAGCACAGATTCCGCACTGCCACCGATGGTCGGGTCCAGGTCCAGCAGCACGATCCGGTCCGGGTTCTCGGCCTGAGCGGCGCGAACCAAACCCCACACCGCCGCCGCGGCCGGGTCGGTCACCACGCCGCCGCCGGCGGGCACCGCACCACGAGTCGCGACGACCAGCCGCGACTGCTCCAGTTCGGCTCCCGCCAGCCACGCCTGCACAACCCCCAACACTCGCGAGGTCAAGGCCAGCGCGGCGTCCTCGCCGACAGCCTCCACAACCGCCGCCGCAGGCACGCCACCGGTCAGAGCGGCCACATCCTCGGCGGTGGCCACCGCCACCCACGACGGCGAAGGCTCCGCCTGAACCGGAGGCAGCTCGGTCCAGTCCACTTGGAACAGGGAGCTGGCGCGTACCGCGTCGGCTGCGGCGGCCCCCAACTGCTCGGCGGACACCGTCCGGAACCCGAGCGAATCCGCGGTCACGACCAGGCCACCGGCCTCATCCGCCGCGGCCAGCGACACCACACCGGAACCGCCGGGCGCTAGCCGCACCCGTAGCGCTGACGCGCCCGCGGCGTGCAGCACCAACCCGTTCCAGTCCAGCGGTTGCCGCAGACCCTGCCCGTCTTCGCTCGCCTCCAGCAAGGCCGGGTGCAGGGCCGCGTCCAGCAACGCGGGGTGGATGCCGAACCCGCCCGCTTCCGCGCCCTGCTCCTCGGGCAGCGCGACCTCGGCGAACACCTCCTCGCCTCGCCGCCACACCGCCCGCAGGCCCCGGAACGCGGGCCCACAACCAAAACCGCGCTCGGCCAGGTCGGCGTAGAAGTCCTCGATGTCGACCTTGCGCGCACCGGACGGCGGCCAAGCAGCGAAGTCGAACCGCTCCTGTGCCGCGAGCATGCTCGACAGCCCGCCAGTGGCATGTCGCGTCCACCCATCCGCATCGCCATCGCGCAGCGAGTACACGTCCACCGTACGCGAGCCGTTCTCGCCCGGTCCGCTCAGCGCGACCTGCACACGCACGCCGCCATGCTCGGGCCATACGAGCGGGGCCTCGATCACCAGCTCGTCGAGCACCGAGCACCCGACCTCGTCGCCAGCACGTACCGCCAGTTCCACCAGCCCGGCGCTCGGGACGACCGCGACGCCACCGACCGCGTGATCAGCCAGCCACGGGTGCGACCGCAGCGACAACCGGGAGGTGAACACCAAGCCGTCCGACTGCGGCAACGGCACCACCGCGCCCAGCAGCGGATGATCGGCTCCGGCCAGCCCCAACGACGGCGCATCCGCCGCCGCAACCGGGTGGAGCCAGTAGTGCTGGTGGTCGAAGGCGTACGTCGGCAGCTCCACCCGTCCGGCCGCCGGCGGCAGCACACCGCTCCAGTCCACCGCCACACCCCGGACGAACAGCTCGGCCATCGACGTCAGCAGCCGCCGCAAACCACCGTCGTCACGCCGCAACGACCCGGTCACCACGACGTCGGCCTCGGTGTCGTCAACGACGTCGGCAATCGGCTGGACCAGCACCGGGTGGGCACTGACCTCCACGAACACCCCGTGCCCCCGGCCGATCAGATCGGCCACCGCCGGGCCGAAACCCACCTGGTTCCGGAGGTTCCGGTACCAGTAATCGCCATCGACGACGCCGGCGTCCTGGATCCAGTCCCCGGTGACGGTGGAGTAGAACGGCACGACCGGTGCCTGCGCCGTGATCCCGGCCAGCGCCTCGGCCAGCCGGTCGCGGATGTCCTCCACGTGCCGGGTGTGCGACGCGTAGTCCACCGCAACCCGCCGCCCGGAGAGCGCCTCCACGGCCTCGGCCAGCGCTTCGGCGTCGCCGGCGATCACGACCGAGGAAGGCCCGTTCACGGCCGCCACTTCGACGCGACCGGCCCACGGCGCCAACCGTGCGACCACCTCGTTTTCGCCCAGGGCGACGGAGGCCATGCCGCCACGCCCGGACAATTCCGCGGCAATGGCCTGACTGCGCAACGCCACAACCCGAACCGCGTCCTCAAGGGACAACGCACCCGCAACGCACGCAGCCGCGATCTCCCCCTGGGAGTGGCCCAGCACCGCGTCGGGCACAACACCCGCGGAAGACCACACCGCGGCCAACCCCACCATCACGGCGAAGCTGGCTGGCTGCAGCACGTTGACGCGCTCCACCAACTCGGGGTCGGCCTCGCCGCGCAGCACGTCCACAAGCGACCAGTCCACCCACTGCTCCAACGCAGCGGCGCACTCCCCGATCCGCTCCGCGAACGCCGGAGAGGAGTCCAGCAGCTCGCGGCCCATCCCCAGCCATTGCGTGCCTTGGCCCGGAAAAACCCACACCAGCTTCCCCGGCGCACCGACGCTGCCCGTCACCACACCGGCCGCGCTTTCGCGGCGTGCCAGCGCACCGAGCCCGGCCAGCGCCTCCTCGCCAGAGCCCGCCACCACCACGGCACGCTCGCCCAGCACCGCCCGGGTCGACAGCAGGGAACCCGCCACACGCATCAGCGGCACCTCATCGGCACCCTCGATGAACGCCGCCAGCCGCCCGGCCTGACCCGCCAGGGAACCGGAGCTGCGCGCCGACACCACCAACGGCACTGCTTCGGGCAGCGGCTCCTCGGCAGCCGACACCGGCTCCTCGGGCGCCTCCTCCAGGATCAGGTGGGCATTCGTCCCGCTGATCCCGAACGACGACACCCCCGCTCGACGCGGACGGCCGTTCCGCGACCACTCCCGGGCCTCGGTCAACAACTCCACCGCACCCGCGGACCAATCCACCTGACTCGTGGGCTCGTCCACGTGCAGCGTCGGGGGCATGACACCGTGCCGCAGCGCCTGCACCATTTTGATCACACTGGCCACACCGGCAGCCGCCTGCGTGTGACCGATGTTCGACTTCAACGACCCCAACCAAAGCGGCTTCTCAGGATCCCGGTCCTGCCCATACGTGGCCAGCAACGCCTGCGCCTCGATCGGATCGCCCAAAGCCGTACCGGTCCCGTGGGCCTCCACAACGTCCACATCGGACGACGAGAGTCCCGCACTCGCCAGCGCACTGCGGATCACCCGCTGCTGCGACGGACCATTCGGCGCCGTCAACCCATTCGACGCACCATCCTGATTCACCGCACTACCGCGGATCACGGCCAGCACTCGGTGTCCGCGTTCCCGCGCGACCGACAGCCGCTCAAGCACCACCAGACCGATGCCCTCGGACAGCACCGTCCCATCCGCACCCGAGGCGAACGCCTTGCAACGCCCGTCCTCGGCCAGCCCCCGCTGCCGCGACATGCCGAGGACCCCGATCGGCGATCCCATCACGGCGACACCGCCGGCGAGCGCCATGGAACACTCACCCTGCCGCAACGCCTGGGCGGCAAGGTGCATCGCCACCAGCGACGACGAGCACGCCGTGTCGATCGTCACCGCCGGACCCTCGAAACCGAACGCATAGGACACCCGGCCCGATGCCACGCTGCCCGCCGTGGCGGTCGTGACAAAGCCTTGGAGCTCCGCTGGCATGTTGCTCAGGGACTCCAGGTAATCGTGGATGGAGACGCCGGAGAAGACGCCGATGTTGTCGCCCCGCGCCGCGGTCGGGTCGATGCCCGCACGCTCCAGCGCCTCCCACGATGCCTCCAGCAACAACCGCTGCTGCGGATCCATCGCCAGTGCCTCACGCGGCGAAATCCCGAAGAACCCCGGGTCGAAAAGCCCCGCGCCCTCCAGGAATCCGCCCTTGGTGGCGTACGAAGTCCCCGCACGGTCGGGATCCGGGTCGAACAGGCCCGCCAGGTCCCAACCCCGGTCCTCGGGGAACGGCGACATCCCCTCGCGGCCCTGGTGCACCATCCGCCACAGATCCTCGGGATCCGCCACATCGCCCGGCATGCGGCACGCCATCCCGACGATCGCGATCGGCTCATCGGGATCGGCGACGGCCGCCACCGCGGCGGGAGCGTCGGCCACCGTGTCGCCCAGCTCGTCGCACAGGTGGCGGGCGAGCGCCAGCGGGGTGGGGTAGTCGAAGACCAGCGTCGCGGGCAGCTTCACCCCGGTCGCCGCGCTCAACCGGTTCCGCAGCTCCACCGCGGTCAGGGAGTCGAACCCGAGGTCGCTGAACCCTCGGTCGCCCTGCGCCAGCTCGGGGCCGCTGAAGCCCAGCACACCGGCTGCCTCGGCCTGGACGATGTTCAGCAGGATGCTCTCCTGCTCGTCCGAGGACAGTCCGGCGAGCCTCCGGACCAGCCCGCTGCCGTCCCCGGCGGCCGACCGCGCCAAGCGCCGACCCGCGCGCACCAGGCCGCGCAGCAGGTGCGGGACTTCCCCGCCTGCCGCGGCCTGGGAGCGCAGCGTCCGCAGGTCCAGCTTGATCGGCACGAGCAGTGCCTGGCCCGCGTGCAGGCAGGTGTCGAACATGTCCAGGCCCTCGGCATGCCTCATCGCCAGCACACCGCCACGGCTCATCCGTGCCTGGTCGACGGCGCTGAGGTTGGCGGTCAGGCCGCTGGTCTGCTCCCACAGGCCCCACGCCAGCGACAGCCCCGGCAGGCCCGCCGCCCGCCGGGCGGCCATCGCCGCGTCGAGGAAGGCGTTCGCCGCCGCGTAGTTGCCCTGCCCGGCGGACCCCATGAGCGCGGCAGCCGACGAGAACACGACGAAGGCGTCGAGGTCCATGCCACGGGTCAGCTCATCCAGGTGCCGCACCGCAGCCACCTTCGGCGCGAACACCCCGGCGAGCCGCTCCGGGGTCAACGCCCCGATCACCCCGTCATCCAGCACACCCGCCATGTGCACCACGCCGGCCAGCCGGTGCTCATCAGGCACCGACGCCAGCAAGTCCGCCACCTGATCACGGTCGGACACATCGCAAGCGACCACCGAAACCTTCGCGCCCTGCCCAGTGAGCTCGGCGACCACCTCCTGCACACCCTCGGCATCCAGACCCCGCCGACTGGCCAGCACCAAACGCCGCACGCCGTGCCGAGTCACCAGATGCCGGGCCACCAGGGCGCCCAATGACCCGGTGCCACCCGTGACCAGAACCGTCCCCTCTGGGCCGAACACGGCTGGAACATCCGGGGCCTGACTGCTCGCATGGGCCAGCCGAGGCGCGTAGACGGTCGTTCCGCGCACCGCGAGCTGTGGTTCGTCGCCGGCCAGCGCCGAACCCAGCACCGGGTCCGCGCCTGCTGGGCCGGTGGGATCGGTGTCGATCAGGATGATCCGGTTGGGGTTCTCGGCCTGGGCGGCGCGGACCAAACCCCAGACGGCCGCGGCAGCCGGGTCGGTCACGGTGCTCTCACCACCGGCAGGCACCGCGCCCCGCGTCACCACCACCAGCCGCGAGTCCTCCGACCCGGCCGCGGCCAGCCACGCCTGGACGACCTCCAGCACCCGCGAGGTCAACGCCAGCGCCGCGTCCTCGTCGTCGCCGCCGGCGGCGTGCAGGACCGCCACCGCAGGCACGTCTGTGTTCTGCGCCAGGGCAGCCACGTCATCAGCCGTGGCTACCGCCGCCCACGACGGCACATCCCTGCGCTGAGCCGGGGGCAGCTCGGTCCACTCCACCCGGAACAACGAATCGCGACTCACCGCCCCCGCGGCGGTCTCCAACTGCTCGGCGGACACCGGCAGCGACACCAGCGAGTCCATCGTCACCACCAGGCCGCCGGTCTCGTCGGCGGCCTGGAACGACAGCGCGCCCAGGCCGCACGGGGCGACCCGAACCCGCAGTGCCGAGGCGCCCGCGGCGTGCAACAGCAGCCCGTTCCACGCGAACGGCAGCACCTTGCGGTCGTCGTCCGGGTTGGCGAAGGCGTTCGTGTGGAGGGCGGCGTCCAGCAAGGCTGGGTGGATACCGAACTTGCCTGCGTCCTCCCGCTGCTCGTCGGGCAGGGCGACCTCGGCGAAGACCTCCTCGCCGCGCCGCCACACCGCCCGCAAGCCCTGGAACGCGGGCCCATAAGCGTAACCGCGCTCAACCAGGTCGGCGTAGAAGTCCCCGACCTCGACCTGCTGCACGCCCGACGGCGGCCAAGCGGCGAAATCGAATCCCAGCTCCGATCCCCGTGCAGGCGGCGTGGTTGCCAGGAATCCGGTGGCGTGCCGTGTCCACACATCCGCGCCGCCCTCACCGGTGGCGTCCTCGCGCAGGGAGTACACATCCACCGCGCGCGAACCGTTCTCCCCCGGTCCACCCACCGCGACCTGCAGTCGCACCCCGCCGTGCTCGGGCAGCACCAGCGGCGCCTCGATCACGAGTTCTTCCAGAACGCCGTAGCCGAACTCGTCGCCCGCACGCACCGCGAGATCGACGTACACCGTGCCGGGGACGAGCACGACACCACCGATCGCGTGGTCGGCCAACCACGGATGCGACCGCAACGACACGCGAGAGGTGAACACCAACCCGTCCGACTGCGGCAACGGCACTACCGCACCCAACAACGGATGATCGGCTCCGGCCAGGCCCAACGACGCCGCATCCGTTGCCGTCTCGGCCATCTGGAGCCAGTAGTGCCGTTGGTCGAAGGCATACGTCGGCAGGTCCACCCGCGCAGACGCCGCCCCGGTGGGCAAAATACCGGCCCATTCCACGGGGACACCGCGGACGAACAGCTCGGCCATGGAGGTCAGCAGCCGGCGCAGGCCACCGTCGTCACGCCGCAACGACCCGCTCACCACCACATCAACGTGGCCGTCATCGAGCATCTCGGTGATCGGCTGAACCAGCACCGGGTGCGCACTGATCTCCACGAACACCCCGTGCCCCTGCCCGAGCAAATCCGCCACCGCGGGGCCGAAACCCACCTGCCCACGCAGGTTGCGATACCAGTAGCCGCCATCGAGGATCCCGGCGTCCTGCACCCAACCACCGGTGACAGTGGAGTAGAACGGCACCGTCGGAGCCTGCGCGCTGATCCCCGCCAGCGCTTCCGCGAGCGTGTCCCGGATGTCCTCCACATGCCGGGTGTGCGAGGCGTAATCCACCGCCACCCGCCGCACCCGAATACCCTGCTCGTCCAGTACTTCACGTACCTCGTCCAGCGCCTGGGCATCGCCGGCGATCACCACGGAGGACGGTCCGTTGACCGCAGCCACCTCGACCCGGTCGGCCCACGGCTCCAGCCGCGCAGCAACGTCGTCCTCGCTCAAGGCGACCGAGGCCATCCCGCCCCGACCGGACAACTCCGCCGCAATGGCCTGGCTGCGCAACGCAACCACCCGCGCCGCGTCCTCAAGCGACAATGCACCCGCCACACACGCCGCCGCAATCTCACCCTGCGAATGGCCGACCACAGCGTCGGGCTGCACACCCACCGAGGCCCACACGGCAGCCAAACTCACCATCACCGCGAAGCTGGCAGGCTGAACAACATCGACCCGACCCAGCAACGCGGGATCGGCCTCGCCGCGCAAAACGTCCACAAGGGACCAGTCGACCCACCGCTCCAACGCGGCCGCGCACTCCCCGACCCGCCCAGCAAACACCGGCGAGGAATCCAGCAATTCCCGGCCCATGCCGACCCACTGCGAACCCTGACCCGGGAACACCCACACGACCTTGCCCGGCACACCCGAACCGGCCACCAGTCCGGACGCGTTCTCGCCCCGGGCCAAGGCGCCCAGCCCGGCCAGCGCCTCCTCGTCCGAGCCTGCGACCACCACCGCGCGCTCGCCCAGCACGGCCCGGCCCGACACCAGCGTCCCGGCCACGGCCGCCAGCGGCACCTCATCGACGCCCTCGATGAACGCCGCCAGGCGCTCCGCTTGCGCCGCCAGGGAAGCGGCGGTAGCCGCCGACACCACCAACGGCACCACTCCCGCGGGCGCCGGCTCCGCCGAGACGGGCTCCGCCTCGTCGGCCGGCGCTTCCTCGATGATCAGGTGCGCATTCGTCCCGCTGGCCCCGAACGACGACACCCCGGCCCGGCGCGGATGACCATTCCGCCGCCAGTCGCGGGCGTCGGTCAACAACCGCACCGAACCCGCCGACCAATCCACCTGGGGGGTGGGCGAGTCCACGTGCAGGGTCCTCGGGAGCACCTCGTGCCGCAGCGCCTGCACCATCTTGATCACGCCGGCGATGCCGGACGCCGCCTGCGTATGCCCGATGACGGACTTGACCGAACCGAGCCACAGCGGGTGTTCCGGGTCCCGGCCCTGCCCGTAGGTGGCCAGCAGCGCCTGCGCCTCGATCGGATCGCCCAGCACCGTCCCCGTGCCGTGGCCCTCGATCGCGTCCACATCGGACGGCGAGAGCCCGGCGCCCGCCAGCGCCTTGCGGATGACCCGCTGCTGCGACGGCCCGTTCGGCGCGGTGAGGCCGTTGGAGGCACCGTCCTGGTTCACCGCGCTGCCGCGGATCACCGCGAGCACCTGGTGCCCGCGCTCGCGCGCCACCGACAGCCGCTCCAGCAGCAGCACGCCAACGCCCTCGGCCCAGCCGGAGCCGTCGGCGCCCGCGGCGTAGGACTTGCAGCGCCCGTCGAAGGCGAGTGCCCGCTGGCGCGCGAAACCGACGAACCCGCCCGGGGTCGCCATCACCGTCGCGCCACCCGCGAGCGCCATCGAGCATTCGCCCCGGCGCAGCGCCTGCGCGGCGAGGTGCATGGCCACCAGCGAAGAGGAGCACATGGTGTCGACGGTCACCGCGGGACCTTCGAGCCCGAGCGTGTAGGCGATCCTCCCGGAGGCGACACCGCCCGCGGTGCCCAGGGCGCGCTCCAGGCTCATGAACCCCTCGAACCCGCTGAGGTCCGGCGCGTAGTCCTGGTGCACGATTCCGGCGAACACCCCGACGTCGCTGCCCCGCACCGAGTGGGGGTCGATCCCGGCCCGCTCGAAGGTCTCCCAGGACACCTCCAGCAGCTGCCGCTGCTGGGGATCCATCGCCAGGGCCTCACGCGGCGAGATGCCGAAGAACCCGGCGTCGAACTGCGCCGCGTCGTGCAGGAAGGCGCCCTCCCGCACGTACGTCGTGCCGGGGTTGTCGGGGTCCGGGTGATAGAGGCCTTCAAGATCCCAGCCGCGGTCATCGGGGAATGGGGTGTACACGTCGGCGCCCTCGGACACCACCTGCCACAGGTCCTCCGGGCCGCGGATGCCGCCCGCGTACCGGCAGGCCATCGACACGATCGCGATGGGCTCCGCGGCTGCCGCGACGAGTGCGCTGTTCTCCTGCTCAAGCCTGGCGTTCTCCTTCAGCGAGGTGCGCAGTGCCCGAACGATCTGCTCGTCTGGCGCCGACATAACCTTCCTCCACGATTCGTCCACCATCGGTGTCAGCTCGTCTTGCCCATGGCCCGTTGCACGAGCCCGGCGATGTCCAGTTCGTCGATCGGATCCGCGTCGTCCGCGGCCGCAGCCGCCTCGGCGACCGGCGCGTCGGCGTCCGCATCCGCGAGGCCGAGGAGGGTGTCCAGCACGCCCGCCTCCTTGAACCGGGCGAACGGCACGGACGCCAACACCCGCCTGAGGTCGTCCTCCCGCCCGTCCAGGCCGTCGTCGGCCTCCCGGAGGAGTTCGGCGCGCAGGTAGCCGACCAGCGCCTCCGGGGTGGGGTAGTCGAAGATCAGCGTCGCGGGCAGGCGCAGCCCGGTGGCCGCGTGCAGGCTGTTGCGGAGGTTGACCGCGGCCAGCGAGTCGAAGCCGACCTCCTGGAACGCCTGGCGCGGGCCGATGCTCTCGGCGCCGCCGTGGCCGAGGACCGTCGCGGCGTGGCTGCGGACCAGTCGGAGCAGGACGCGGTTCTGCTCGCTGTCCGAGACCGCCCGCAGGGAGTCCGCCAGGGACGAGGCAGTGTCGCTGTTCTCGCCGTCGGGCTGCGCCGCCTGGAGCGCCGCCTTCGCCTCGGGCAGGTCGGCGAACAGGGGGCTGGTGCGGACCGAGGTGAACGCGGGGATGAAGGCGTCCCAGTCCATGTCGGCCACCGTCACGAACTTCTCGTTGCCCTGCACCGCCTGCACCATCGCGGTCACCGCCAGCCCGGGGGCCATGGGGAGGACGCCGCGGCGGCGGAGTTGGGCGAGGGCGGCCTCGTCCATGCCCACGCCGACTTGGTCGAGCGCTCCCCAGGCGATCGACGTCGCCCGCAGTCCCCGGGCGCGGCGGCGCTCAACGAGGGCGTCGAGGACGGCGTTCGCCGCTCCGGACGGGCCCTGGCCGCCACCACCCCAGACGCCCGCGATCGAGGAGAAGACGACGAAGGCGTCGAGCGGCGCGTCCTCGAACAGCTCGTCCAGCCATCCGGCAGTGTCCACTTTGGTCGCAAAGACCCCGGCGAGGTCGGGCACGCAGGTGTCGTCGATGGAACTGGTTTGCATGATGTCGGCCGCGTGCACCACGGCCGTGATCGGCTGCTCCGGGTTCGTCGCGGACACCAGGTGCGCGATGGCGTCCCGGTCGGAGCCGTCGCAGGGCTCCACCGCGGTGGCGAGGCCCAGCTCGGCCAGTTCGGCACGCAGTTCCGGCACGCTCTGCTCGGGTGTGTGCGCGGTGGTGGTGACGATGAGCCGCTCGGCGCCGGAGAGCGCGAGCCAGACCGCGGCGTGCCTGCCGAGACCTTCGGCGCCGCCGGTCACCAGCACGGTGCCCCGGGGCTGCCAGCGGCCGTCGCCGGTGGTCTCCGGCACGGGCTTGCGGACCAACCGCCGGGTGTAGACGCCCGATCGCCGGACCGCGAGCTGGTCCTCACCGGCGGCACCGGTCAGCACCCCGAGCAGCTGCTGGACCGTGCGCGAGTCCGTCACGGCGGGCAGGTCGACCAGACCGCCCCACCGGTCGAGGCATTCGAGCGCGGCGGCGCGGCCGAGGCCCCACAGCGACGCCTGAGCCGGTGCGGTGAGGGTGTCTTGGATGCCGATGTTCACGGCGCCTCTGGTCAGGCACCAAAGGGGCTGGGGGGCACAGCTGTCCCCCAGCGCCTGGATCAGCGCGAGCGCCGACGCCGCCATCGCGCTCGGGTCCTGCGGGCCCGTTCCCGGCTGGTGGTCCAGGGCGAGCAACGACAGCACCCCGGTCAGGTCGTGGTCGGCCAGGACGCCGGTCAGCCGCTCGGCGAGCCGTTCCCGGGTGCGGTCGGCCTCGCCGACCTCCAGCAGGACCGCGCCGAATCCCTGACCTGTCAATTCCTCCAGGAGTGCGTCGGTCGCGCCGTCGTCCGTGCGATCGGATGGCACGACGACCAGCCAACGGCCGCTGGGCACGCCCACGGCTTCGCGTTCGAGCGGCTGCCAGGTGACGTAGTAGCGCAGCTTCTCCGCGGCCGACCGCTCGCGGCGCTTCCCCCGCCAATCCGCCAGCACGGGAATGACCGTGTCGAGGGCCTTGTGCTGATCGGCCGACGCCATCTCCAACAACTCGGCGAGGGAATCCGAGTCGGCTTGTTCAACCGCGGCCCAGAAGTCGGCCTCGGCGCCTTGGGCCGCGTCGGCGGCGCCGGTGGCCGCTTCCGCCTCCCCCAGCCAGTAGTGCCGGTGGTCGAAGGCATACGTCGGCAGGTCCACTCGTGCAGAGGCCGCCCCGGTGGGCAGCATGGTGGCCCAGTCCACGGGAACACCCCGGACGAACAGCTCGGCCATCGACGTCAGCAGCCGCCGCAGGCCACCGTCATCACGCCGCAACGACCCGACCACCACCACATCGACCTCGGCGTCATCGGCGATCTCGGTGACGGGCTGAACCAGCACCGGATGGGCGCTCATCTCCACGAACACCCCATGCCCCTGGCCGATCAGATCGGCGAGGGCCGGGCCGAAACCCACCTGATTGCGCAGGTTCCGATACCAGTAGCCGCCATCGAGGATCCCGGCGTCCTGCACCCACTCGCCGGTGACAGTGGAGTAGAACGGCACCACCGGCGCCTGCGCGCTCACTCCCGCCAGCGCCTCCGCAAGCGTGTCCCGGATGTCCTCCACATGCCGGGTATGCGAGGCGTAATCCACCGCCACTCGCCGAACCCGAACTCCCGTGGCCGACAACGACTCCAGCGCCTCATCCAACGCCTCGGCATCCCCAGCGATCACCACGGACGACGGGCTGTTGACAGCAGCCACCTCAACCCGATCCGCCCACGGCTCCAACCGAGCAACCGCTTCGGCCTCAGCCAACGCCACAGACGCCATCCCGCCCCGACCGGAAAGCTCCGTGGCAATGGCCTGGCTGCGCAACACCACCACCCGAACCGCATCCTCAAGAGACAAGGCCCCCGTCACACACGCCGCCGCGATCTCACCCTGAGAGTGGCCGACGACAGCGTCAGGCCGCACACCCACCGAGGCCCACACCGCGGCCAAACCCACCATCACCGCGAAACTGGCAGGCTGAACAACATCAACACGATCCAGGAACTCGGGAGAAGCCTCGCCGCGCAATACGTCCACTAAGGACCATTCGACCCAGTGCTCCAACGCGGCCGCGCACTCCCCGACCCGCTCAGCGAAGACCGAGGAGGAATCCAGCAACTCCCGGCCCATGCCGATCCACTGCGAACCCTGACCCGGGAACAGCCACACAACACGGCCTGGCACACCGCCAGCCGCACTCCCGGCCACCAGAGTGGGCGCATTCTCACCCCGGGACAGCACACCCAGCCCCGCCAGCGCCTCATCGGACGAACCCGCCACCACCACAGCACGCTCGCCGAGGACAGCCCGGCTCGACACCAATGCCCCGGCCACCGCGGTCAATGCCACCTTGCCGGCGCCCTCGATGAACGCCGCGAGCCGCCCGGCCTGAGCCGTCAGCGCACCGGCACTCCGGGCCGACACCACCAACGGCACCACACCGTCGGGCAGTGTCTCGCCGGAAACGGGCTGCACCTCTTCGGCGGGCGCTTCCTCGATGATCAGGTGCGCGTTCGTCCCGCTGGCCCCGAACGACGACACCCCGGCCCGACGCGGACGACCATCCCGTGGCCACTCCCGGGTCTCGGTCAACAACTCCACCGCACCCGCAGACCAATCCACCTGACGCGTGGGCTCGTCCGCATGTAGCGTCGCCGGAAGCACCCCGTGCCGCAGCGCCTGCACCATCTTGATCACACCGGCCACACCGGCAGCCGCCTGCGTGTGGCCGATGTTCGACTTCAACGACCCCAGCCACAACGGGTTCCCGGGTCCCCGGTCCTGCCCGTAAGTGGCCAGCAGAGCCTGCGCCTCAATCGGATCACCCAAAGCCGTACCGGTCCCGTGCCCCTCAACGACGTCCACATCGGACACAGCGAGCCCGGCGCTCGCCAGCGCATTGCGGATCACGCGCTGCTGCGACGGACCATTCGGCGCCGTCAACCCATTCGACGCACCATCCTGATTCACCGCACTCCCACGCAACACCGCCAACACCCGGTGCCCACACTCCCGCGCCACCGACAACCGCTCCAACACCACCACGCCCACGCCCTCGGACCAGCCCGTGCCATCCGCGCCGTCCGCATACGCCTTGCACCGCCCATCGGCGGACAGACCGCGCTGCCGCGAGAACTCCAGGAAGGCGTCCGGACTGGCCATCACCGTCGCGCCACCGGCGAGCGCCATCGAGCACTCACCCTGCCGCAACGCCTGCGCGGCCAAGTGCATCGCCACCAGCGACGACGAACACGCCGTGTCCACCGTCACCGCCGGCCCCTCGAAACCGAACACATAGGACACCCGACCCGACGCCACACTCGACGCCGAACCGGTCATGAGATAGCCCTGGACGTCTTCGGGCACCTGGTTGAGCCGTGTCACGTAGTCGTGGTGCACGATCCCGGTGAAGACGCCGATGTCACCGCCCCTGGTGGACAGCGGGTCGATGCCCGCCCGTTCCAACGCCTCCCACGAGGTCTCCAGCAACAACCGCTGCTGCGGATCCATCGCCAACGCCTCGCGCGGCGAAATCCCGAACAAGCCCGCGTCGAACTTCGCGGCCTCATAGAGGAACCCGCCCGAGCGGGTGTAGCTCGTGCCCGGGTGGTCGGGATCCGGGTGATACAGCCCTTCGAGGTCCCAGCCGCGGTCGAGCGGGAAGCCGGACACCGCGTCCCGCTGCTCCACCACCAGCTTCCACAGCTCCTCGGGGCTGTCCGCGCCGCCCGGCAGCCTGGCGCTCATCCCGACGATCGCGATCGGTTCGTCCGGGGCCGGCGCCGCCGTGGTCGGGGTGCGCACCGCCGGGCGTTCGCCGAGCAGCTCGGCCCGCAGGTAGTCCGAGAGGAGCGCGGGGGTCGGATAGTCGAAGACCAGCGTGTTGGGCAGGCTCACCCCGGTGAAGTCGTGCAGGCGGTTGCGGAGCTTCACCGCGCTGAGCGAGTCGAATCCGAGGCTCTGGAAGGACTGTTCCTCGTCGATGCCGTCCGACTCGCGGTGGCCGAGCACGACCGCGGTGCTCTCCTGGACCAGGTCCATCACCATGCGGCGCTGCTCCGCAGCCGACAACCCGACCAGCCGGTCGCCGATCGCGTCGCCGACTCCTTCGCCCCGCGTGCGGGCACCGGACGACCTGTGCCGCACATCGGCACCGTCGGTCGTGTCGTCGGTCTCGACCCAGTACCGCCGGTGCTGGAACGCATAGGTGGGCAGCTCGGTCCCGACGGCCGCGGCCGGCTGGTCGAGAACGCCCGCCCAATCCACGGCCACGCCGCGCACGTGCAGTTCTGCGAGCGCGGTCAGCGCGTCGGCGACCTCAGCGCCGTCCTTGCGCAGGGTGGCGATGCAGCTCTGCTGCCGTGCGCCGAGCGTGTCGGAGGCCACCGCGGCGAGGACTCCGCCCGGGCCCAGTTCGAGGAACGTCGTCGCTCCCCGGTCGCTCAGCGATGCGATGGCGTCGCTGAAGCGCACCGCGTTGCGTGCCTGGTCGACCCAGTAGCCGGGGGTGCCGAGCTGCGCGTCCGCGACGAGATCGCCGGTCAGCGTGGAGACGATGGGAAGGGCGCCTGGCCGGTACGACAGGCCCTCCACGACAGAGCGGAACTCGTCGAGCATGGGCGCCATGAGCGGGGAGTGGAAGGCGTGGCTGACCGGCAGCCTCCGCGTCTTGCGGCCGTGGCTCGCCAGTTCACCGGCGATGGCGAGCACGGCATCCTCGTCGCCGGAGAGCACCACCGAGTCGGGGCCGTTCACCGCCGCGACGCAGACCGCGCCTCGCGCCCCGGCGAGCAGCGGGGCGACGTCGGCCTCGGTCGCCTGGACGGCGACCATCGCGCCGCCCTCGGGCAGGTCCTGCATCAACCGGCCGCGCGCGGCAACCAGTTCGCCCGCCTCGGACAGCCCCAGCACCCCAGAGATGTGCGCGGCGGTGATCTCGCCGATCGAGTGGCCGGCGAGCAGATCCGCCCGCACGCCCCAGGATTCGAAGAGCCGGAACAGCGCGGTTTCCAAGGCGAACAGGGCGCCCTGGGTGTACATGGTCTGGTCGAGCGGTTCGCCGTCGGGCGAGCCGGGGGCGGCGAACACCACATCGCCGAGCGGGCGCGCCAGGTGTCCGTGCAGGTGCTCCTCCACGGCGGTGCACGCGGCGGCGAAAGCGTCGCGGAAGACCGGGAACGCCTCGGCGAGTTCGCGGCCCATGCCTGCCCACTGGCTGCCCTGGCCGGTGAAGAGGATGGCCAGCTTGCCCGTGACCGGTGTGCCGGACACGACCGCGGGGCTCGCCGCACCCCGCCCGACCGCGCTGAGGTCCGCGCAGAGCTGTCGCCGATCGGACACCAGAACGACGGCGCGGTGGTCGAGTTGGGCGCGCGCGGTGGCGAGCGCGTGGGCGGCATCGGCGAGGCGCAGGTCCGGCCGGTCGTCGAGGAAGCGGGCGAGCCGGTCGGCCTGGCCGCGTAGCCCGCTCGGCGTCCGCGCGGACACGGGCACCAGCACGGGGATGCCTGTCGGTTCAGGCTCCGGTGTGGCGGTCTCCGGCCGATCGGGGGCGTCTTCGAGGATGACGTGCGCGTTGGTGCCGCCGATGCCGAAGGAGGACACGCCGGCTCGACGGGGCCGGCCGGTCTCCGGCCAGCCGCGGGCCTGGGTCAGCAGTTCCACGGCGCCCGCCGACCAGTCCACGTTGGATGACGGCCGGTCCACGTGCAGCGTCCGCGGGAGAACTCCGTGCCGCATGGCCATGACCATCTTGATCAGGCCGGCGACACCCGCCGCCGCCTGCGTGTGCCCGATGTTCGACTTCACCGACCCCAGCCACAGCGGCTGGTCGGCCGGCCGGTCCTGGCCGTAGGCCGCCAGGAGCGCCTGCGCCTCGATCGGGTCGCCGAGCGTCGTGCCCGTGCCGTGCGCCTCCACGGCGTCCACGTCCGCTGCGCGCAGGCCGGCGTGGGCCAGGGCCTTGCCGATCACCCGCTGCTGCGACGGACCGTTCGGCGCCGTCAGGCCGTTCGACGCGCCGTCCTGGTTCACCGCCGATCCACGCACCACGGCCAACACGCGGTGGCCCCGGCGGCGGGCCTCCGAAAGGCGCTCCACCAGCAGCAGGCCCGCGCCCTCGGACCATCCGGTGCCGTCCGCGCCGTCCGCGAACGCCTTGCACCGGCCATCGGGCGCCAGGCCGCGCTGCCGGGAGAACTCGACGAAGGTCTCCACGGTGCCCATCACCATCACGCCGCCCGCCAGCGCCATGGAGCACTCGCCGCGGTTCAGCGCTTGCGCCGCCATGTGCAGTGCCACCAGCGAGGAGGAGCAGGCCGTGTCGACCGTGATGGCGGGGCCTTCGAAGCCGAAGTGGTAGGCGATGCGCCCGGAGATGACGCTGCCCGAACCACCGGTGAGGCGGAACCCCTCGACACCGGACGCCCCGTGCATCCGCATGCTGTAGTCGTGGCTGTTGACCCCGACGTAGACGCCGACGTCCTGCCCGGCCAGCGCGGTCGGGTCGATCGCGGCCCGCTCGATTGCCTCCCAGGACGTCTCCAGCAGCAGCCGCTGCTGCGGGTCCATCGCCAGCGCCTCATTCGGTGAGATGCCGAAGAAGGCGGCGTCGAAACCGGCGGCGTCATCGAGGAAGGCGCCGTGCCGCACGTACGTGGTGCCCTCGTGGTCGGGATCCTCGTTGAAGAGCCGGTCGGTGTCCCAGCCGCGATCGTCGGGGAACTCGGTGACGGCGTCGACCTCGTCGGCCACCAACCGCCACAAGTCCTCCGGGCTCTGCACGCCCCCGGGGAAGCGGCACGCCATCGCCACGATCGCGATCGGCTCGTCGGTCGTCCCGGCGGGGACACCGGAGTCCGCCGGCCGGTGGGACGCGCTGCCGAAGAGCTTGGCGCGCAGGTGCTCGGCCAGCGCCGCGGGCTTCGGGTAGTCGAAGATCATCGCCGGGGAGAGGGTGAGCCCCGTCGCGGCGGCCAACCGGTTCCGCAGCTCCACCGCGGTGAGCGAATCGAGCCCGGCGTCCTTGAAGGTCCGGTCTGCGCGAACGGCGTCGAAACCTGCGTGCCCGAGCACCTCGGCGGTGTGCCGGCGGACCAAGTCGACCACGGCCTCGGCCTGCTCGGCATCGCCGAGACCCGCGATGCGCTCAGCCAGCGACGTGGCCGGAGCGGCAGCCCGCGCCGCCGGTCGCGGCGGTGGGGCCAGACCGCGCAACAGCGGCGGGACCGGACCACCGGCCGCCGCCCGCAAGGCGGGCACATCGAACTTCGCCGCGACCAAATCGCCGGCGGTGGCCGCGTTGGTGCCCAGGGCCGCGTCCAGCAGGGCCATTCCCTCGGCGGCCGAGATGCCGACCATGCCCATCCGCTTGTTGCGTCGCAGGTCTGCGGCGCCCAGGTGCTGGGTCATTGCGCTGACCGTCGCCCAATAACCCCAGGCGAGGGACACCGCGGGCAGGCCCAGGCGATGCCGCTGCCGCGCCACCGCGTCCAGACATGCGTTGGCCGCGGCGTAGTTGGCCTGCCCGGGGTTGCCCAGCACACCCGCTGCCGAAGAGAACAGCACGAACGCGGCGAGGTCCAAGTTCCGGGTGAGCTCGTGCAGGTGCAGTGCCGCGTCCACCTTCGGCCGCAGCACGGTGTCGACGCGTTCCGGGGTCAGGCCGGTGAGCACCCCGTCGTCCAGAACCCCGGCGGCGTGCACGACGGCGGTGAGCGGGTGCTCGGCCGGGATCGCGCGCAGCACGGCCTCAAGCTGGGCCCGGTCCGCCGCGTCGCAGGCGGCGATGGTGACGGACGCGCCTAGCGCGGTCAGCTCGTCGTGGAGTTCCGGGGCGGCGCCGCTGCGGCTGACCAGGACCAGGTGCCGGATGCCGTGCGCGGTCACCAGGTGCCGTGCCGTCATAGCACCGAGCGTTCCGGTGCCACCGGTGATCAGCGCTGTGCCTTCGGTGTCGAGCGGGCGTGCGTGCTGCCCGGCGTCGGGAAGCGGCGCGCGTGCCAGCCGGGGCACCTGTGCGATGCCGTTGCGCACCCTCATCTGCGGCTCGCCGCTGAGCACCACGGAAGGCAGCGCGGACCGGGAAACGTCATCGAGGTGTGCCAGCACGATCCGGCCCGGATGCTCCGACTGCGCCGAGCGCACCAGGCCCCACACCGCGGCCGCGTCGAGCCCGGCGCAGTCCCCGGTGACCACTGCCAACCGAGTTTCCGCCAGGGCGGGTTCCGCGAGCCAAGCCTGGAGCACGGCGAGCGCCGCGTTGACCGATGTGCGGGGATCAGCGGCGATGGCGTCATACAGCAGGACATCGGGAGCCGACTCGGCCGACGCGACGACGTCCTCACCGTTCGCGACGGGCGCGATGTCGAGGGAGCGGTCCGCGGCGGGAAGCGGTAGTTCCGTCCAGTCGACGCGGAACAGGGCGTCGTGCGGCCACACGCCGGTGATCCCCGCCTGCTCGGGGGAGAACGGCGTTCCGAGGACCGCTTCGACGGTCATGACGGGGTGCCCCGCGGAGTCGGTCAGGTGCAGACCGGTCCCCTCCGTCGACGTCGTGCCCGGCCGCGCCTGCAGTGCGGCAGCGCCCGATGCCAGCAGGGACACCCCGGACCACACCGACGGGAGCGTGCCGTCGGGGAGGACCGTGCGAACGGCGGCGTCCAGCAGGGCGGGGTGCACCCCGTACCGGTCCGCGTCGCGAAGAGCGGGCCCGTCCAGACTGATTTCCGTGGCGGGCCCGGCGGTCGGGGGTGTCACGCCGGTGGCGGCGGGAATCAGCGTGCCGTGCGCGTGCCGCGTCCACTGCGCGTCCACAGTGGCGTCCGCGGCGCGGGAGTAGATCTCCACCGACCGCCGTCGCGCCTGGTCGGGCTCGCCGACGACGGCCTGGATGCTGCGGCTGCCTCGCCGCGGCAACACCACGGGCGTGTCGACGGTCAGTTCGTCGAGGTTGGGGGCGGCGGCCAGGTCGCCGAGCCGGATGGACAACTCGACGAGGGCCGCGTTCGGCACCAGGACGGCATCGGACACCAGGTGGTCCTCCAGCCAGGGGTGCGACCGGAGCGACCACCTCGATGTGGCGATGAAGCCCGCCGAGTTCGGCATGTTGACAACCGCACCCAGCAACGGATGATCGGCCGTCGCCTGCCCCAACGATGCGGCGTCGGTCGCCGACTCCGCCGACTGGAGCCAGTAGTGCTGGTGGTCGAAGGCGTACGTCGGCAGGTCCACCCGCACGGACGCCGCCCCAGCGGGCAGAATCCCGGACCAGTCCACGGGAACACCCCGGACGAACAACTCCGCCACCGACGTCAGCAGCCGCCGCAGGCCACCATCGTCACGCCGCACCGACCCGACCACCAGGACATCGGCCTCAGCGTCGTCGACGATCTCGCTGATCGGCTGAACCAACACCGGGTGCGCACTGACCTCCACGAACACCCCGTGCCCCAGAGCCAACAGATCCGCCACCGCCGGACCGAAACCCACCCGGTTCCGCAAGTTCCGATACCAGTAGCCACCGTCCAGAATCCCGGCGTCCTGGATCCAGTCCCCGATGACGGTCGAGTAGAACGGCACCACCGGCACCTGCGCACTGATCCCGCCCAGCGCTTCCGCGAGCGTGCCCCGAATGTCCTCCACATGCCGGGTGTGCGACGCATAGTCCACCGCCACCCGCCGCACCCGAACTTCCTCGCTGGACAACATCTCCAACGCCTCATCCAACGCCTCGGCGTCCCCAGCGATCACCACCGACGCAGGACCATTCACCGCCGCCACCTCAACCCGACCAGCCCACGGCTGCAAACGCGCGACCACCTCGTTTTCGCCCAACGCCACCGACGCCATCCCGCCCTGCCCGGACAACTCCGCGGCAATCGCCTGGCTACGCAACACCACCACCCGAACCGCATCCTCCAACGACAACGCACCCGCCACACACGCCGCCGCGATCTCACCCTGCGAATGACCCACCACCGCATCAGGCACAACACCCACCGAAGACCACACCGCGGCCAAACCCACCATCACCGCGAAACTCGCCGGCTGCACCACATCAACCTGACCCAAAAACTCGGGATCGACCTCGCCACGCAACACATCGATCAGCGACCAATCCACCCACCGCTGCAACGCAGCCGCACACTCCCCGACCCGCTCCGCGAACACCGCAGACGAATCCAACAACTCACGACCCATCCCCAACCACTGCGAACCCTGACCCGGAAAAACCCACACCACCTTCCCCGGCACACCGCCAGCCGCACCGCCCGTCACCACACCGGACGCGGTCTCACCCCGCGCCAACGCGCCAAGTCCCGCCGCCGCCTCCTCGCCGGATTCCGCCACGACCACGGCACGCTCACCCAACACCGCCCGACCCGACACCAACGCCCCAGCCACACCCGCCAACGACACGCCACCGGCACCCTCGACGAACGCCGCCAACCGCTCCGCTTGCGCCGCCAACGAACCAGCACTCCGAGCCGACACCACCAACGGCACCACACCGGGCAACGGCTCCTCGGCAACCGGCACCGGCTCCTCCGATGCCTCCTCCAAGATCACGTGCGCGTTCGTCCCACTGGCCCCGAACGACGACACCCCGGCCCGGCGCGGACGACCGTCCCGCGGCCACTCCCGCGCCTCGGTCAACAACTCCACCGCACCGGCGGACCAATCCACCTCAGTCGTCGGCGCATCCACGTGCAAGGTCGCCGGAAGCACCCCGTGCCGCAACGCCTGCACCATCTTGATCACACCGGCCACACCGGCAGCCGCCTGCGCATGCCCGATGTTCGATTTCAACGACCCCAACCACAACGGACGTCCCGGTTCCCGACCCTGCCCATACGTCGCCAGAAGAGCCTGCGCCTCGATCGGATCACCCAAGGAAGTCCCGGTCCCGTGCCCCTCCACAACGTCCACATCGGACGGAACCAGTCCGGCGTTGGCCAGCGCCCTCCGGATCACCCGCTGCTGCGAAAGACCATTCGGCGCCGTCAACCCATTCGACGCACCATCCTGATTCACCGCACTACCACGCAACACCGCCAACACCCGGTGCCCACGCTCCCGCGCCACCGACAACCGTTCAAGGAGCACCACACCCGCGCCCTCGGCCCAGCCCGTGCCATCGGCCGCAGAGGCATACGCCTTGCACCGCCCGTCAGGAGCCAACGCCCGCTGCCGGGAGAACTCCACGAAGGAACTGGGATTCGCCATCACCGTCGCGCCGCCCGCGAGCGCCATCGAGCACTCACCCTGCCGCAACGCCTGCACGGCAAGGTGCATCGCCACCAGCGACGACGAACACGCCGTATCCACCGTCACCGCAGGACCCTCGAAACCGAACACATAGGACACCCGACCCGACGCCACACTCGACGCCGAGCCGGTGCTCACAAACCCCTCGACCTCCGGCGCGGACACACCGACCCCGTAGCCCTGGCCGGAGATCCCCGAGAACACCCCGACATCGGTGCCCTTCAGCGACACCGGGTCGACACCGGCACCCTCCAACGCCTCCCACGAGGTCTCCAGCAACAACCGCTGCTGCGGATCCATCGCCAACGCCTCGCGCGGCGAAATCCCGAAGAACCCCGCATCGAAAAACCCCGCGCCCTCCAGGAAACCGCCCTGACTGGCGTACGACGTGCCCGCGCGATCGGGGTCCGGATCGAACAGGCCTTCAAGATCCCAGCCCCGGTCGTCGGGGAATCCGCCGACCGCGTCGACTTCGCCGGCCACCAGCTTCCACAGGTCCGCGGGCGACGATGCGCCGCCCGGCAATCGGCAGGCCATCCCGACGATGGCGATCGGCTCATCGGGGTCGGCTGCCATGACCGACTCCGCCACCGGCCGCGCGACTTCGAAGACCTCGTCCCGCAGGAAGGCCGCCAACGCCGCCGGAGTGGGGTGGTCGAATACGGCGGTGGTGGGCAGCCGCAGCCCGGTGCGCTCCGTCAGCCGGTTGCGTAACCCGACGACGGCGATGGACGTGAGACCCAGGTCGCGGAAAGCGCGGTCGGCCGGGACCAGGTCGGGTCCCGGCTGCTGTAGCACGACTGCTGCCTGTGCGCGGACCAAATCTTCCAGCCGTGTCAGTTGCGCGCGTTCGTCCAGATCAGACAGTTGGTCGCGCAGGGCCGCCGTGACGGTCGCGTCAGGCTCGCTCGCGGTCATCGGCGCGTCCTGGTGCCCGCTCGCCTCGTACCGCAGCCGGCTCGGCTCATCGGCCAGGAGGCGCCGCTGGACCTTCCCCGACCCGGTCCGGGGGATGGCGGCGATTTCGTAGACCTGCTCCGGCACCTTGTAGGCGGACAGTTGCTCGCGGCACCGGTGGATCAGCGTGGAGGCGTCGAACCCGGAAGGGTCGGGGATCACGTATGCGACCGGCACCTCCCCCAGTGCGTCGTGCGGCGCGCCCGCTACCGCGGCATCGGCGACGCCCTCGACGGTGCGCAGCACCGCCTCCACTTCCGCGGGGTGGATGTTCTCCCCACCTCGGATGATGAGTTCCTTGATCCGGCCGCAGATGGTGAAGTAGCCGGCTTCGTCGCGCCGAGCCAGGTCCCCGGTCCGGAACCAGCCGTCCCGCATCGCCGCGGCGGTCGACTCCGGACTGTTGTGGTAGCCGACCATGACGTTCGGCCCGCTGACCCACACCTCCCCCTCCCGACCGGCGGGCACCTCGCGCCCGGTGGCGGGGTCGACGACGCGGACCCCGACGCCCGGCACGGGCAGGCCGCAGGACCCGTCGACCCGTGCGACGTCCGGCGGGTTCATGGTGATGGCCCCGCACGTCTCGGTGCTGCCGTAGGCATCGACCAGCGGCACCCCGAAGGTCTCCTCGAAGTCCCGGCGCAGTCCGGATCCGGTGACCCCACCACCGACCAGGCCGATCCGCAGGCCGGGCGCGGAGAAACCATTCTGCTGAGCGGCGATCACCAGGTGGTGGTACGTGGTGGGGGCACCGGCCAGGAAGGTCGAACCGTCCTCGCGGAGCGTCCTGATCACGTCATCCGCGGAACTTCCGTCCATGATCCGGGCGGTGGCGCCGACGACGGTCACGGAAAGCACGCACGCGATGTGCGAGAGGCTGTGGAACAGCGGGAGGGGCCAGAGCACCCGGTCCTGGTCCGACAACCCCGGAATCGGCACGTAGCACGAGGCAACGGACCAGAGGCAGTTCCGCTGCGTCGACAGGACGCCCTTGGGCTGACCGGTCGTCCCCGACGTGTAGAACATCCAGGCCACATCGTCGAGGCCGAGGTCATCCCCGGCGGGCGTGGTCGGCTCGCGGACGGCGAGCTCGTCGTAGGAATGGATTCCCGCCCGTACCGGGACATCACCCGTCACCAGCAGCGCGGTATCGGCCACCGGTGAGCGGTGGAGCCGCTCCGCGTTCGCGGAGTCGGTGATGACCAGTCTGGCGCCGCTGTCCGCCAGCAGGTACTCCAGCTCGGCAAGCGCCGAGGCGGGGTTGAGCGGCACACCGATGCCGCCGGCGCGAACGATCGCCAGGTAGCTCTCCACAGTGGACACGCGGTTGCCCAGGCAGATGGCCACCCGGTCTCCGCGCTGAACGCCGAGTCCCACCAGGTGTCCGGCCAGCCTGCGCGTCCGCGCCTCCAGGTCACCATAGGTGACCGACCGCCGGTCGTCCTCGAAGGCAACCTTGCCGGGAAAGCGGCTCGCGTTCTCCAGGAGTGCTACCGGCAGCGGCTTGATGAGGTCGGTGCGCACTATGCCCCAAGTCCTTTCCGAGAAGAAAGCTCACCAGGAGACGGGCAGGCTCCTCACCGCGAAGACAGACCCGTTGAGCCGCAGCGGTACCTCGTCGAAGGCAACGGCCAACCGAAGGTCGGGAAAGGCCCGGAGGAGGGCCGACAGGCCGGCGCGCAGTTCGACGCGCGCCAGATTTTGGCCCAGGCACTGGTGGATGCCGTAACCGAACGCCACGTGGCCCGTAGTGTCGCGATCGACATTCAGCTTCTCGGGGCACTCGAACCTGGCCGGGTCGCGGTTGGCCGCAGGTAGCGACACCGTGACCGTGTCCCCCTTCGCGACCAGCTCACCGTTCAGTTCGATGTCCTCCAGCGCGGTGCGGTAGGTGTGGTACTGGTTGACGGTGAGGTAGCGGAGGAGCTCCTCGACGGCGGCGTTGAGCTTCGACGGGTCCACGCGGACCGCCGTCAGTTGATCCACATGGTGCAGCAGGGCGAAAACGCTGACGCTCAGCACGCTTTCCGTGGTCTCGTAGCCTGCGAACAGCAGAAGAACGACGATGTTGGACAGCTCTTCGGTGGTCAACTGCCCGTCGGCGATAAGCCGGCTGAGGAGGTCGTCGCCCGGCTGCTTCCGCTTTCTTTCGACGATCTCGGTGAAGAAGGAGCCAGCCCGCTCGTAGGCGGCGGCGACGTCCTGCGGGTCCGAGTTCGGGTCGTGCAGGAGAGCCGGGGCATCCGCGTACTCGTCGCGTTCGCTGTAAGGCAGGCCGACCAGCTCGGACAACACCCTCAGGACCAGCGGTTTGGCGAAGCTCGCGACCAAATCCACCGGAGCACCGTGCTCGCGCATGTCGTTAATCTGCTCTGCGGCCACGGCTTCCACGCGCGATTTCAGTTGGTTCGCCCGGCGGACGGTGAACTCGCCCGTCAGCAGACGCCGATAACGGGTGTGATCGGGCGGATCCATGTGGATGAACATTCCCGGTATCTTCGGGTGGTTCGGGACGATGTCTCCCTGATGCGTCACCGGGAAGTGGCCGATTTCCGAGCTGTGGCTGAACCTCGGGTCGCCGAGGACCTTGCGCACCACCTCGTGACTGGTGGCGATCCAGCCGACGTGCCCGTCGGGGTAGACCATTCTCGCGAGCGGATGTTTTTCGCGCAACGAATCGAATATCGAAGGCGGGTCGAACTGATGGGTCCGCGCCCACGGCATCTCGAAGGAAATTGCGTCGCTCATGGAATCCTCTCACTCACGAGAACTTCCAGCAGTTGTCTTTCCGATCGCGTTCGTCTCGTTGACCGTCGCGAACATGAGGCCGTAGACCAAGCAGCCGAATTCGGGGATGCGGGCCGCGCGCATGCGGCCTTGAACCGTTGTGAGCCAAACTAGGTGAGTCATGACGACACCCGGCATCCCTCAACCTGGTAGGCCGGGCTTGCGACTCGGCGCGGGAATTCGTGATCGAGGACCCGGTAGTCGCGCGCTCGCCCGCGGAAACCTTCCCGCCGCACCGGATCATCAACGACGAAACGCCTGTTCTGGACATAGCGCCCGGTCGCCGAAACTACCCACGTTGGTAATGGCCCCGGCCGGTCACGCGGGTAAGACTGATCGGGCTTCGGATGTGCAGGACGTCGGCGGCCAGACCGGGAGCGACCTTCCCGGTTGGCTCTCGGCTTTGCCGCGTGGCACCCGATCGCGCGGCTCCCGAGCCGGGCCCGGCGCAGGCACCATGAATGAAGGGCTGGGGATGCCATGCGACAGCTTGAGATAGGACTGATCGGCGCGGGGCTGATAGCGCGGCTGCACCTGGCCGCGTGGATCAGTGTCGGGGCGTCCGTTCGCGTCTACTCCAAGGATGGCCGCGCGGCAGAGCTGGCTCGCGAGTTCGGTGCCAAGGCCGTGGACTCCCTCGGCGAAGCGTTGGATGGCGCGGATGCCGTGGACATCTGCACCCCTACCGGCAGTCACCACGAAATAGCCATGACCGCCATTGCCGCGGGCGTGGGAGTGGTGTGCGAGAAGCCGTTGTCGGCCGACACCGCGGAGGCCGAGGAAATCGTCACCGCGGCGGAGCGGGCCAGCGTGCGCCTCTACCCGGCGCACGACATCCGCTTCGCCCCGGCGTTCGCCCGGCTGCACGAGCTGGTGGCAGCGGGCCGCTTGGGCGCGGGCGCGGTCGCCCGGTTCGACGTCGCCGCTTACCACCCTCGGCCCTGGGCCGGCCACGCGTCCGCGCGGTCGGGCGGGATCCTGACGGATCAGATGCTGCACGGCGTCGACATCGCGTATTGGATCTTCGGGGAAGTCGTGCGAGTGTTTGCCCATTACCAGGGCGAGATCGCCGCACCCGCTCCAGAGGGGGCCGTCGCGGTCGGAACCGCCGTTCTCACCCACGCCAGTGGCGCTCTCAGCCAGATCGTGAGCCGTTGGACAGCAACGCCCGAACCACCTATTCGCGTTGCCTACCACGTCTCGGGTACGGGCGGCACGGTGGTCTACGACTCCGAGCAGCCCCAGGAGATCCGGGTGATCGGTGGTTCGGCCGGTGCCTTCGGATTCGTTGGGGAAACGCCGTTCGCCTCCGAGATTCGCGAGTTCGCCCAGGCGTTCATGGGCGGTCCCGAGCCTCGTCTGGGGCCCCGGGATGCGCTGGCTGCCGTCCGCATCACCCAGGCCGCAGCGGAGTCCGCGTGGACGGGTCGTGCCGTTGAACTGCCCGTCAAGGAGGCCGCATGAAGGTCGCCGTGTTGTCCTTCGCCCACGAGCGGGCCGCGACTTACGCTCGGCTGCTGCGCGACATGCCCGGCGTTGACCTGGTCATCGCGGACCCCGGCGGTTCGCCGGATGATCCGGCTCGGGGTCGAGCCGTGGCCCAGCGACTTGGTGTGTCGCATGTGGACGGCTGGGACGAGGTGTTCGCGCTGTGTCCCGAGGCCGTGGTGGTCACGAGCGAGATCGCCGACCGGCGAGAACTGGTCGAGCGGGCGGCCGATGTCGGGGCGCAGGTGCTGTGCGAGCCTCCGCTGGCGACCAAGGAGGCAGACGCTCAGGCCATGGTGAACGCCTGCGCGGACGCGGGGGTACGGCTGACTCTCGCGTCCCCGGCCTGCTTCAGCCCGGCGTTCGCCGCCGTGCGCCGAACGCTCGCCGACGGTGATGTCGTCGGCACGTTGACGACCATCCACGGCGCGTACAACAGCCCTCCGCGATTCCCGTTGGATTCCCGGTCGGCGGCGCGGGAACCGGCAGCTTGCGCAGCGCTCGACGCCAATGCTCCGTTCCTGCTGGACATGGTGGACGCGGTGCTCGGCGGGGAGCCGGCCGAGCAGGTGTACGCACAGGCGAACAGCGTCCTCAGCGGACAGCCAGGCGTCGAGAGCGCGGCACTCGTCACCGTTCGCTATTCGAACGGGACAATCGCGGCCATCGACTGCAGTTGGAGCCCGTCGGCGAACCAGCCGGCGGCGGCCGGACCGACCATGACCTTCATCGGTGACCGGGCGAGTGTGGAGTTCAACGCCCGCCCGCGACTGCTCGGCGGATTCGACGCGGCCACGGCCGGCGAACGGTGGGAAGCGGGCGGAACCGACTTGTGCTCGGTCATGCTCGGCGAGTTCATCGCCGCGGTCGGCAATGAACGCGGAACCGGCCCGGATGGTGCGGCCGGGATACGCGCGCTGCGGATCATCCAGGCGGCCAACGAATCGGTACACACCGGCCAGCCCGTTGATTTGGTCGTGCCGTCGACCGACCGACCATAGCGGATTCCCACCCGACGTATTCAATTCCTGCTGTAGGTTGTGCGTGCCCGGGCACCCCACCCTGATTTGGAGACGCGCATTGACCAGAATTGGGATCATCGTCGGCACCACCCGGCCCGGCCGCCTGGGAACGCAGATCGCGCAGTGGATCGAGAAGGCGGCCAGAGTGCGCAACGACGCCGAATTCGAACTCGTCGACCTCGCCGACTACGACCTGCCCCTGTTCGACGAGCCGGGAATTCCGCGACTGGGCAACTACGAGCATGACCACACCCGAGCCTGGAGCGCGAAGGTCGCCGAGCTCGACGGGTTCGTATTCGTCACCCCCGAATACAACTGGTCGATCCCGGCCGCGCTCAAGAACGCCATCGATTTCGTCTACGCCGAGTGGAACAACAAGGCCGCCTGCTTCGTCGGGTACGGCAGTAACGTCAGTGGCGCCCGCGCCGTCGAACACCTGCGGCAAATCGCCGGAGCGGTCCAACTGGCAACCGCTTACACCCAGGTCAACCTGTCGACGCTGACCGACTTCGAGGAGTTCAATAACTTCACGCCTGCCGAAAGCCACGACGCCGTTGTCCAGCGGATGCTCACCGAAGTGGTCGCCTTGACCAACGCGCTCGCACCGCTTCGCCAAAGCACGGGGTGATCCGCCGAGGCCACCAGGTCGATTTCGTGACCAGCCGCGACATTGTCGATCTGGTCGAGTCGAAGGGCGCGTCCGCTGCGCTACGAGTCGGCGTTCGACGCCATGCACACCGACGGGGATGATCACGCGTTGACCCGGTGGCCGACGCACCGGCTGCGCGTCCGACGCCGAAAAGTTACCAGGTTGAGGGATGTTCATCGGCCATTTCTGCCGCATCCTGAATAATGCGAACAGTCAATCGTCGACAATAAGGACGGCTTTGGTGACCGAAACCGACGCATACCAGCAATTCGACGCGACGACCTTGGACTACGAACGAGCGTATCGGGAATGCGCCCTGGTCAAGGGGGTGGCGCTGGAGCGGATGCCGTGGGACATCGGCGGACCGCAGCCGGTGCTGGTGGAACTGGAAAAGGAGGGCCGCGTTTCCGGCGATGTTCTCGACATCGGTTCCGGCGTCGGTGACAACGCGATCCACCTGGCCAAGTGCGGCTACCGCGTAACCGGTGTGGACATCGCGCCCACCGCGGTCGAGAAGGCGCAGGCCCGGGCAGCCGAACAGGGTGTCGCGGTCACCTTCGCCGCAGGCGACGCGACCAAGTTGGACGGCTACCAGAACCAGTTCGACACCGTGACCAGCAGTCTGGTGTTCCACTGCTTCGGCCCGCAGCAGCGCCGTGCGTACGCGGACGCGCTGGCGCGAGCGATGCGACCGGGGGCGCGGCTGCTGCAGTGGTGTTCCCGTGGCGACGCGGCCGGCCCGGAACCGATCACCGAGGAGCTCCTGCGCGTTGCCTTCAGCGGTCCGGAATGGACGATCAACTCACTGAAGGCCGTGTACATCACGACGACCGTCCTGTCCGAGCCGCGGCGCCGGGACTACCGCGGCGGCAAGTTCGACACCGACGACGCCGGCGCCACGAAGATCCCGCAGTGGCTGCTGGACGCGACGCGCAACTGATCGCCGCGCGCTCGGCACGCGGTGCTCGTGCGCACGCAGCCGATAGCTTCGTCGGAGTGCGCCCTTCAACATGTGTTCGATCACATTGGACAAACCGCACACAAGGTTAACGACATGGCGAAAACGCCCACCGCACCAACGCGCCTGCCCACCGCCCGGTCGGCCGGTTGCCCGTTCGACCCGCCGCCCGAATTGGCCGACCTGCGCGACCGGGCTCCGCTGACCCGCATGGAGTTCCCGGATGGTCACCTCGGCTGGTTGGCCACCGGCCACTCCGTGGTGCGCACCGTGCTCTCCGACCGGCGTTTCACCCATCGCAACGACCTGAGGCACTGGCCCCTGGCCGACATCGGCCAGGGGTTCCCGCCGATACCCGGCGACATGCTCCACATCGACCCGCCCGAGCACACGCGGTACCGAAGGCTGTTGGCGGGCAAATTCACCATGCGCCGGATGCGCCGGCTCACCGACCGCATCGAGGAGATCATCGCCGGCCGGCTGGCTGCCATGCAACGGCACGGCGGTCCGGTGGATCTGGTGACCGCCTTCGCCCGCCCGATCCCGACGCTGACGATCTGCGAACTGCTCGGTGTGCCGCCCGGCGACCGCGAAATGTTCCAGCAGCGCTCGCTTGCGACGGATGATTTGGCCGCCAGTGCGGCGGAAGACGTCGCGGCCGTCGTCGACATGACCTACGGCGACATGCAGGACTACTTCCGGCGACTGCTGGCGACCAAGCGCGCCGCGCCGGCCGATGATCTGCTGAGCGAGCTAGCCACGTCCGACCTGACCGACGACGAACTCGCGGGATTCGGCGCCATCATGATGCATGCGGGTGTCGACTCGACCACGAACATGTTGGCCCTGGGAACCTTCGCGCTGCTGAACCGTCCCGAACAGCTGGCGTCGCTGCGTGCGGATCCAGCCCTCGCCGATCGTGCCGTCGAGGAACTGATGCGTTATCTGAGCGTCGTGCACACCGGTTCCCGCGCGGCGCTTGAGGATGTGGAACTGGCCGGCCAGGTGATCAAGGCCGGTGAGACGGTGGCGATCTCGGCACAGGCCGCCAACCGCGACCCCGCCCGGTTCAACGACCCGGACACGCTCGACATCCGGCGCAACGCGATGGGGCACTTGTCGTTCGGGATCGGCGTACATCCGTGCCTGGGGCGGCAGCTCGCCCGCCTCGAAATGCGCGCCGCCTTCCCCGCCCTGTTCACTCGGTTCCCGACCCTGCGGCTCGCGGTGCCCGCCGAGGACGTGCCGACCCAAGACGAGTCGGTGATCCCCTACGGTGTGCACCGGCTACCGGTCACTTGGTGAGGGGCCAAGCCCGATGTAACTCAACGAGAATCACGACACCGCCCGGCCGCAGAGGAAACTCCGGTCGACGGCGGCCGGAGCGCGAGCCCCGCCGAGAAGGACCACCGTGCCCGTTCGATCCGCCCGCCATGCTCAAGGAGTACCGCGAGCAGGCCGAGGTGTAGCGGATCGACCTGGCCGACGGCGGCATCGGCTGGCTGGTCACCGGGTACGACGAAAGCCGCAGGCTGCTCAGCGGCCCGCGACTGAGCGCCGACCGGATGCGCAACCCGCTGACCAGGCACTTTGCCCTTCCGCGGATGCGGCGGCTGGAACTGCGGATCCGCGAAATCGTCACCTCGCGGATCGACGAGATGCTCGCGGGCGGCACCACCGCCGATCTCGTGCGGGATTTCGCCGTGCCGGTGGCGTCCCTGGCGATCTGCGAATTGCTCGGGGTCGCCCACGACGATCGCGAAGAGTTCCACGTGCGGGCCGACCAGTTGGTCAACCTGGAGGTCTCGGTCGAGGACCGCCCGGCCGCACTCGACGAACTGCGGCGGTTCCTGCACGGACAGGTGCGGCAGAAGCGCGGCACCCCCACCGACGACTTGCTGCCCAAGCTCATCCACGCCGACACCGAGCCGCCGCTCACCGACGACGAGCTCGTCGGCATGGCGAACCTGCTGCTCGTCGGCGCACACGACCGCGACCATGCTGGCGCCGGGCATGTTCGCCTTCTTGGAACACCCCGATCACCCCGCGGCGCTGCGCGAGCACCCCGAGCTGCTCGACGGGGCGATCGAGGAACTGCTGCGGCGGCTGCCCGGGCTGCGCCTCGCGATCCCGGCCGACGAGGTCCCACTGCGCGACGAGATGACCGTCTACGGCGTGCAAAGCCTGCCGGTGGCCTGGGACGCCAGCCCGTAGTCCACACCATCGGGCATCACGATCGCCGCGCCATGCGACTCAACCGTTTGCGCAGGCAGTCAAGGCGCCTCGGCACCTCCGGATCCCCTTCGGGCCACGCCAGGTCGATACCCACCCGCCCATCGAAGGTGTTCACGACATAGCCGCCGCTGGACGCGAGGTCTTCCACCGACGCCCTGACGATGCGGGAAGTGGAGCGGAAGTTCGTCAATAACAGCTCATCCGGTGTTCGCAGCGGCGGCACCAGCCCCCAGTTCGTCATGCTCACCACGGCAGGGAGCGGCCCGGACGCTGCCGCGGCGGGCGCGGGCTGGCTGACCATGTCCAGGAGGCTGCGCTGAATGGATCCATCGGCCAGTCCGGCCCGCAGCTGCGCACCGAGGGCTCGACCGATCGCAACGGCATCGGGTTCGATTCCGTTGCCGACCTTGAAGATCCCACCGCCGACCACATTCGTGCCCTCGGCCGGGCCGATTTGCGGAGTGACGCGGTTGCGCAGGTTCACCGTGTACCTTAACAGCAGGTCGGTCAACGGCAGATCGCGAATCTCGGCCTCGACGAGAAGCACGGCGCCGGAGAGCAAGCCGTTGATCGTCACCTGCTCGCGGTGGCCGAGTTCGGCCAGCGCGGCGCTCTGAGCCGCGGTCATGCGGTGTTGCGTCACGTGGCGCATGAGCGGGAACCGTTCGGGCTCCGGTCGATTCGGCGCGGCCAACGGCTCGGCGGCAGCTGCTTCGCTGGGGGCGGTCCGCTGGATACCGCGCTCGGCCAGCAGGTCCTCCAACGGCCTGGGATACGGATGGCTGGGCAGATCGACGGGCACGCCGTGGACCGCATCGGTGTAGCAAGACCACAGCGCTGCGAGCGCGTCGAGGGAGTGACGGGCGTCGGCGATGCTGTGATGGGTGATCAGCGCCACGCTCGCGTCGGCGCCATCGCGCACGACGCTGAGCGCGCTCAGCGCCCGCTGCTGATCCAGTTCCACGCCGGTCAACGGGTCTTCGGGGTCACCATCGCAGATTCGGGCTTCGGGCGGAGCGCCGGAGTCCACGAGAACGGGCCCGTCGTCGCCGGTTTCCAGCCGGGCCGCGAGCTGAGGATAGGCCCGGCACACGGCTTCGTATGCGGTTGCCAGGGCATCCAGATCCAGTTGGCCGACGGCGCGCACCGAGTACCCCACGTAAATCTCTTTGTCCGCGTAGATCTTTTCGGTAGGTGTCAGCGCACGCAGAATGCCAGCTGCTGTCATGAATTGCTCCGTTGGTCGTGGCGGCCAGGAATTCCGGTCAGGACTCATCCTCGGCACGCCCGATGCCCCACCCGCGGGTTGACCAACGATCGATGGTGGGATCCGTGCCGACCTCGCGACGCGAATCGTCCTGCCCAGGGTAGGACGGCCGTGACCGGTCGGGCATCCCTCGACTCGATAGTGCGGCGCCCCGTCTGATGGGACTGTCTGGGCTTAAGCTCCTCCGACTGGACTCGAACCAGTAACCCTTCGGTTAACCGACGCCTGCCTGCTGTTCTGATGGGGCTATTTGAATCTGGCTCTGTCCGCAGTTCCGTGGATCCCCAGGTCAGGGACGGGAACGGGGGATCGTTTCAGCAGGGTGTTTCCTGCCATGGCGAGCAAGACGGTTGAGCATGTGCTGTTTCCCGGGATCGATGTGCGAGTGGAGCGTGTCAGCGACTCCTCCGGCGGCCTGGTGGTGGAGGCGGTGTCCACCGCGCGCCCGGGCCGCTGCCCGGACTGCCGGAAGCAGGCGCGACGCGTGCACAGTCCGCCGGTCGAGCGTCGGCCTGACGGACTGGCTGCGGGCGATCGCGGTCGAGCTGGGCGGCCGGCCAGCCGCACGGCTGTGCCACCCCGCAATGCCATCAGTGTGCTCCCCGGCCCAAGCCCGCCAGGGCCCGGCGGTACACCTCCTCATCGACATTGCCGCCCGAGGCCACGATCACCACGGTCTTGCCCAGCAGATCGGTCTTCTGAATCAACAGCGCCGCCAGTGACGCGGCGCCGCCCGGCTCGACGACGATCTTGAGGAGCTGGTGGGCCACGCCCACGGCGGCAAGGGCCTCGTCATCAGTGACGGTCAGCCCGGTCACGTCATGGTTGCTCAGGACGGCCAGCGGGCGTGCGCCGACCACGGGACCGCTGATCGCGTCCAGGACGCCCCCGGAGGACGGGGGTTTGCACAGACCTCGCCGGCCGACAGAGACCGGGCCATCTTGTCGAACCCGGCCGGTTCGACGATGTGGTTCGCCAGTCGGCCCGGGAACTCGTGGCCCAGCGCGGTGATGACGCCGGAGGACAGGCCGCCGCCGCTGCAGTTCACCAGGACCGCGTCGGGCGTCATCTGTTGCTCCCTCAGTTGCTCGGCGATTTCCAGGCCGACAGTGCCCTGTCCCGCCAACACCCGGGGGTCGTCGAACGGGGGATCAGCGTCATGCCTCGTACCCGCGCGATGGCCCCGGCGACTTCTTCCCGGTCCTCGGTCTGCGGGTCGTAGAAGACCGTCTCGACTCCCCACCAGCGGCAGTTGTCTACCTTGACGCGCGGGGCCGTTCGCGACATGACCACGCAGACCGGACAATGCGCGAGCCTGGCCGCCGCGGCCATGCCCTGGCCGTGGTTGCCTGCCGAGTGGGGAGAGGACGACGTTGAGGCTCCCCGCACCTTGAACGAGCCCGTCAACTGCAGGCATTCCGCCTTGGCCCAGACGCGGGCACCGATGAGTTCGTCCAGTCGGCGTTGATCATCGACCAGCGCGTTCCCGCAGTGGAGAGAAAGCGTTTTTGGTGGAGCGCCGCAGGGGACGGAACCCTGCCGACGTTCCCTGACACGAGGCACACATACATCTCGAAGATGCTCCGAAACGGCGTGCCGCCCGCAGCATGGCCCGTCCGAGCCCAAGTCGCGGCGTGAGGGAAGATCATCCGCGCTGTCTCGGGCCCCTCCTCAAACCCTCCCTAAGGTCCGGCTCGGTCCGGTTCCAACCGGGACGGAACGGGACTCGGCGAGGCTCCTCCGGCGTGCGCAATCTTGCCGAAAGGGGCTTGCCCGACCGGGAGCCCTCCCACCGGGGGCACATCAGCGCAGCGCTGTCACGTGAGCGAACGCTCCCTACGAGCGCGTTCGCACCTCCTGAGACTCGCCCAAGAGTGTCGAGCCCCTGCCGGTCTCCTGGAGAGAGAAACCGCCGACTGTGTTAACCGGACGTTAGCTCTCGGTCCGGAGGCTGTACGCCGCCCCCTGTCCGCACCGACGCTGCGTTGCGCGACGACCGCCCCGCTCGGCGGCCGTCCGCCTACCGCACGTATCAGGAGGCCCAGTGAGCGACACCGGCTCAGCGCAGCACCCCCGTACCCCCTGGCGAGCCGTGCTCGGCGGCTCGATCGGCAATCTCGTCGAATGGTTCGACTGGTTCGTCTACGCCAGCTTCGCGACCTATTTCGCCGGTGCCTTCTTCCCCAAGGGCAATGACACCGCGCAACTCCTCAACACGGCGGGCATCTTCGCCGTGGGGTTCTTCATGCGCCCGATCGGCGGCTGGCTGCTGGGCCGGTACGCCGACCGGCGCGGACGCAAGGCCGCGCTCACCCTCACGGTGACGCTGATGTCGGCCAGCGCGCTGCTCATCGCCATCGCGCCGACCTACGACCAGGTGGGCTACTTCGGCGCGTTCATCCTGCTGGTGGCCCGGCTGCTGCAGGGGCTTTCGGTCGGCGGCGAGTACGCGGCCAGCGCCACCTATCTCACCGAGGCGTCCCAGCCTGGCCGCCGTGGCTTCGTCTCCAGCTTCCAGTACGTCTCCATGACGGCGGGCCAGCTCATCGGCCTCGGCCTGCTGATCGTGCTCCAGCGCACCATGTCCGACGACTCGCTGCACTCGTACGGCTGGCGCATCCCGTTCATCGTGGGCGCCGTGGCCGCCGCGGTGGTGTTCTGGCTGCGGCGCAATCTGCTGGAGACCGAGGCGTACACCGAGGAGGAGGGCGCCGGTCAGGGGTCGGCCGAGCGCGGGACCATCCGGCAGCTGCTGCGCCACCGCAAGGAGGCGGCGCTGGTCATCGCGCTGACCATGGGCGGCACGGTCGCGTACTACACGTACACCACGTATCTCACCAAATACCTGTCGAACACCGCCGGGCTGAGCAAGTCCGACGCCTCGCTGGTGAGCTTCTGCGCGCTGTTCCTGTTCATGCTGATCCAGCCCGCGGCCGGTGCGCTGTCGGACCGGATCGGCCGCAGGCCGCTGCTGATCACCTTCGGCTTCGGCTCGATGCTCGGCACCGTGCCCATCATGACCGCGCTCTCGAACACCAGCACCTTCCTCGGCGCGCTGCTGCTCTCGCTCGCGGCGCTGGTCATCATCACCGGCTACACCTCCATCAACGCGGTCGTGAAGGCCGAGCTGTTCCCCACCCACGTCCGGGCGCTCGGGGTGGCGCTGCCGTACGCGCTGGCCAACGCGCTGTTCGGGGGCACGGCGGAGTATGTGGCGCTGTGGTTCAAGGACGCCGGAGTGGAGTCCGGCTTCTACTGGTACGTCTCCGGCTGCGCCGCCGTCTCGCTCATCGTCTACCTCACGATGCGTGAGACCCGGGACACCGCCCTCACCAGGGAAGCGGCCGAGAAGGAGGCCACCGAGAGCCGGCGGAAGACCACTGTCTGACCCCTTCGGCGGCCCCTTACCCTGAAGCATGCACGTTCTCCTGGTCGAAGACGACGACCGGCTGGCGGCCGCGCTGACCTCCGCGCTCGACCGGCTGGGGCACCAGGTCGTCCGCGCCGGGCGCGCGGACGACGCGCTCCGGCTCAAGGACGGTGCCGACTTCGTCCTGCTCGACCTGGGGCTGCCCGACATGGACGGGCTGGAGGCGCTGCGCAGGCTGCGCCGTGCCTCCGCCGTCCCGGTCATCGTGGTCACCGCCCGGACCGCCGAGCGGGACGTGCTCCGGTCCTTGCGCGGCGGCGCCGACGACTACCTGGTCAAGCCGTTCCGCACGGCCGAGCTGATCGCGCGGATGGAGGCCGTCGTCCGGCGCGGTACCCGGCCGCTCACGGCGGCGGGCCCGGTGATCGCGGTCGGCGGCGTACGGATCGATCTGGCCACCCGGCAGCTGGAGGTGGAGGGGCGGCCCGTCGTCCTCACCCGCCGGGAGTTCGACGTGCTGGCGCTGCTCGCCCGCGAACCCGGTGTCGTCCGCAGCCGTGAGGAGATCCTGGACGCGGTCTGGGGCGACCTGCTGCTGTCCGCGTCCCGCTCCCTCGACGTCCACATCGCCGGGATCCGTTCCAAGACCGGCCGTCCGGAGCTGGTGGAAACGCTGCGCGGCACCGGATACCGGCTGGGAACCGGCGGATGCACCTGAGGATCCTGACGGTCTACACCGTGCTCATCGCGTGCCTGGTGGCCGCGCTCGCGGTGCCCTTCGCCCGCGCGTACTCCTCCCACCGCACCGGGCAGCTGCTGCTGGAGCGGCGCGCGGACGCGACCCGGCTCGCCGAACTCGCCGACCAGGCGATCCGCGACGGGTACACCGCCGGGCTCGTCCAGGAGGTGTACCGCTACCACCAGCTGTACGGCACCGAGGTGGAGATTCGCGGCCGGGACGGCGAGCGGGTCGCGGGCGGCGGCGCCTGGGAGCGCGAGCCCGCCGAGCGGGCGCTGTCCGGCCGTACGACCGGCAGCCTGCCGCTGGTCACCCCGTTCGGCCCGGCGTCGGTGATGATCGCCGAGCCGGTCGGCCGGGACGCCCAGGTCTCCGGTGTCGTGCTCATGCGGGTGGCCACCGCCACCGCCCGGCGCGAGGTGGCCCTCGTCTGGGCCGCCGTCGCGGGCGGTTCACTGGTCGCGGTGGCCTGCGCCCTGATCGCCGCGCGACGGCTCGCCCGGTGGATCCTGCGGCCGGTCACCGAACTGGACCTCACCACCCGAGCGATCGCCGAGGGCCGGATGGACGCCCGGGTACGCGACGGCGGCCACGGCCCCGCCGAGCTGCGGCTGCTGGAGCGGCGGTTCAACGCGATGGCCGACGCGGTCTCCACCGCCCTGGACCGGCAGCGCGCCTTCGTCGCGGACGCCTCGCACGAGCTGCGCACCCCGCTGACCGTGCTGTCGCTGCGGCTGGAGAACCTGGAGCCGCATCTGCGGGCGAGCGGCGGCGGGGACTACGCCGAGGCGCTCGCGGAAGTCGACCGGCTGGCCGGGCTGCTGGAAGACCTGCTGGAGCTGGCCCGGGTCGAGGCCGGGGCGGCGGACCCCGAGCCGATCCCGCCCGCGGCGCTCGCCGCGCGGCTGGGCACCTGGCGCGAGGTGCACGCGGCGCGGGGGCTGACCCTGGTGGTGGACGTCGACCGGGCGGGCGGCCCGGACGCCCCGCCGCTGCCCGCCCCGGCCGCCCGGATCGCGGACATCGCGCTGGACAACTCGGCCAAGTTCGTGCCGTCCGGTGGCACGGTCACCGTCTCGCTCGACGCCGCCGGGGCGCTGCGGATCGCCGACGACGGGCCCGGGCTCACCCCCGAGCAGCTGGCCGCCGCCCTCGGCCGCTTCTGGCGCGCCCCGGACCACGGGAACGTCCCCGGCAGCGGGCTGGGCCTCGCCATCGCGGCCGAGCTGGCGCGCTCGTGCGGCGGCGAGCTGACGCTCCGCGCCGGGGAGCCACGGGGGCTGGTGGTGGAGCTGCGCCTACCGGCGGTCTAGCTGTTCGACGGGCGTCGGCCGCCGTCGGCGATGAAGTCCGCTATCGCGGCGGCGACAGCTTCGGGCTGCTCGTCGGGGATGAAGTGCCCAGCGTCGGGCACGACGATTCCGGTGGTGTTGTCGGCCCACGGACTGATGGAGGCGGCCATGTCCGGAACGGAGCCGTGGCTGCTGGAGATTCCGAGGACGGGCACGGTCAGGTGCCGCCGCTTGAGCGCCTCGCGGTTCTTGCGCGCCGACTCCGCGGCGTCTCGGTAGTACGCGAGGGAAGCGCGCAGGCCACCGTCGACGGCGACGGCCGCCGCGTAGTGGTCGATCTCCGCGTCGTCGAACGTGTCGGGAGACAGGGCCTTCGCCTTCAGGAACCAGCCGACGTACTCGCGTTCGCGGCCGGTAAGCAGCGTCTCGGGCAGGTCGGGCACGATGTGGAACGCGAAATGCCAGGTTTTCCACGCTCGCTCCGGGTCGGTGGGAATCGTCTCCGGGAGAGTGATACCGGGAATTCCGGCGTCGAGCAGAGCGACCCCGTGCAGGTGGCTCTCGAAGTCGAGGGCGAGGGAGAAAGCGACCCAGGCGCCGACGTCGTGGGCGACCAGGGAGTACGTCGACACTCCGAGAGCCTTCACGGCGGCGTGCACCTGCGCGGCGACCGCGTGCGTGTCGTAGCCGCGCTCCGGACGCTCGGAGTGACCCTGCCCCGGCAGGTCGATCGCGATGACGCGGAACCGGCGGGCGAGGCCGGGCATCACCTTCCGCCAGGCCCACCAGGTTTGCGGGAATCCGGCGAGCAGGACGACGGCCGGGCCGCCGGGGCGTCCGCCTTCGACGGCGTGGAGGCGGACGCCGTCCGCGTCGACCCAGTGGTGCGTGAATCCGCCCAGCTGCCGCAGGGGCAGGTCGCGGATGGGGCTGTTCTCGGAGCTATGCGGAGCGCTGGTTGCCGGGCCGGTCACGGGAATCCTCCATCGGTGGCGGTCGTGAAGTGCGCGGTATGCCTGGCCATGACCGCGCTTGAACGCTAACATGTCTTGAACTGATCAGTTCAAGATAGGCAGGGAAGTACCGCGTGGCAGGCAAGAAGCAGTTCGACATGGACACGGCGCTCGACGCCGCGATGGTCCAGTTCTGGCGCGACGGCTACGCCGACACCTCATTGGACGACTTGTCCCGGGCGACCGGCCTGAACCGCAGCTCCATCTACTCCTCCCTCGGCGACAAGGACAGGCTCTTCCTGCGCTGCCTGGATCGCTACGCCGCGCGCTACGGCGAGATGTACGACGCCGCCCTGTCGGGTGCGGCCTCGGACCCCGTCGCCGCTCTTCGTGCGTTCTTCGACGTCACACTCCAGCGCATCGCCGATCCCGAGCTGCCTGATGGATGCCTGATCGCCCAGTCGGCCATGGCGGTTCCGGTGCTCAGTCCGAGCGTCGCAGCGCACGCCGAGAAGGCGCTCGGCTTCCAGCTCCAGCGCCTGCGCGCCGCGCTGAAGGCCGGCCGGCTGACCGACCGGGACGCCGAGACCTTCGCTGTCCACGCGGCGGCCGTGAACCAGTCGCTCGCCGTCATGAGCAGGGCCGGGGCGAGCCCGGCACAGCTCCTGGCCATCGTGGGCGTGACCGTGGACGCGCTGTCGCAGGCGTGTGGCGGTCAGGCGTAGGCGGCGCGGTAGTAGGCGGCGGCGCCTGGGTGGAGGGGGACCGTGCCGGTGCCGATGGCGTAGCGCTCGTCCAGGCGGCTGCCGGGCGCGTCCGGCACCGCCAGCCGGTCGCGGTGCTCGAAGAGCACGGCGGTGAGCGCGCGGGCCGTGCCGTCCGCGAGTCCGGAGCGGCAGACGAGGTAGCTGGGCGTGCCCACGGTGAGGGTCGGCCCCCGCGTGCCGTACACCCCGGCCGGGATGGAGGCCTCCTCGTAGACCGGGCCGTGTGCCCGGCGCAGCGCGCGGGCGAGGCCGCCGAGGGGGATCAGGCGGAGCGGGCGGCGGCGGGCGAGCTGGGTGAGGGCCCAGGTGGGGGCGCCGCCGGACCAGAAGAAGGCGTCCACGTCGCCCCGGGTGAGCGCGTCGGCGGAGGCGCCGAGCCCGAGGCGTACGGCGCGGACGTCGCGCACTCCGGCGGCGCCCAGCACCCGTCCGGCGGTCGTGGAGGTGCCGGAGGCGGCGGCGCCGAGGGAGACCGTGCGCCCGGCGAGCTGGGCGGGGTGCTCGATCGGTGAGTCGGCGGGGACGACCAGGTGGAGGTAGTTGAGGTAGAGCCGGGCCAGGGCGGTGACCGGGATGCGGCGGGGGAAGGTGCCGCGCCCGGCGGCGGCGTCCGCGGCGCTGTCGGCGAGAGTGAGGGCGGTGTCGGCCCGGCCGTCGCCGAGCATGCGCAGGTTCTCCACGCTCGCGGCGGTGGTGAGGACGCGCACGGTGAGCCCGTGGTGGGCCCGGTGCGCCTCGGTGGCCAGCCTGCTGCCGAAGGTGGCGTACGGACCGCCGCGCGGCCCGGTGGCCAGCCGCACCCGGGCGGTGGGCCCGGGGTCCGAACACCCGGCGAGCCCGCCCGCGGCGAACGCCAGCAGCAGGCGGCGTGGGACGGTGTGCACCCGGCGATGCTAACCGCCGTCGTACGGACCGGTCAGCGGGCCGTCGCGCTGAGCTGGGCCCAGACCACGCGGCCGCCCGCCGCGCCCGGGCGGTCGCCCCAGGCCTCGGTCAGGGCGCGGACGAGGGCCAGGCCCCGGCCGCTCTCGTCCTCCACGCCCGCCTCCCGGGGCATGGGCCCGAGCGGACCGCCGCCCTGGTCGGCGACCTCGACGTAGAGCGAGCGCCGCTCCTGGGCGCGCAGCACGCAGAGGATCTGCTCGCTCGCGGTGTGTACGAGGGCGTTGGTGAACAGCTCGGACATCACCAGCTCGGCCGCGCCGCACACGTCCTCGTCGAAGCCCCAGCAGGGCACCAGGCTCCGGACGAGCCGTCGCGCGGCGGCGACCGAGGCACCCCGGGCGGGCAGCTGCAGACTCTCCTGGCGCAGGGCCGTGTCAACGCCAGCGGAGGTCATGTGAGGAACCATCGTCGAGCGCTGACGCAATGCCACGGCCATGTGCCTTCCGTCCGTCTACCTGTGGGGCGTGAATGCCGTACGTGAATGCCGCAAGTGCGCGACAGGGCAGCCACGTTGGGACCGGTCACCACGCCACTATCGTTCCTGCGAGCATCAGTTGGCAAGACGCGTTCTGCAAAATGCAGAATGGCCAACGCAGTCTGTCTCCCCCATATCGAGCATGGCACACTGAGACGCACAACACCGTCGGAGGAGGTTACGACGTGGGTGAAGCGCGGGCTGCCCCGACCGTCGGGCAGATGGTCCTCGGCATGCGGCTGCGGCACCTCCGTGAGCAGGCCGGGGTCGGCTATGACGCGGCCGCCAAGGCGCTGCACGTCAACCAGACCACGGTGCGCCGGATGGAGAAGGCCGAGGTCGGCCTGAAGCTTCCCTATGTGGAGAAGCTCCTGCGGACCTACGGCGTCGGCCAGGACGAGGTGGAGTCCTTCCTCGGGCTCGTCGAGGAGGCCAACCGGCCCGGCTGGTGGCACCGGTTCCGCGATGTGCTGCCGGACTGGTTCAGCCTGTACGTGAGCCTGGAGGGCGCCGCCAGCCGGATCCGCGCGTACGAACCGCACTTCATCCCCGGCCTGCTGCAGACCGAGGACTACGCCCGGGCCCTGCTGCGCATCGGCTTCCCGCAGGGCACCGAGCAGGAGATCGACCGCCGGGTCGCCCTGCGGATGGAGCGTCAGGATCTGCTCTCCAGACCCGGCGGGCCGCATCTGTGGGCCGTCATGGACGAGACGGTGCTCCGTCTGCACATCGGCGGACCGCAGACCATGCGCGCCCAGATCGACCGCCTCATCGAGGCCACCCAGATGCCCAACGTGACCCTGCAGGTGGTGCCGTTCGCCTCCGGGCCGCATCCGGGCATGGGCGGTCCCTTCCAGCTGTTCCGGTTCCAGATCCCGGAACTGCCGGACATCGTCTACGCCGAGGGCCTGACCGGCGCCGGCTATCTCGACCAGCGCACCGATGTGGCCGCCTATCTGGAGGCACTGGACCGGATGGGTACCCAGGCCACACCGGCGCGGCGCACGGAGAACTTTCTCCGTGAGATTCGCAAGGAGCTGTGACTGTGGATCAGGAACACGTTTACAACGGCATGCCCGCCACCCGTCTGGCGACGGAAGGCTGGCGCAAGCCCTGGAGCGGACCCAACGGCGGTGCGTGCGTGGAGGCCCTGCGGCTGCACGACGGGCGGATCGCCCTGCGTCAGTCGACGGACCCCGACGGCCCCGCCCTGATCTACACGCACCACGAAATGGAGAGGTTCATCCAGGGCGCCAAGGCCGGTGCCGCGGACTTCCTTCTCACCCGACCCGACCCCAACCTGACCACCTCGGCGGGTACCGCACCGGAACGGAGGGCGGCGTGACCGACTACGGACTCGCCCCGGACCAGCAGATCGACACCACCAAGCCGCACCCGGCTCGGATGTACGACTTCTATCTCAACGGCAAGGACCACTACGAGGTCGACGCGGAGGCCGCCGGAAAGGTCCTGTCGGTCTACCCGACCGTCCGGCTCAACGCCACCGTCAACCGCGGCTTCATCCACCGGGCGACGCGCTGGCTGGCCGCCGAGGCGGGCGTCCGGCAGTTCCTGGACATCGGGACCGGCATCCCCACCGAACCGAACCTCCACCAGGTCGCCCAGAGCGTCGCCCCGGAGGCCCGGGTCGTCTACACCGACTACGACCCCATCGTCCTCGCCTACGCCCAGGCCCTGCTGCGCGGCACCCCCGAGGGGCGCACCGCGTACGTGCAGGCCGATGTGCGCGAGCCCCGGCGGATCATGACGGCGACCGAGCTGCACGAGACGCTCGACCTGAGCAAGCCGGTCGCGCTGTCGGTGAACGCGCTCTTCCACTTCATTCCGGAGGAGGAGAAGCCGTACGAGATCGTCAAGGAGCTGATGGACGCCCTCGCCCCGGGCAGCTATCTGATGCTGACGCACTCCACGGCCGACTTCCACGCGGAGACGTGGCAGAAGGTGATCGCCGTGTACAAGGAGAGCGGCATATCCTTCACGACCCGCGGTCAGAGTGAGGTCGCGGCGTTCTTCGACGGGCTGGAGCTGGTCGAGCCGGGCGTCTCGGAGCCGCACGCCTGGAAGCCGGACCCGGGCGACCGCCCGGACGAGATCCGCAGCGCGGACATCAACATGTGGGCCGGAGTCGCCCGCAAGCCGTAATCCACGCGTCCCCGATAGCCCAGCTCACGGCTCTTCGGGGCCGTCCACCGTGAAGCCCAGCACCGCGCCGCCGCCGGGGCGCGGGCGGGCGAAGACCGTGCCGCCGTGCGCGAGGGCGACCTCGTGCACGATGGCCAGGCCCAGCCCGGAGCCGGGCAGGCTGCGGGCGTCCGGGGCGCGGTAGAAGCGGTCGAAGAGCCGCGTCCGGTCCTCCTCCGCGATGCCGGGCCCCCGGTCGCGTACTTCGACCCGGTGCCCGCTCACCACGACCTCGACCGGCTCGGTGCCGTCCTGGTCGAACTTGGCCGCGTTCTCCACCAGGTTGGAGACCGCGCGCAGCAGGGCGGCCGGGTGGCCCTCGACGAGGGTGTCGCCCTTGACCCGTACGGTGATCTCCCGGCCGGTGCGGCGGCGGGCGAGGGAGGCGGCCTTGGCGGCGACCTCGTCCAACGACACCTCGGTGCGCGGTTCGTCGTCCCGCTGACCGGCCGCCAGGTCCACCAGCTCGTTCACGAGGTCGGTCAGCTCCCGGGTCTCCCCCACCAGATCGGCGAGCAGTTCGTCGCGCGCGGCGGGCGGCAGCTTCTCGAAGTGGCTCAGCAGCGAGATGTTGGTGCGCAGCGAGGTGAGCGGGGTGCGCAGTTCGTGTCCGGCGTCCTGGACGAGCCGCCGCTGGTCGTCCTTGGAGCGGGCGAGCCGCCCGAGCATGCCGTCGAACGCCCGGCCCAGCCGCCCCACTTCGTCGTCCCCGGTGACCGGGACCGCCACCTCCATCCGGCCGGTGGCCGCCACGCCTTCGGCGACCCGGGTGAGCCGTACCAGCCGCCGGGTGATGCGTCCGGCGAGCCACCACCCGGCCACCCCGGCGGCCCCGATGATCGCGACGACGAACAGCGCGGTGCGCTTCTGGAGTTCGCGCAGCAGATCCTCGGTGTCGCTGATCTGCTGGGCCACTTGCACGGCACCCCGGTGGTCGCCGAGCGCGACGGTGGCCATGCGGTACTCGTCCTCGCCGATGGCGATGTTGCGCTGCCGCAGGATGCCCGCGGTGGTGGCCGCGGCCATCTCCTGGTCCTCGTCGCCGACCGGCAGCGCGGGCTTGCCCTTGTCGTACACGGCGCCCCGGCCGCCCAGCACCTGGACGTCCATGCGGCTGATCCGGCGCAGGTCGTCGCGGAGCCCGTAGGGCACCGGGACCTCGGAGGGGTACTGCCGCAGGATCACCTTCTGGCCCTGGACCTGGGTGCGCAGATCGCGGATGACGTCGTTGAACGCGGACTTCTGGTCGACCCGCACCAGCCCGGCCGCGGCGTCGTAGCTGAGGAAGCCCACCAGGAGGGTCACCACGGACGCCAGCGCCGCGAAGGAGAGCGCGAAGGTGGTGTGGAGGCTGGGGTTACGGCGGGGGCCGAGGCGCACCGTTCACTCCTCCCGCAGGGTGTAGCCGACGCCGCGCACCGTGTGGATGAGCGGGGTGCGCCCGTCCTGGTCGACCTTGCGGCGCAGGTAGCCGATGTAGACGGCCAGGTTCTTCGATCCGGGGCCGAAGTCATAGCCCCAGATGCGAGAGTAGATCGTGGCATGGTCGAGGACGATGCCCGCGTTGCGGGCCAGCAGCTCCAGCAGGTCGAATTCGGTGCGGGTCAGCTCCAGCTCCGCCGTACCCCGCCACACCCGGCGCGCCGAGGGGTCGAGCCGCAGGTCGGCGACGGCCAGGGTGGCGTCGAAGGCGGCGCCCTCCGCCGCGGGCTCCGGTATGGGCGCGGCGCGGCGCAGCAGGGCGCGCAGCCGGGCGAACACCTCCTCGACCTCGAACGGCTTGGCCACGTAGTCGTCGGCGCCCGCGTCCAGCCCCTCGATCCGGTCGGCGGTCTCGACCCGCGCGGTGAGCATGAGGATCGGGGTACGGTCGCCCTCGGCGCGCAGCACCCGGCACACCTGGATGCCGTCCACCCCCGGCATCATCACGTCCAGCACGATCACGTCCGGATGCTCACGGTGGATGGCCGCCAGGGCCTCGACGCCGTCCGGCACCGCGGTCACCCGGTATCCCTCCAGCGTCAGGGCACGCTCCAGCGCATGGCGGATGGCACGGTCGTCCTCGGCGAGCAGCACGGTGTTCGTCACAGGACGAGTCTGCCAAGACCCGGGAACGATCACCCGCGCCCCCCGGAGCTGCGGTTCTTACCCGGCTCTCACCTTATCCACGCGACGGGCTTACCGAGCCGGGACAGGGTACCCAGTACGTTCCGGGGGGATCGCGCCCCGGTGTTGCCACCGGCCGGAGAGACACCGCATGAAGATCGTATTCCTGCTGCACAACGCCTATGGGATCGGCGGAACGATACGCACCACGCTGAACCTCGCCGCGGCGCTCGCGGAGCGCCACGAGGTGGAGATCGTGTCGATGATGCGCCATCGCGGGAAGGCGCGCTTCACTCTCGACCCGCGGGTGAAGCTGGTGCCGCTGGTCGACACCCGCCCGAGCGGCCACGACGCGCGGGATCCGCTGTTCGCCGAGCCGACCCAGGACTTTCCCGTCCACGAGAAGCGGAACCACCAGTACAACCGGCTGATGGACGTGCGGGTCGCCCGGTATCTGGAGGGCTGCGACGCCGATGTGATCGTCGGCACCCGGCCGGGCATCAATGTCTACCTCGCCCGCTTCGGCCCGAAGAAGGCGCTGCGCATCGCGCAGGAGCATCTGCGGTTCGAGGCGCACAGCAAGGAGCTGCGGGCCGAGCTGACGCCGTACTACCGCACGCTGGACGCCGTGGTCACCACGACGGAGGCGGACGCGGCGGTGTACCGGAAGAAGATGCCGCTGCCGGGGGCGCGGACGCTCGCGATACCCAACAGCGTCCCCGAACCGGCCGCCGAGCCCTCCCAGGGCACCGCGCCGGTGATCGCGGCGGCCGGGCGGCTGGTCCGCGGCAAGCGCTTCGATCTGCTGATCGACGCGTTCGCGGAGGTCGCGCCGAAGCATCCGGAGTGGCGGCTGCGGATCTACGGCGGCGGCGCCCGGAAGGAGCGGCTGCAGCAGCGCATCGAGGAGCTGGGGCTGACCGGGAGCGCCGAGCTGATGGGGCCGTACTCGCCGATCGAGGAGGAGTTCGCGAAGGCGTCGATCGTCGCGGTCGCCTCGGACGCCGAGTCGTTCGGGATGACGATCGTGGAGGCCATGCGCTGCGGGGTGCCGGTGGTGAGCACGGACTGCCCGCTCGGCCCCGCCGAGATCATCGAGGACGGGGTGACCGGCCGCCTCGTACCGGTGGGCGACAGGCAGGCGATGGCGCAGGCGCTGCTGGACCTGATCGACGACGCGCCGGGCCGCCGCGCGATGGCCGCGGCGGCGCTGGAGAGCGCGCGGATGTACGACCCGGAGCCGATCGCCGAGCGCTACGAGCGGCTCTTCGAGGAGCTGGCGTCGAGCCGGTTCGCGCGCTCCTGGGCCCGCACCCGGATCCGGCTGCGGGCCCGCTACCGCCGTACGGTCCGCCGCTGGAAGCGCGCCGTCCGCCGCCGCCTCCCGGCGGCGGGCGGGACGAGCGCGAAGGCCTGAGCCATCTACCAGGTGGTCGGCGCGTAGTCCTTGAGGAAGCAGCCGAACAGGTCCTCGCCCTGCTCACCCCGGACGATCGGGTCGTAGACCCGGGCCGCGCCGTCCACCAGGTCGAGCGGGGCGTGGAAACCGTCGGCCGCGAGCCGCATCTTGTCCGGGTGCGGGCGCTCGTCGGTGATCCAGCCGGTGTCGACGGCCGTCATGAGGATGGCGTCGGACTCGAACATCTCACGGGCGCTGGTGCGGGTGAGCATGTTGAGCGCGGCCTTGGCCATGTTGGTGTGCGGATGGCCCGCGCCCTTGTAGCCGCGGCCGAACTTGCCCTCCATCGCGGACACGTTGACCACGTACTTCCGCCGGGCGGGCGCGGCGGCCATCGCCGGGCGCAGTCGGCTGACCAGGATGAAGGGCGCCGTCTCGTTGCACAGCTGCACCTCCAGCATCTCGACCGGGTCCACCTCGTGGACCCGCTGGATCCAGGTGTTGGTGGGGTCGAGGTCCGGGACGAGCCCGCCCGCGTCGATCGCGGTGCCCGCCTCGATCCGGGCGGGCGAGGCGGAGCCGCTGGTGAGGGCGAGGGCGGTGAGGTCCTGGGGGGTCAGCGCGCCGTCCCGCTCCGCGCGCGGGCCGGGCAGCGCGGTCTGGGAGCCGCTGCCGAAGGCGCCGAGGACGACGGCCTCGGGCAGCTCCCCGGCGGGCAGCGGCGCCGACTCGCCCGCTATCAGCTCGGCGTAGGCCTGCGGGGTGCGGCGCACGGTCTGCGCGGCGTTGTTGATCAGGATGTCCAGCGGCCCGGCGGCGCTCACCTCGTCGGTCAGCGCGATGACCTGGGCGGGGTCGCGCAGATCGATGCCGACGATCTTCAGCCGGTGCAGCCACTCGGCGCTGTCCGGCATCGCCGTGAAGCGGCGGATGGCGTCGTTCGGAAAGCGGGTGGTGACGGTGGTGTGGGCGCCGTCGCGCAGCAGCCGCAGCGCGATGTACATGCCGATCTTGGCGCGGCCGCCGGTGAGCAGCGCCCGGCGGCCGGTGAGGTCGGCGCGGGCGTCGCGGCGGGCCCGGTTGTCGGCGGCGCAGCCACGGCAGAGCTGGTGGTAGAACGCGTCGACCTCGACGTACCGGGTCTTGCACACGTAGCAGGAGCGGGGGCGGTCCAGGATGCCCGCGATCTCGGTGGTGACCGAGCTGGCGAGGGCGCGGCCCAGCGTCTCGTCGTCGATGCGGTCGGCGGCGCCGGTGGCGGTGGCCTCGGTCACCGCCTTGTCGTTGGCGGTCTTGGCGGCCCGCCGCTCCGAGCGCCTGCGCTGCTTCACGGTGCGGTAGATACCGGCGGTGGCCCGGCGCACCGTGATGGCGTCGGGGTGGTCGACCGGCAGCCGGTCCAGCTCCGCCAGGACGCTCAGGCAGGTCGCCAGGCGCTCGGGGTCGATACCGGGCTCGTCGGTAGGGGGCGCCTGGGCCCCGGGGTGCTCCTCGGACCCCGGCTGCCCGGCCTCCGTCCGCTGGGCCCGGCCGTCGTCAGTCACCGTCATCGCCGCTGCCGCTTTCTGGTTCTGTTCTCCCTGGTTAACGGCCGAACTTTACGGAAGCGGGGACGGTTGCGCCAAACCCAGGCGGTCTCACCCCCTCCCGTACCCGCGGTACGTATAGCCCGTGGGCGGGGGTTCGGCGGCCGCGGCGGGGCCGGTGAGCGTACGGATCAGGCCATGATCGGGTGAGAGGGAGCAGGCCGGGTCGGTGCGGGCGGCGTCCCCGGTGAGCGCGTACGCCTGGCAGCGGCAGCCGCCGAAGTCCTCGGCGCGGTGGGCGCAGCTACGACAGGGTTCGGCCATCCACTCCTCGCCCCGGTAGCGGTTGAAGGCGGTGGAGTGGTCCCAGATCCACTCCAGCGCGTGATCGCGGACGTTCGGCGGGTCGAGGCCGGGCAGGGCGGCCGCGGCGGGGCAGGGCAGGACGGTGCCGTCGGGCGCGACGGTGAGCGAGACCGCGCCCCAGCCGCCCATGCAGGGCTTGGCGACGCCCTCGAAGTAGTCCGGGAGGACCCACACCAGTTCGGTGCGGCGCCCGAGCTTCTCGCGCCAGCGCGCGACGCCCTCCCGGGCCCGGGCGAGCTGGTCGCGGGTGGGCAGCAGGGCGGCGCGGTTGCGCAGGGCCCAGCCGTAGAACTGGGTGTTGGCGAGTTCGACGCGGTCGGCACCCCACTCCACGGCCAGTTCGATGATGCCGTCGAGCGCGTCGAGGTTGTCGCGGTGCAGGACGACGTTGACACCCAGCGGCAGCCCCGACTCCCGCACCAGGGCGGCGGCCCGCTCCTTGGCGGCGAACGAGCGGTATCCGGCGATCCGGTCGGAGGCGGCGGGGTCGGCGTGCTGGACGGAGAGCTGGACGCTGTGCAGCCCGGCCCCGGTCAGCGCCGTCAGCCGGGCCTCGTCCAGCCCGACGCCGCTGGTGACGAGCTGGGTGTAGAGCCCGGCGGACACGGCGGCGTCGACGATCGGCTCCAGGTCGCGGCGCAGCAGTGGCTCGCCGCCGGACAGATGGGTGTGGACGACGCCGAGATCCGCCGCCTGGCGCAGCACCCGGCCCCACTCCTCGCTGGTCAGTTCGCGGGAGGGGCGCACGAGTTGGAGCGGGTTGGAGCAGTAGGGGCAGTGCAGTGGGCAGCCGTGGGTCAGCTCGGCGAGCAGCGCCCACGGGCGGGCCTGGGTGGTCACCGTAGCCAGCCCTCCTCGTGCATCCGGTCCAGGAACGCGGGGACTTCGGTGTCCACGGGGGCGCCGGGAAAGCGCTCGGCGAGTTCGGCCACGATGGCATCGAGGTCGCGGGCGCCGTCGCACAGCCGCAGTACGGTTCCGGCGGTGCCGCGCAGGACGACGACGCGCTCGGGCAGCACCAGCAGGTCCACTTCCCGCACCCGGTCGTGGCGCAGATGCACGGCAGGGGCCAGGGCGGGCCGCCAGACGGCCGGGGCGCTCATGTCCCCTCCCCCGCCGTGTCTTTGGTGTCGGCGTGGTCCACCGCGTCCAGCAGGGACCACAGCACCTCGCATTTGAAGGTCAGCGCCGCGACCGCCCGTTCCTCGTCCTCGGGGGTGCGGGCCCAGGTCAGTACGAGATCGAGGGCTTCGGCGCTGTCCCGGCTGCCCTGGCTCACCCGGTCCCGGAAGTAGCGGAGCCCGTCGCGCTCGATCCACGGGTAGTGGCTTTCGAACGCCTCGATGCGGGTGCGCATGATGCCGGGCGCGGACAGTTCGGTCAGCGAGGCGGCGACGGCCTCCAGCGGGGTGCCCAGGCGGCAGAAGTTGACGTAGCCGTCGACCGCGAGCCGTACGCCGGGCAGCACGTCGGCGCCGGTCAGCAGCCGTTCCCGGCCGATGCCCGCGGCCTCGCCGAGCCGTAACCACCGCTCGATGCCGCCCTCGCCGTCGGCCGCGCCGTCGTGGTCCTGGATGCGGCGCAGCCACATCCGGCGCAGCCGTGGGGTGTCCAGCTTGGCGGTGATGAGCGCGTCCTTGACGGGGATGTGGCGCTGGTAGTGGAAGCGGTTGAGGATCCAGCGGCGCAGTTCGGCGGGGGTGAGGTCACCCGCGTGCATACGGAGGTTGAAGGGGTGCCGGTCGTGGTAGCGCTCCTGGGCGACGGCGCGCAGCCGCTCTTCGAGGCTCGGGGTCATCACTCGATCACCATCCCGTCGGCTCCGGGTGGGCGCGTGCCCCGGGGAGGTCCGGGGCACACGCTGTGCTGCTCCGTCAGCGGGCGTTCAGCGAGTAGGCGGTGACCTCCAGCGCGGTATCGACGACCACGTAGTCGGGGGTCTGCCAGGCGGTGGCTTCCGGTGCGGGCGGGGTCCGGTCCGCCGTGGTGGGGGTCTGCCGCACGGTCTCGTTCATGGTGGTGACCTGCCTTCCGGTTTCCGATGGGTGGGTGAGGTCGGGTCGGTCGCTCGCGAGGAGTCAGGGGGTGGTTCTGATCCGCAGCGCCTCGCCGTCGGTGGTCGTGCTGTTCCGGACCACGGGGCCGGTGACTCCGCTGAAGCCCACGTCGTACGGGCTGGCGCTGCCGCGCTGGGCGGTGACCCGGTCCAGGGTGACGGCCGCGCCGTCGTCCGCGATGAACGCGGGCCGGTCGTCGTTGGTGTCGGTCCGTACGGCGCTGTCGGTGAAGGTGATGTCCTTGGCGTGCCGGATCCACCAGCCGTAGGAGGGGCGCACTCCATAGGTCTTGGGGACGTAGTCGGTGAGGAATTCGCCGGGGACCAGCTCCGCGTCGGAGGCGGGGTGGCCGCCGGGCACGGTCAGCCGCACCCGGTTGAAGGTGATGTCCTCGACGTCCGCGCCGGGCGCTCCGGTGATGGTGCTGGTGTAGTCGACGCCGGTCACCGGGTGGGTCAGGGCGGTGCCGGTGACATTGTCGAAGGCGATGTCGTGGATGCGTCCGGCGGGCGGGGCGCCGGGGCAGCGCTTACGGTCGCCGATCTTGATGAAGACGGGGGTGGCGCCCTTGGTCATGGTGATGTCCGAGTAGCGGACATCGCTGATGTCGGCGCCGTCCATGGACACGATGCCGATGGCCGCCTTGCCCCCGCCGCCGATCCGGAGCCGGTCGAAGCGGATGTCGCGGAAGTCGCCGCAGGTCTCCGAGCCGAACTGGAGCGCGTTGTTCTCGGTGGAGAGCACATCGGAGTCATGGACCCGGATGTCATGGCTGGTGTACGTCCGGCCGAGCGCGTAGTCGCTCTTGAGCACGACACCGTCGTCCCGGCCCTCGATGCGGGAGTGGCCGATGTCGACATGGCGGCTGTTGATGAGGTTGACGGCGTCCCGGTCGGTGCTGGTGAGCACCTTGGTACGGGTCATCCGTACCCCGTCGCAGCCGTTGAGCAGCAGCGCGAAGTGGCCGCCCCGGGTGAAGGTGACGTCCTTGATGTCCAGGTCGGAGCAGCGCTTGAGGGAGAGGATCTTGTCGCCGACGCCCGGCTCCAGGGTGTTGCTGGTGCCCAGGCCCTCGCCGTCGAGGGTGCCGGAGCCGGTGATGGCGAGGTGGTGGATGTTCTCGCCCGTCAGCAGCGCGTTGCGGAAGTGGCTGTGGCCGAAGTCCTGGTACGCGTCCCAGGGGTTGGGCTCGGCCTCGTCCATGCCCCCGGCGGCGGCGAGCAGGGTCGCGCCCTTGGCGAGGTGCAGGGTGATGTCGCTCTTGAGGTGGAGGGTGCGGGACTTGTAGGTGCCGGGCGGGAACAGCACGGTGCCTCGGCCGGGCCCGGCGGCGGCCGCGTCGATGGCCCGGTCGATGGCGTCGTCGTCCAGGGTCGTGCCGTCGCCGGTGGCCCCGTAGTCGCGCACGTCGTACGTCCGGGGAGCGGCGGGGGCCGCGGTGGCGGCGGAGGGCAGCGTGGCGAGCGCGCACGCCCCGGCCGCGGTGGCGGCGGCGAGGCGCAGACGCGTCCATCGGGCCATGTGGCAGCTCCTTCTCGGGCGCGTGGCGGTGACGTTCCTGATGCAGCGTCACGGTCTGTCGGTGTCCGGTCAATAAGCGTGCAGTCAAAATCCTCCGATCTCTCGGGAGGTGCATGGGGTGCACGATTCAGCTAAACAAGCGGAATGTGCAGGTAGTCGCGGGGTTCGGACAGCGAGAGCCCGGAGCGACCCTCTTCCTGGTCCACACCATTCCTTGACTCATGAGGGCACACCTCCTACCTTCACAGTCCCCCGATGTGAACAAGGATCAGACAGGAGAATCCTTGATGGAGCGCCCACCGCTCTTACCGCGCACCGCCCTCACCCTCGCGGCCACCGCCGCGCTGATCGCTCCGGCCGCGGTCGCCTACGGCACCGAGCGCTCCCCGCAGGCACCGGCCGCGGCCTGGAGCCTCAAGTGGAATCCGGCGGCCGGAGCCAGTGTCGCCAGCGCCTTCGAAGGCGCCGAGGACGACCGCGCCGACTCCCACCCCGGGACCACCCACATCTACCCCTCCCAGGGCGGTTTCCGGACGGATATGCACTACCCCAAGGACGTCGACACCAGCACCGACCGCCAGCGCAACGAGGTCCGGGGCATGAAGCAGGACGGCTCCGCCGTCAAGATCCTCAAGAACGAGACCTGGCGCATCCAGTACCAGATGTACGTACCGGACACGCTGGACGCGACGACGAGCTTCACCCACATCATGCAGATCAAGGTCGGGGACGTGGCCGCCCCGCTGTTCACCATGTCGCTGCACCAGCACGACGACGGCCCGAAGGTCGAGATCCGGACGTCGGACGACGCCGAGAACCTGACCGAGGCCGGGGCCGCGAACATGTCGCCGCTCCAGGGCGCCTGGAGCGATGTGTCGGTCGAGGTCAAGGCGGCCGACTCGGGCGCGTACGCCGACTGGTCCGTGACCACCGCCGACGGAAAGAAGGTCGCCGCGCACAAGCGCACCGGCCTGGACCTGTGGCGCGGCAAGAACTATCTGCGGCCCAAGTGGGGCATCTACCGGAGCCTGAACAGCGGCAACCTCCAGACCACGTACCTGCTCACCCGCAACTTCAAGGCGTACAAGCTCCAGTAGGAGGACACGCGATGAAGAGCCCTCGGAACACCCTGGCGGCCGCGGCCGCCACCACCGCGCTCACCGCCGGGCTGCTGCTCGCCCAGGCGGGCGCGGGCAACGCCGCACCGGCCGGGGCCGATTCCGCCACTTCGGCCCCTTCGTCCATCAAGACCGTCTCGTCCGGCTGGTCGATCCCGTGGGGGCTGAGCTGGCTGCCGGACGGCTCGGCGCTGATCAGCGAGCGGGACTCGTTCAAACTCTTCAAGCTCACCCAGTCGGGCACCAAGACGTCGGTGGGCACGGTGCCCAATGTGGTGACCACCAGTGGCGAGGGCGGGCTGATGGGCCTCGCGGTCTCGCCGAACTGGAACACCGATCACTACGTCTACATCATGCACACCGCGTCGGACGGCAACCGGATCGCCCGCATGACCTACGACGGTTCCTCACTGAGCGGCTACAAGGCGATCGTCACCGGCATCGCCAAGAACAAGTACCACAACGGCGGACGCCTCAAGTTCGGCCCGGACGGCTATCTGTACGCCACCACCGGGGACGCGCAGACATCCAGCAACGCGCAGAACAAGAACTCGCTCAACGGCAAGATCCTGCGGATGACCACCGACGGCAAGGCCGCCCCCGGCAACCCGTTCGGCACCCTCGTCTACTCCCTCGGCCACCGCAACCCGCAGGGCCTCACCTGGGACGCGCAGGGCCGCCTGTGGGAAGCGGAGCTGGGCAACAGCACGTACGACGAACTCAACCTCATCGAGGCGGGCAAGAACTACGGCTGGCCCACCTGTGAGGGCAGCTGCTCCACCTCCGGGATGACCAGCCCCAAGCGCCAGTGGTCGGTCGGCGAGGCCTCGCCCAGCGGGGTCACCTACGCCGACGGCGCACTCTACATGGCGGCGCTCCGGGGTGAGCGGCTGTGGCAGATCCCGGTCGACGGGACGAGCGCGGGCACCCCGAAGGCGTACTACACCAGCTCGTACGGGCGGCTGCGCACCGTCGAGACGGTGCCCGGCAAGAACACGCTGTGGCTGTCCACGACGAACGCCGACAACAACGGTGGCGAGGCGGACGGCGCGGACAAGGTGTTCCAGGTCGAGCTGAAGTAGCGGGCTCCGGGCCGGGTGGGTGCGGCCGCGCTCCGCCGAGCGCGGCCGCACCCGCGTGTCAGCGCGCGAGCCGCTCGTTCATCAGCAGGAAGGCGCCCAGCCCATGCAGGTCGTTCGTGTTGCGCTTGCGCCCGAAGTAGTACGCCAGATCACCGACGTTGGTGCCCTCGCTGATGTCGGCGATGCTGGTCAGCCCGTCCGCGTCGACCGTCACCTTGTCCAGGACGCCCCGGTAGCCCCGGCGCGCCGCCGCCGCGTAGCCGCCCCCGTGGAGCCAGCCGTGTTCCCAGGCGGCGTGCAGCATCAGGGTGTACATGCTGGAGGCCGAGGTCTCCAGCCAGTTGCCCGGTTCGTCCGCCCGGTCGACGACCTGGAACCAGCGGCCGGTCGCCCGGTCCTGGTAGCGCAAGAACCCCTTGGCCAAGTGCCGTACGTTGGCGATGAGTTCGGCGCGGCGCGGATGGCGGGCGGGCAGCATCTCCAGCACCTCGATGTGCGTCATCGCCGTCCAGCCGATGGCGCGGGCCCAGAAGTGGGCGGAGGTGCCGGTGGCGTCGTCCGGGTTCCAGGGGGCGTCGCCATCCGCGTCATAGGCGTGGTAGAGCAGCCCGTTCGACGCCTTCAAGTGGCGGAAGTACACCGAGAGGTTCCGGGTGACCTCGTCGTACGCGTACGCCTTGTCGCCGTACGCGAGGCCGTACCGCAGCAGGAACGGCTGGGCCATGAACACACCGTCGGCCCACAGTTCGTTGGTCTTGCCGGTGGCGTGCCACATGCCGCCGTCCGTGGTGCGCGGGTAGTCGGCGAAGCGGCCGCGGATCTGGTCGGCGGCGGTCCGGTAGCGCGTGTCGCCGGTCTCCCGGTGGAGCAACAGCAGCAGGTTCCCGGACTGCATGGCGTCGAGGTTGTCGAAGGTGCGGCTCATATGGCCGTCGGCGTCCACGTGGTTGTCCACCCAGCGCTTGATGTACGCCAGGTACGAGGGCTCGCCCACCCGCTGGTAGACGCGGTACGCCCCCAGCAGGAACAGCCCCCGGGTGTAGCCCCAGCCGCCGAGCGAGGCAGGGTCGGGGTAGCGGGCCATGGTGGAGTCCACCACCGCCCGCGACCAGTCCGCCCGGGCCGCGTGGGCCGCCCCGGTCCCCGGCAGCCCCGGCAGCAGAAGGCCGCCGCCGATGCCTAACGCGCTCGCGAGTACGGTCCTGCGTCTCATCACTGGACTCTCCTCTAGACAGGCGAATTGACAGGTGAGTTGCCATGCGCACGCCAAGGATAGCGCCGAGCGCACCGTACCGGGGCAAACGCGGAGGAAAGGGCCGGATCCGCATCCCCCGTCAGCAGTCCGGCCACCAGCCGTCCGGTGGCGGGGGCGAGCATCAGCCCGAGCATGTTGTGGCCGGTGGCCAGCAGCACCCGGGAGTGGCCGGGCACCCGGCCGATCAGCGGCAGCCCGTCGGGGGTCATCGGGCGCGGGCCCACCCACTCCTCCTGGAGGTCGTCCCAGTCGGCGTGGCGCAGATACGGGCGCGCGGCCGCCACGATGGCCTCGACGCGCCGCCGCCGGAACCGGTCGGGGTCGCGCTCGAACTCCATCGTCCCGGCGACCCGGACCCGCTTGCCCATCGGCGTGAGCACCACCTTGGCCGCGCCGAGGTGGACCAGCCGGGCGGGCGGGGGCTCGGCCGCCACCGAGAAGCTGTAGCCCTTGCCCGCCACCAGGTCGATGTCCACGCCGAGGCCGCGGACCAGTTCGCGGGACCAGATGCCCGCGGCGACGACCACCGCGTCGCCGCGGTACGTCCCCGCCGAGGTCCGTACCTCGGTGCGCCCGGCCCGGTCCGTCACGGCCGACACCCGGGCGCCCTCGACGAGTTCGACGCCCTGTCGGCGCAGCCGCTCGGCGAGCCGGTCCACGAAGAGCCCGGGGTCCAGCGACCACTGGTCGTCCACCACGAACCCCGCCCGGGCCCCCTCGGTGAGCGCGGGTTCGGTGTCCGCGAGGGCGGCCCCGGTGAGCAGCCCGCCGGTGGCGATCGGCGCGCCGAGACCGCGGAAGGCGGTGAGCGCCTTGGCGGCGTACTCGCGGGAGGGGAAGGCGAACAGGAACCCGTCCTTGTGCGCGTCCCCGTCCACGCCGAGCGCCTCCAGCTCCTCGAAGAGCCCGAAGGTGCCCTGCGCGAGGGCGCCGAGGGCGCTCGCCCCACGGTCGTAGTGGCGTGCGGTGGCCCGCAGCCCGAACCGGACGAGGAAGCGCAGCAGTGCGGCGCTGGTCGACGGATGGACCGCCAGGGCGCTGTCCGGGCGGTGCAGTCCGCGCAGCGCGGTGCCGATGACGCCGGGGGCGGCGAGCGGTTCCACCAGGTCGGGGCAGACCTCCCCGGCGTTGCCACGGGAGGCGCCGCTGCCCAGCCGGTCGCGTTCCAGGACGGTGACCCGCAGCCCGGCGGCGCTGAGGTAGTGGGCGCACACCAGGCCGACGACTCCGCCGCCGACGACCGTGACCGAGGAGGGCGCGGTGCCGGGGGAGGTCATGAGGTCTCCTTCACCGCGGACCGCGGCGTGGTCGGGGAGGCATCGGTGGTCGGGGCGGCATCGCGGCGCAGGCGGGAGCGGCCGCGCGTCTCGCCGTCGCGCTCCGCCGAGCTGGCGTCGGCGAGGGTCAGCCCGCTGGTCTCCGGCGCGAGGACGTACGAGGCGGCCCAGCCGATGGCGCAGATCACCGCGCCGAGGAGCATCGCCAGCCGGGTGCTGTGCGCGAGGACCACAGGCGCTCCCCAGGTGCCGATGGCGGCGCCGACCCGGCTGATGCCGGTGGCGAAGCCGTTGGCGGTGGCGCGCACCCCGGTCGGGAACAGCTCGGACGGGTAGATGGCCTGCAGACACTGGCTGGAGAAGCACGCCACGCCGAAGGCCGCGAAGAGGACGACCACGACGGCCGGTGCCGGGTGGGCGAGGGCGGCGAGGCAGAGCAGCGGGATGGCGGAGAGGCCGAAGCTCCACAGCAGCAGGGTGCGCCGCCCCTTGTTGACCACCAGGATTCCGGACAGCGAGCCGAGGACGAAGAAGATCTGCACCACGACCGCGCCGAGGTAGGAGTCGTTGCCGTCGGCCAGTCCGAAGGAGGCCAGGATGGTGGGTTCGTAGGTGGTGATGGCGTAGATGGGCAGCAGCTGACAGGCCCAGAACACGCTGACGAAGACGGTCCTGCGCAGATAGGCGCCGCGGAAGATGTCGCTGTAGCGGGTGCGCGAGGCGGTGTCCGCCTCCAGGTCGGCCACGCTGGCGCCCGGGCCCAGCATCTGCGTGAGCACGGCCTGCGCCTCGTCGGTACGCCCCTTGCTGAGCAGCCAGCGCGGCGACTCGGGGGTGCCGAAGCGCAGCAGGAGGATGAGCGCGGCCGGGAGGGCGCTGCTCGCGAGCATCCAGCGCCAGTCGTCGTGGCCGGAGGACAGCATCGCCCAGCCGACGACGTACGCGACGGCGGCGCCGACCGACCACATCGTGACCATGATGACCAGCAGCGGGCCCCGGGAGTTGCGGGGTGCGAACTCGGAGGCGATGGTGCCCGCGATGGCGAAGTCCGCGCCGATGGCGATGCCCATGAGGAAGCGCAGCACGGTGAGCTGCCATGGGTCGGTGACGAAGAACTGGGCCGCCGACAGCACGATGAACGCGGCGATGTCGAAGAGATAGACCTTCTGCCGCCCGACCCGGTCGGTGACATAGCCGAAGATCAGGCCACCGGCGAACATGCCGACCAGCGAGGCCGAGCCGATGACCCCGGCGTCGAAGGAGTCGAGGTGGTAGTCGGCGGTGAGGAGCGGGAGCGCGACGCCGATGATGCTGAGGATGTAGCCGTCGCAGAACTCGCCGCCGCCCGCGTAGAGCGTGATGAGCCAGTGGGTGCGGGTGGGGCGGGACTTTTCGAGTGATGCTGTGCTCATAGGCCGTCTCCGGAGGGGGTGCTCCTGGGGAGGAGGAGGACGGATGGCCGGGCGGTCGCGGGGCGCCCGGTGCTGATGTCGGAAGACGGTAGGCAGCGCGGGGCTCTCGGTCATCGTAGGAGTCGCACGAAGTGATCCAGCGCTCGGCGGGGTCGCTTGTACGATCCGCCCATGGACCCTCTGAGCGGCCACCCCGTCCTGACGCCGCAGCTGGCTCAGGAGATCGCCCATGACATCGGCCGGATCACCGGCTTCAATGTGCTGATCACCGATCCCGGGGCGGTCGTCATCGGCTGCGGCGACCTCTCGCGCGTCGGCACCGTCCACGAGGCGTCGCTGGAGGTGGTGCGCACCGGGCGGCCCGCCATCCACACCGCCGGGCAGGCGAGCCGGATGCGCGGGGTGCGGCACGGGATGAGCCTGCCGATCACCGTCGGCGAGGAGGTCATCGGCACGGTCTGTCTCACCGGGAAACCGTCGGAGGTGGACCGCTTCGGGCTGGTGGTGCGGCGGCAGGCCGAGATCCTGCTGGAGGAGCACGCGCTGCTGCGCTCGCGCATGCTCCATGAACGGGCGGTCGACGACTTCGTACGGGATGTCGCGCTCTACGATCCCGAGGTGGTCGACGCCGGGGCGGTGGACGCCCGCGCGGTGGAACTGGGCCTGGCCCCCGGGGCGCCCCGGGCCGCGCTGCTGCTGGAGGTGCGTACGGCGGGCGCGGGCGCCGCGGTGTCCCGGATCACGGTGCTGCGGACCGTACGGGAGGTGTTCCGGGACCGGCAGGACGTGGCGGGCGAGCAGGCGGCGGGGCGGTACGTGGTGCTGGCCGCCGCTCAGGGTGACCGCACGGCCCCGGGACGGCTCGCCGACGCCTGCGGCCAGCTGCTGTCGCTGCTGCGTGAACGCCACGGTCTGGACGGGCGGATGGCCGTCGGCGAGCCCGGCACGGGCACCACCGGGATGCACCACTCCTACCGGGACGCGGCCACCGCGCTGCGCACCGGCCCGGCGGTGTATCCGGGCGACCGTGTCTTCACCGCCTGCGACCTGCGGATACCGCATCTGCTGGGGTCGGTTCCCGGCCAGGGGCGTGCACGGTTCGCCGATGCGGTACTGGGGGAGCTGCGCGGGCAGCCGGACTGGCCGACGCTGCGCGAGACACTGATCGGCTGGGCGGAGGGCGGCTTCCATCTGGTGCGGGCCGCGGAGGGGCTGCACATCCACCGGAACACGCTGCTGTACCGGCTGGAGAAGATCGCGAAGCTGTCGGGGAAGCGGGTACGGGAGCCCGCCCAGGCCATCGAGATGTATCTCGCCTGCCTGACCGACGTCCTCCAGGAGAACACTCGCCCCGCGAGGGAACCCTGACCACACACCCAGGCTAAGGTAAGGCTCACCTAAGCCTCTGGAGTCGTTCGTGCGCAACCACCGTCTGTTTCCCCTGATCGCCGCCGCCCTGGCCGCGGCCGTCCTCACCGGCTGCGGCCCCGCTCAGTCCGCGGACTCGTCGTCGGCGTCCACGCGGAAGCCGGGCGCCCGGCAGGCGGACGGCGCCTTCCCCCGTACCGTCGTCCATGAACGCGGCAGCACCCCGGTCAAGGCGAAGCCGAAGCGCATCGCGGTCATCAGCACCGGACAGCTCGACGATCTGCTCACCCTCGGCCTCGTGCCCGCCGCCACCACCCGCGCCGACAACGCCGGTCTGGTCCCGGACTATCTGCGCGACGCCTTCCCCGGCAAGGCGAAGGCGCTCGCGGCGATGACGGACATCGGCACCCGCAACTCCCCCGCCATGGAGAAGCTCGCGGCCGCGGGGCCCGATCTGATCCTGGTCAACAGCACCCAGGGCGACCTCTACCCGACCCTGTCGGCCATCGCGCCGACCGTCGTCACCAAGGGCCGCGGGGTCAACTGGAAGAAGGACCTGCTGACCGTCGCGGACGCGGTCGGCCAGCGGGACCGGGCGGTCTCGATCGTCAGCCGCTTCGAGAAGGACGCCGCGCGGCGGGGCGGGAAGCTGGGCGGAAAGGACACGGAGCTGTCCATGGTGCGGTTCAACCCGGACCGGGTCCGGATGTTCGGCGCGAAGTCCTTCACCGGCACCATCGCCGACGACATGGGCCTCGGCCGCCCGAAGTCACAGCGCTTCGACGACATCTCCCAGGATCTGAGCGGTGAGCGGATCCCCGAGATGGACGGCGACTGGATCTTCTACTCCATCCAGGGCCGCCCCGGGAAGACGGACGCGGGCGCCTATCTCGCCAATCCGCTGTGGAAGAAGCTCGACGCGGTGCGCGCCGGACACGCCGTCACCGTGGACGACGACCCCTGGTACCTCAACGCCGGGCCGACCGCCGCGCGTGTCGTCCTGCACGACATCACCGAGCACCTGGGGCGCTGAGACGGCCCGGGACATTCGCGACGGTTATGGGGAAGGCATATCCCACCGTCACGCCCCGTATGCGTTCGGGACAATCCGTCACCATAATGCCCTCCGCAGGCAATAGTCTCGGCGTACAGGCCGCGGCGGAGGAGGTAGCCCATGGGGACGGGCGATCGCGAACAGGCACAGGCACAAGCGCGGCAGGAAGCCGACCGGCTCACCGCGCAGGGCATCCATGGCATCGCGCTGACCTGGGTGGACAACGCGGGAATCACCCGGGTCAAGTCCGTGCCCACCGGGCGGCTCGCCCAGAGCGCCCGGCGGGGCGTCGGCATGTCCCCGGTCTTCGACGTGTACCTCGTGGACGACTCCATGACGACGAGCCCTCATATCGGCGGGCCCGACGGCGATCTGCGGCTCTTCCCCGATCTCGGGCGGCTCACCCCGCTGGCCGCCCAGCCCGGCTGGGCGTGGGCCCCGGCCGACCGGTACGCCCAGTCCGGCCTGGAACACCCCGCCTGCCAGCGGCTGTTCGCCCGCCGGATGACCGAGCGGGCGCACGGGCGGGGGCTCGCGGTGCGCATGGGGTTCGAGACCGAGTGGGTCGTCACGACACGCGACACGCCCGGCCCGGACGGCGCGGCGGCCTACGCCGGGGCGGGTCCGGCCTACGGCATGGCGCGCCTGGTCGACCTCTCCGGCTACCTCGCCGACCTGCTCGACACGCTGCACACCCAGGGCGTGGAGGTGCTGCAGCTGCACCCGGAGTACGCGGCCGGGCAGTTCGAGGTGTCCGTGGCGCCCGCGGACCCGGTGGGCGCCGCCGATCTGGCCGTCCTCGTCCGCGAGACGATCCGCGGGGTGTCGTCGCGCCACGGGTTGACCCCGCTGTTCGGACCGGTGGCCGAGGCGGGCACGGTCGGCAACGGCGGCCATCTCCACCTGAGTCTGTGGCAGGGCCACCGCAATCTGTGCCGGGACGGGGACGGACCGCACGGCATGACCGCGACCAGCGAGGCGTTCCTCGCCGGAGTGCTGCGCGCCCTGCCCGCCCTGCTCGCCATCGGCGCCCCCTCCCCCGCGAGCTATCTGCGGCTCGAACCCTCCCGCTGGGCCGGGGCGTACCAGTGCTGGGGGCTGGAGAACCGCGAGGCCGCGCTGCGCTTCATCACCGGCGCCCCGGACGACCCGGGCGCGGCCAACGCCGAAGTCAAGTGCTTCGACCCGGCGGCCAACCCCTATCTGGTGACGGGCGCCGTCATCGCCGCCGGGCTCGCCGGGCTCGACGCCGGGCTCACCCTGCCGCCGCCGGTCTCCGGCGACCCGGCGCACACGGGCCGCGAGCGGCGGCTGCCCACCTCGCTGCTCGACTCGCTGGAACACTTCGAGGACTCGGCGGTGCTGCGCGAGGCGCTCGGCGATCCGCTCTTCGAGTCCATCGCCGCCGTACGCCGCGCCGAGGCGGCGCTGTTCGAGAAGGCCACCCCGCAGGACATCGCGGCCGCGACCCGGGGACGGTACTGAACGATGCACTCCGCCGAGGGGACGGCGCCCACCGGGCCGTCTCTGCCGCCGCTGGTGGACCACCACTGTCACGGGGTGGCCCGCCGCGAACTGGACCCCGCCGCGTTCGAGGCGTTCCTGACCGAGTCCGACGCGCCCGCCGCGCTCGGCACCACCTTCTTCGACAGCCAGCTGGGCTTCGCGCTGCGCCGCTGGTGCCCGCCGCTGCTCGGCCTGGAACCCCACTGCCCGCCCGCCCGCTATCTCGCCCGGCGGCGGGAGCTGGGGGTACGGGAGGTCAACCGGCGGCTGCTGACCGCCGCCGGGATCACCGAATTCCTCGTCGACACGGGCCTCCCCGGCGATCTCACCACCCCGGACGAGCTGGCCGCCGCGGCCGGGGGCACCGCCCACGAGATCGTCCGGCTGGAACACCTCGCGGAGCGCACCGCCGACACCTCGCGCAGCGCCGACGACTTCCTGGCCGGGCTCGCCGACGGGATCCGGGAGGCCGCCCGTACCGCCGCGGGCTTCAAGTCGGTGGCCGCCTACCGCTACGGACTCCACTTCGACCCCGACCCACCGGCCCCCGCCGCCGTGCACACCGCGACCGAGCGCTGGCTCGCCCACCGCGCCGAGGGCGGCCCGCCCGCCGCCCGGGTGACCGACCCGGTGCTGCTGCGCCATCTGCTGTGGTCCGCGGCCCGCACCGGGCTGCCGCTCCAGCTGCACACCGGCTTCGGCGATCCGGATCTGCGGCTGGACCGCTGCGATCCGCTCGCGCTCACCGACTTCATCCGCGCGGTCCGCCCCACCGGCTGCTCGCTGATCCTGCTGCACGGCTATCCGTACCACCGAGGCGCGGCCTACCTCGCCGCCGTCTTCCCGCATGTCTACGCCGACGTCGGCCTGTCCCTGACCCACACCGGGGCGCGGGCCGGGGCGGTGCTCGCCGAGATGCTGGAGCTGGCCCCGTTCGGCAAGGTGCTCTTCTCCACCGACGCCTACGGGCTGCCCGAGCTGTACGTGGTGGGCGCGCGGCTGTTCCGGGAGGCGCTGGCCGGGCTGCTGGACCAGTGGGTGCGCGAGGGCGCGTGGTCGGGCGGCGACGCGGGGCGCGTGGCGGCGCTCCTCGGCGCGGACAACGCGCGCCGAGTGTACGGGCTCGGCAGCACAATCACCCGTGGTCATTAGCCTTCGCCGCAGAATCCCCGGTTCCCGGGGCGCTGCGCCACGGTTTTCGCCACGATGGTGGGATGGACGAAGAGCACTTCCTGGAGCGCGCGAAGGACTTCGCGCTCCACCTGGCCGAGCTTCAGTCGCGCCTCGACCCCGCGTCGTACGATCTGCTGCTGCGCATCCTGCACGGCATCAACGACGCCATCGTGGGCCGGTCCTCGGGCGCCCCCGGTATCGACGTACCGTTCACCGCGCTCGACCGGGATCTGTTCACCCCCGCGCTCGGGCGGGAGCTGGCCAAGCTGACCAGTCTGCTGGGGCCGCACGGGCTGCAGTTGGTGGTCGAGCTGGGCAACCAGCAGGAGCGCGACCGGCGCGAGGTCGAGGCGATAGCCCGGGCCAGCGGCATGGATCCCGGGGGCGCGTAAGGGTCTACCGGCGGGTACGGTTCGGCGTGGGGCGGCGGCGTGTAGCACTGTCCGCCCCGCACACCACCGTCCCCGGAGGAGAACGCATGCGGATCAGCGGCACCACCGTCCTGCTCACCGGAGCGACCGGGGGCATCGGGCAGACCCTCGCCCGGGCCCTCGCCGCCAAGGGCGCCAAGCTGCTGCTCACGGGGCGCCGCGAGGAGGTGCTGCGGCCGCTGGCCGAGCGGCTCGGCGCCCGTCCGATCGTCGCCGACCTGGCCGACCGGTCCGATCTGGAGCGGCTGGCCGAGGAGGCGGAGGCGGCGGACACCCGCATCCTCATAGCCAACGCGGCGCTGCCCTCCAGCGGTGAGGTCCTCGGCTACGACACCGAGCACCTCGACCGCGCCCTCGACGTCAACCTCCGCGCCCCGCTGCTGCTGTCCCGGCTGATGGCACCGCGGATGGTGGCCGCCGGGTCCGGGCAGCTGGTGATGATCGGCTCGCTGTCGGGCCGTACCGCCTCCCCCGGCGCCGCGCTCTACAACGCGGCCAAGTTCGGGCTGCGCGGGTTCGCGCTCGGGCTGCGGCAGGACCTGCACGGCACGGGCGTCGGGGTCACGCTGGTGCAGCCCGGGTTCGTCGGCGACGCCGGGATGTTCGCCGACTCGGGCGCCAGCACCCCGCCCGGTGTCCGTACGATCACCACCCGCCGGGTGGCGGCCGCCACCGTCCGCGCGATCGAACGCAACCGGGGCGAGGTGAACGTGGCCCCGCTGGAGCTGCGCTTCGGCAGCGCCCTCGGCGGTCTCTTCCCCACCCTCGCCGAGCGTGCCCAGCGCCAGGCCGGTGCCGGGAACACGACCCGGCAACTCGCGGACGGACAGCGCGACAAGCGCTGAGCACACCGTGGTGTAGGTTCGGGCGACCCGAACCAGTGAGCTGACGAGGGAGCGGGTTCATGCGTGCTGTGGTGTTCGACGACTTCGGGCGCAGGCCGGAGGTACGGACCGTCGACGATCCCGCCCCCTCCCGGAGCGGCGTGGTGATCCGCGTCGAGGCCACCGGGCTGTGCCGCAGCGACTGGCACGGCTGGATGGGCCACGACACGGACATCCGGCTGCCGCACGTCCCCGGCCATGAACTCGCGGGCACGATCGAGGAGATCGGCCCCGACGTCACGAACTGGCGCCCCGGGCGGCGGGTCACCGTGCCCTTCGTCTGCGCCTGCGGGCGCTGCGCCGCGTGCGCGGACGGCGCCCAGCAGGTGTGCGAGCGGCAGACGCAGCCGGGCTTCACCCACTGGGGGTCGTTCGCCGAGTACGTCGCGGTCGAGAACGCCGACATCAACCTCGTCGGCCTCCGCGGCGAACTGCCCTTCACCACCGCCGCCTCGCTCGGCTGCCGCTTCGCCACCGCCTTCCGCGCGGTGGTGACCCAGGGCCGGGTGGCCCCGGGCGAATGGGTCGCGGTGCACGGCTGCGGCGGGGTCGGACTGTCCGCCGTCATGATCGCGGCGGCCTGCGGGGCGCGGGTCGTCGCGGTCGACATCTCCGCGCGGGCGCTCGCCCTGGCCTCCCGCCTCGGCGCGGCGGTCTGCGTGGACGCCTCCTCCACCCTGGGCTCGGTGGCCGAGGCCGTCGCGGACGCGACGGGCGGCGGCGCCCATGTCTCGGTGGACGCGCTGGGCTCGCCCCGTACCTGCGCGGCCTCCGTGAGCAGCCTCCGCCGCCACGGCCGCCACGTCCAGATCGGCCTGCTGCCGCCCGCCGCCGGAAAGCCGATGCTCCCGATGGACCGGGTCATCGCCCTGGAACTCCAGCTGCTGGGCAGCCACGGCATGGCCGCCCACGCGTATGGGCCGATGATGGAGATGGTCGACGCCGGGACGCTACGGCCGGATCTGCTGGTCACCGACCTCATAGGCCTGGACGCCGTACCCGAGGCCCTGACCGCGCTGCCGTCGGCGGCCAAGGGCGGGGTGACGGTGATAGAGCCCCACCGCGGCCGTCATGACGCGGGCTCGCCGTAGGCGGCCACCATGAGGTTCCTGGCCACCTCGTCCATGCCCTGCCCCTTGGCGTCCGTGGAGTTGACGCTGTAGACCAGGGTGCGGGAGCCGTCGCGGGTGGCGGCGACGGCCGTGTTGTAGCCCCAGCGGCCGCCGGTCTTCCCCCACACTTCACGGCCGCCCAGTTTCTTCATCGACAATCCGACGGCGTAGGCGGCCGGGGCACCGGTCTTGACGTCCTTCACCTTCGGCAGCGTGAACATCTCCCGCAGCAGCGGGCCGCGCACCACCCGGCCCTCGAACAGGGCCTTCGTGAACCGCTCCAGGTCCGCCGTGGTCGAGATGATGTCCCCGGCCGCCCAGCCGTCCGTCACCCCCCACACCGAGACGTCGCGCAGGCCGGTCGTGCCGTCGTCCAGCCTCATCTTCTGGTAGCCGTGGTTGTGCGGGCCGACGATGCGCGGATCCGCCTCCGGGGAGTAGGTGTCGCACAGCCCGAGCGGCTTCAGGACCCGGCGGGCCACCTGACGCTCGTACGAGTCGCCCGTGACCCGCTCGATCAGCAGACCGGCGATGGTGTAGCCGATGTTCAGATAGTGCTGCCTGGTGCCCGGCGCGAACTCGGGCTTCTTCGCGGTCGCCGAGCGGACCATGTCCTCGGGGTCATAGACGCGGAAGCGGTCCGCGTACACCTCCTCGACCGTGTCCCAGGGGAAGTCGGGGGCCGGGATGCCATGCGTGTGGTTGAGCAGTTGCCGGACGGTGACCTTCTGGTACGACGCGGGGATCAGCTCCGGCAGGTAGGAGCGGGCGCTGCGGTCCAGGTCCAGTCTGTCCTCGGCGGCCAATTGCAGGGCGACGGCCGCCGTGAAGACCTTGGTCACCGAACCGGCGCGGAAGCGGGCGGCCGGATCGGCGGGCCGGTTGGTCTTGAGGTCGTGTACGCCCGAACTGCCCCGCCAGACGCCCTCGGTGCCACCGACCCTGACCAGCGCGGCCGTCGCGCCCGATGTCGGCAGGTCCGCGATGGCGGCCTCAAGGGCGGGCACCGTGGGGTCCGCGGGCCGCGCCGAGACCGCGAGGGGCGGGGCGGACGCGAGGGCCGGAAGGACCCCCGGGCCCGCGGTGACCCCCACGACGAGCACGGTGGCCAGCAGCGTGCGGGTGGTGCTCTTCATGGTCAACTCCAGGGGTGTGAGCCGTTGTTCTCGATGGCTCCATCCTGCTGACCAGCGGCCCTTGGCGGATCGCCCGCACGGGCGGGTTCCGCCGGGTCAGTCCCTCGCCGACGCGGGGGAGGATCCGGTCCTGGCCGCTCCCCCGGGCGGGGGATCCCCGGCCGTGACCAGGCCCGTCTCATACGCGCAGATCACCGCCTGGATCCGGTCCCGCAGCCCCAGCTTGGCGAGCACATTGCCGACATGTGTCTTGACCGTGTGGTCGCTGACGACCAGCTCCGCCGCGATCTCGGCGTTCGACAGGCCCCGCGCGAGGAGCAGCAGCGTCTCCCGCTCCCGCCCGGTCAACGCGTCCAGCCGGGAATCGGGCCGCCGCGTGCGGGCGGCCGGGCGGGTGTACTGCTCCACCAGGCGCCGGGCCACGGACGGCGCGAGCAGCGAGTCGCCCCGCGCCACCACCCGTACGGCGTGCACCAGATCGTCCCGGCGTACGTCCTTCAGCAGGAAGCCGCTCGCGCCCGCGTGCAGCGCCTCGTACACGTACTCGTCCGAGTCGAAGGTCGTCAGCATCACCGTCCGGCAGCCACCGGCCGCGCTGATCGCGCTGATCGCGCTGATCTCGCGGCAGGCGTCGATGCCGTCCATGCCCGGCATCCGGATGTCGAGCAGCGCCACCTCGGGCGCGTGCCGCCGTACGGCCTCGACCGCCTCGGCTCCGTCGCCCGCCTCCGCGACCACCTCGATGTCCGGCTGGGCGTCCAGGATCATCGCGAAACCACCGCGCACCAGCTCCTGGTCGTCGGCCACCACCACCCGGATCGTCACCGCGCCACCTCCGCCGCCTGTGCCGCCCGTGCCGCGTCCGCCGTGGACGGTACGGGGACGCGTACCCGCACCTCGAAGCCCCGGCCGTCCGGGCCCGGCCCCGTGACCGCCGTACCGCCGTGGGCCGCCGCCCGCTCCCGGACCCCGACGAGGCCGTGGCCGCCCCCGGAACCGGGCCGGGGACCGCGCCCGTCGTCCGTCACCCGGATGCCCAACTCCCGCTCCGTGTAGGTGAGGTGGACCGATACGGTGCGGGCGGCCGCGTGCCGCACCGTGTTCGTCAGCGCCTCCTGGACGATACGGAAGACCGTCGCCCCGGTCGCGTCCGTCAGCGGCCGCACGGGCCCGGCCGTGCCGTAGACGACATCGAGGCCGCTGGTGCGCACCCGGTCGAGGAGACCGGGCAGAGCGGCCAGGCCCGGCTGCGGGGCGCGCGGTTCCCCGCCCGGCTCGTCGCCCTCGCGCAGCACCCCCAGCATGCGGCGCAGCTGCGCCATGGCGTCCCGGCCCGCCTCGGAGATCGCGTCGAAGGCCGCCTCGGCCCGCTCCGGAGCCGTACGCACCGCCACGGGGCCCGCCTCGGCCTGCACGATCATCAGGCTCACCGCGTGGGAGAGGATGTCGTGCATCTCCCGTGCGATCCGGGCCCGTTCCCGCGCGGCGGCCTGTTCGGCCTCGACCCGGTGGGCCCGCTGCCGGACGGCGGTCAGCCGCCCGAAGCCATAGGCGGCCGCGAACACGAAGAACGAGAAGGTGAGTTCACGTGCCGTCCGGGTGTTGAGCCAGACCGACAAGGGCACGGCGACCAGCGCCAGGACCCCGGTGACCAGCCGTTTCCCCGGCGGGGACAGGACGGCGATCGTGTAGACGATGACGAGCCCGGTGTACGGCAGCGGCTGCCCGGGCCCGTCCAGCGCCAGCTTGTACAGCGCGCTGGTCGCCAGGATCGCGATCAGGGCGGCGAGGGGAGCCCGCCGACGCCAGATCAGGGGGATCACGGTGAGCGTGATCAGCCCGTACGCGGGCCAGGTCGCCGGTCCGGACCCGGCCGGGCGCGGCACCACGAACGGCATCGTGATCGCCGCCTGGACCAGGAGCGCGACCCCGATGTCGACGGCCAGCGGATTGGCCGCCGACACCGCCCGGCCCCGCGCCCACCACTCCCGTAATCGCTCCGGTATGTCCATCACGACCGTAAGTGCCCCTTCGCGGTTTCGGCGGCGGCGGCGAGCGACGCCGACGCGTCAGATTACCCAGGGAGGGTGCGCGACGGGGAGGGCGAACGATCTACGCTTCATGGGCGCCACCCGCACCCCCGTCGAACGGCAGGAGCCACCACCGTGATCACCGAGATCGCCCAGATCGAGATCCTCCCCGGCCAGGAGGAGGAGTTCGAGCAGGCCGTGGCCGAGGCACGGCCCCTCTTCGTCGCGGCCGACGGCTGCCACGGAATCGACCTGCACCGCAGCGTCGAACACCCCACGCGCTACCGGCTCATCGTCCAGTGGGAGACGCTGGAGCACCACACCGTCACCTTCCGCGGCTCCGAGAGCTTCACCCGGTGGCGGGCCCTGGCCGGGCCCCACTTCGCCACTCCGCCGCAGGTCGAGCACGTGTACTCCGTGCTCGCCCCGTAACGCCGACGAGCGGCCGGGCCCGGGATCGCGCCGGGCACTACGGCACGCGTACGGTGTCCCGCGCCACCCGCACCCGGTCCGCCGAGGCCGGGTGGGCCGCGATCGGCGGGACGTTGGCGGGGGTCAGCTCGGGGGCGTGGCCCGGCTCGCCGCCGCGTGGCACTGTCCGCACCACCTGGCTGGGCGGCAGCGCCGCGTCCCGGCCCTGGCCCCGCAACCGCTGCCACATCACATCGAGCGCCTGCTGGTAGTAGTACCCGAGCGGGACGTACCGGTTGTCCAGCCCCGGGGTCTGCGCGTCACTGTGGTGGGCATGGGTGACCTCGACGTAGCTCACCGTCGAACTCCCCTGCTGGGCACGGGCGTTGAGTCCCAGATACGGCCGCGAGCTGTGGTTCACGGGCACTCGTGTGTCGTCCCGGCCGTGCACGATGAGCGCCGGTTTGCCGTGCAGGTCGCCGCTGCGCCGCGTGGCGTCCAGCCCGGCGGCCAGCCGCGCCGCCCATGTCCGCTCGGCGGGCGGCGCGTCCGCGCGCGGGAAGGCGAGCCGGTCCACACAGCGCTCGCCGCGCAGGTTGTAGTCGTGGCGGCCGTCCGCGCCACGGGACGTGCTGTCGGCGACGGGCCCGCCGGGCGCGTTCTCGTCGATCAGCACGCCCGGGGCGGGCGCCCGGCCGGGGCTGGTGCCGAAGGCGGCGGCCAGCTCGGAGCGGCGGTAGGGCACGGGGGTACCGGTGTCGTCGGTGCGCGCCCACCCGTAGCCGCACAGCGCGTCGTCCACGGAGGCCCGCGCGTAGCTCATGGCGTACGAGGCCGGGGTCTGCGGATCGTAGTGCGAGAGCTGGAGATAACCGGACCGCTGCTGGAATCCGGCGCGTACGAGGGCCCGCGCGGCGAGCCGTGGCAGCCCGCCCTCCCCCGCGCGCTCCGCGTCGCGGCGCGTGATGAGCCGGGGGTCGTCGCCGACCAGCGCCGCGCACCGGCGGCGGGCGGCGGGGACGTCCAGGGTGGCGTAGCCCGGCGCGGAGGGCTCGGTGAGTGCGGCGCACGGCTGGAGCAGCGAGGCCAGGGAGTTGTAGCGGATCAGCGGCAGCCCGGCGGCGGGGACGGCGCGCCCGCTCTGGCGTATCCGGATGCCGTTCAGCGGGGCGAGGTTCATCTGCGGTTCGGAGGCGACGACGGCGTCGATGAGCCCCGTACGGTCGTCCTCGCCCGCGGCGACGGCCGCGCCGCCGCCGTTGGAGACGCCGGTGGCCAGGACCGTGGTGGTGGCGGCGGTGTAGCCACTGCGGGGCGCGCCACTTCGCCGGTCGCGGTTGAGGAGGGCGAGCGCGAGCCGCACCGAGCGCAGGACGTCGCGCCCCCAGGTGGCCTGCGGATCGGTCCGGGAGTGGGCCATCTTGTACGCCACGCGATACGGACGCTCGGCGTCGAAGCGGGCCCGCTCGGCGTCGGTGAGCCCGGGGTCGAAAGCGCTGCGGTCGCCAACTTCCTTGCGCGGCCCGGTCGTTCCGTCGTAGCCCATGACCGTGCCGGAACGCAGATCGTCGAAGGCCGGGCCCATGCCCTTGTCGGTGTAGGCGACGGCGCAGCGGCGGTGCAGTCCCCACGCCCCGGCCGTGCCGACCATGCTGTAGACGCCGCCGAGTCCGGTGGCGGGCGCGGCCACCACGCAGGGCCTGGCCCGGTCGAAGGTGTCCGGCACCTGGACGACGAAGCTCACGCTGCCCGCGCCGCGCCCCGCCACCGCCCGGTACTCGGTGCCCGCGATCCGGCCGTCGCCGGGCAGCGGGCGGCCCCGGTCGACGTTGGCCCCGTACAGCCGCCCGAGTCCGCCGCCGGACCCTGCCCTCATCCCGGCGGACGCCCAGACGGCCTGGCGGCGCAGCTCGGTGGCGGTGGGCCGGTCGGGGTCCGCGGGGGCGGGCAGCGGACCGCGCAGCCCGTCGAAGCCGAGCCCGGCGGTGAGCAGGTCGTCGCCCGTGCCGTCGTAGTGGACGGAGGTGAGGTGGTGGAACCCGGATGGCGGCGGGGTCTCCTGGGCCGCGGCGGCGGCAGGCATGAGAGCCGCGGTCAGCGCAAGGGTCAACAGACTCACGGACGTACGGCGTACGGATGGCATCGCGGGGCTCCTCCTCGGGGCGTGGTGGCGGCACGGACGGAGCACGTACGGGTCACAGCGGCACCGCGCCCGTCGCCATGGCGACCGCGGTCATCACCAGCGTCGTGCCGAACGCCCAGCGGAAGATGAACCGCTGGTGCTCGCCGAGCTGCACCCCGCTCATGCCGAGCAGGATGAACGTCGCGGCGGTGAGCGGGGAGAGCGGGAAACCGGTGGTCATCTGGCCGAGGACGGCCGCGCGGGCGACCTCGGCGGGGTCGGTGCCGAACGAGTCGGCGGTTCCGGCGAGCACGGGCAGAATGCCGAAGTAGTAGGCGTCGGGGGTGAAGACGAGGCTGAGCGGCATGCTGGTGACGGCGACCAGCGCGGGCAGATGCCCGCCGAGACCGTCGGGGATGACCTCGACGATCGCCTGGGCCATCTTCCCGATCATGCCGGTGCCGGTGAGGATGCCGGTGAACACACCGGCGGCGAAGATCATGGTGGTGACGAGGACGACGCTGTTGCCGTGCCGCTCCAGCAGGGCCTGCTGGTCGTCCCAGCGCGGGTGGTTGACCAGCAGCGCGACGGCGAAGGCGAGCACGAACAGCACCGGCAGCGGCATGACCTCCAGCACGAGAGCGGTCAGCAGGGCCAGGGTGAGCAGCAGGTTGAAGACGGTGAGCGCGGTGCCCGCGCGCTGGGCCACCCGGGGCGTCCCGGGACCGTCGCCGACGGCCGCCACCGGCTCGGGGTCAGGTGTGGCGAGCCCACCCAGCCGGGCGCGTTCCCGGCGCCCGATGGCGTACGAGGCGAACAGCACCCAGACGATGCCCGCGGCGAACGCGGGCAGCAGCGGCGTGATGATGTCGGAGGTTTCCAGCTTGAGGGCGGCGGCGGCCCGCGCGGTCGGTCCGCCCCAGGGGATGAGGTTCATAACGCCCGCGCCAAGGGCGACGACCCCGGCCAGCACGAGGCGGCTCATGCCGAGCCGCCGGTAGACGGGCAGCAGAGCGGAGATGGAGATGAGGAAGGTCGAGGAGCCGTCGCCGTCGAGCCCGACGCACATGGTGAGGACGGCGGTGCCGACCGTGACGCGCAGCGGGTCGTTCTTCGCGACGCGCAGGATGGCGCGGATCAGCGGCTCGAAGAGCCCCGCGTCGATCATCAGGCTGAAGTAGAGCACCGCGAACGCGATCATGATGCCGGTGGGGGCGACCTGGGACAGCCCGTCGAGCGCCATCGGGCCGAGGTCGTCCCCGTAGCCGCCGATGACCGCGGCGACCACCGGCGTCAGCACGAGGGCGACCAGCACCGAGACCCGTTTGAACATGGTGAGCAGCAGGAAGCCGCCGATCGTGCAGAATCCCAGGGCTGCCAGCATGGGCCGCTCGCTTCCTCGTCCGGTCAGGTGTTGCCGATGCGTGTCGGATGTTGCCGAAGAGTGTCCGAGCGGCGAAAGATCCGCGTCCAGCATCGAACACAGATCTATCCATGCGTTCTGCGCAACAGTTCCCCCGGGCGGCGCTCCCGCATACGCTCGCCGACCATGGACGTCACCCTGCGCCAGCTCACGGCGTACACCGCGGTCGCCCGCGCGGTCAGCTTCACCGCGGCCGCCGCCGAACTGCACGTGTCCCAGTCCTCCCTGAGCCGTGCGGTCGCCGACCTGGAACGCACCCTCGGCATGCGGCTGCTGGAACGCGACACCCGCAACGTCGAACTCACCCCGGCCGGGGCGGAGGCGCTGCGGATCGCCGACCAGATCCTCTCCGCGCACCGGGCGGGCCTCGCCCAGCTGGGCCGCTATGTGGCGGGCGAGCGCGGCGCCGTGTCGCTGGCCACCCTCCCCTCGGTGGCGGCCGTCCTCCTGCCCCCGGTCATCTCCGCCTTCCGCGCCCGGCGCCCCGAGATGACCGTACGGCTCCTGGACGGCCTGGAACGCTCAGTGCTCCAGCGGGTCGTGGACGGCGACGCCGACTTCGCCGTGAGCACGGTCCCCCGCCACCAGGCGAACGGCGGCATACGGCTGCGGCCCCTGGTGCGCGACCGCTTCCACGCGGTGCTCCCCGAACACCATCCGCTCGCCGAGCGGTCCGAGGTCACCTGGGAACAGCTGGGCCGGGAGCCGTTCCTCGCGGTCGGTACGGACTCCAGCGTCCGCCGTATGACGGACGCCGCGTTCGCCCGGGCGGGCCGGGACACCGCCCCGGCGGCCGAGGCGTCGAGCGTGGCCACGGTGGGCGGTCTGGTGGCGGCGGGCCTCGGCGTCTCCGCCCTCCCCGCCCTGGTCCACCCCCTGATCCCGCCGGGCCCGCTGGTCCGCCGCCCGCTGGTCGGCCCGGTGCTGGAGCGACGGCTGTACGTGGTTCTCCCGGCGCACCGGGCGCTGCCGCCGGGCGCGGCGCGGTTCCTGGAGGAACTGGAGGCGTTCCGGACGGCGGGCCACCGGCTCCCGGAGGGCGTGGCGTGGGAGGAGCCGGACGAGGGCTGAGGCACCTTCTTTTGCGACATCCGCATGAATTGATGCTCGTTCAATGCTGGACCCGCATATTCCCCACCCCGCAGCCTGAACCGCATGGACGACCACACCAGCACACGACAGGGACAGCTCGCGGGGCTCAAGGTGGTGGAGTTCGCCCACGTCGTGGCGGGCCCGCTGGCCGGGGGCATGCTCGCCGACCAGGGCGCCGACGTCGTCCACGTCGAGCCGCCGGGCGACGGGGACGCCGCCCGGGCCATGGGGCCCCGCCGGGACGGCGTCCCGCTCTGGTTCAAGGTGGCGGGCCGCAACAAGCGCTCCGTGACGCTCGATCTGCACCATGAGACGGGCCGGGAAGTCGCCCGGGAACTGGTCGCCTGGGCCGATGTGGTGATCGTGACGCTGCGCGCCGGGCGACTGCGCGCCTGGGGGCTGGACTGGGAGGCCGTCCACGCGCTCAACCCCCGGGCCATCCTGCTCCAGATCTCCGGCTTCGGCGCCACCTCCTCCCGCGCGGACGCCCCCGGTTTCGGCAAGATGGGCGAGGCCCGCAGCGGGGTCGTCCATCTCACCGGCTTCCCCGACGGCCCGCCCGTGCACACCGGCTTCTCGCACGGCGACGCCGTCACCGGGCTGATGGGCGCGTTCGCGGTGCTCGCCGCGCTGCACCGCCGTAACACCGACCCGGACTTCGACGGCGAGTGGATCGACCTGGCCCTCTTCGAACCCCTCTACCGCCTGGTCGAGTGGCAGATCATCGCGTACGACCAGCTCGGCACGGCGCCCGAGCGGGCGGGCAACCAGCTCGCGGTGGCGCCCGCCGCCGTCATCAACACCTACCGCAGCGCCGACGACGACTGGCTCACCGTCACCTCCGCCACCACCCGCTCGGTGCGCAACGTGGTCCGGCTGCTCGGCCTGCCCGACGCCGAATTCGCCACCGTCGAGCAGCAGCACGCGGGCCGCGACCGGCTGGACGCCGCGCTGCGGGAGTGGGTGGCCGGGCGCCCCTCGGCGGAGTGCCTGGCGGAGTTCGAGCGCGCCGAGGTGGTGGCCTCGCGTGTCTTCACCGCCGCCGACATCGCCGCCGACTCCGTCTACGCGGAGCGCGAGGACATCATCACCGTCGACGACCCGGACCTCGGCCCGGTCCGGATGCAGGCCGTCATCCCGCACTTCCGCCGCGCCCCCGGCGCGGTGTGGCGCACGGGCCCGGCGCTCGGCGAGGACAACGCCGTGGTCTACGGGGAGTGGCTGGGCATGGACGACAAGCGGCTGGCGAGCCTGGAGGACGACGGTGTCATCTGAACGACGTGTCCCGCTGCGCTCTTTGCTCTTCGTCCCGGGCAGCAGAACCGACTGGCTACCCAAGGCGGAGGCGGCGGGCGCCGACGCCGCGATCCTCGACCTGGAGGACGCGGTCCCCGACGACGGCAAGGCGGCGGCGCTCGACGCCGTGACCGACGCCATCGACCGGGCGGACCGGGCGTCGTCGCGCATGCGGCTGTTCGTCCGTATCAACTCGCTCGACCGCGCGGCGGGCTGGCAGGCCGCCGACGAACTGCGCGCCGTGGCCCGCCCGGGCCTGTACGGGGTCGTGCTGCCCAAGGTGGCCCACGCCGACGACGTACGCGCCGCAGACCGGATGCTGGCGTGGTGCGAGCGCCACCACGGGCTGCCCGAGGGCCACTTCGCGCTCGTACCCCTGCTGGAGACGGCGCGCGGCCTGCGCGAGGCGTACGCCATCGGCCGCGCCGCCGACCGCGTCGCCCACCTGGGCGCGCTCACCGGCCCCGGCGGGGACGTGGAGCGCGCCGTGGGCTACCGCTGGAGCGCGGGCGGCGAGGAGACCCGCGACCTGCGCTCCCGCGTCCTGCTCGACGCCCGCGCAGCGGACTGCCCGCACCCGGTGGCCGGGCTGTGGACCGACATCGCGGACCTCGACGGACTGCGCCGCTTCGCCGAGCAGAACCGCGCGCTGGGCTACGAGGGGATGGCGGTGATCCACCCCTCCCATGTGCCGGTGGTCAACGAGGCGTTCTCGCCGGGTCCGGACGAGCTGGCCCGGTGCGCGCGGCTGATAGCGGCGGTGGAGGAGGCCCAGGCGCGGGGGGCGGGGGCGGTGCGGTTCGAGGGGCGGATGGTGGACGAGGCAATGGCGGCCACGGCCCGCCACACCCTGTCCCAACGCCCCGCCACGTAGCCCCCGACCACGGCCGGAAGACGCCCCCGACCACCGCCGGGAGGTGCCCCCGACCACCGCCGGGAGGTGCCCGGCCGACGGCCGACCGCACCCCAGCGCGGTGCGCCCATCCGATCAGCCGGGGACCGCCCAGCTACGCGGCTGGGGGCACCACGGCCGCGCCGGAGGCACCCGGCACGGTCAGGTTCCACCCGAGGGCCAGGGACACCCGACGCCGAAGACCCGCCCAAGGGCCATCCCGACGTACCGGCCCGCGCGCGGCGGCCGCCACCACGCCCGCCGCGACCGGCACCACACCGGGCGCCCCCGCGCGCCCGAGAGCGGGACACCGCAACCGCCGCGGTCACCACCGCACCCCGCGACGGGCACCAGCGTGGCGCGCCCCGCGCCCGTCAGACGGGGGCGCGCCCGGCTCGGTCAGTCCAGGGCCGTCAGGTCTAGCTGGGCCAGGCGGGTCGGGTCGGCGAGGATGTCGATCGCGGCGATCCTTCCGTCCGTGACCGTGAAGCCCAGCACCGAGGCGGGCCTGCCCGCGCGGGTGCCGACCACGCCGACGGCGCCGTTGACCAGTACCGGCCGGGGGACGGCGTCCTCGCCGCCGGAGCGGGCGAAGGTGAGCGCCTGGTTGGCCACGCTCTCCGCGCCGCGCAGCTCCCGGTACCCGAGCGGGGTGGCGGCGCCCTCGTCGGCGCGCAGCACGACGTCCGGGGCGAGGAGGGCGATGAGCCCGCCGAAGTCACCCTCGCGCGCCGCCGCGAGGAACGCGTCGACCACCGCGCGCTGCCGGCCCAGGTCCGGGTCGGGGAGGGGCGCCGCGCCCCGGACCCGGCGGCGGGCTCGGCTGGCCAGCTGGCGGGCCGCGGCGGGGGTGCGGTCGACGATGGGCGCGATCTCGTCGAACGGCACGCCGAACAGATCGTGCAGGACGAACGCCAGCCGCTCGGCCGGGCCCAGCGCGTCGAGGACGACCAGCAGGGCGAGCCCGACCGAGTCGGCGAGCAGCGCCTGGTCCTCCGGGCCGACCCCGTCCGTACCGCTGAGGACCGGGTCCGGCACCCGCGCCCCGAGGGGTTCTTCCCGCCGCGCCGTGCGCGAACGCAGCATGTCGAGGCATACGCGGCCGACGACCGTCGTCAGCCATCCGCCCAGGTTCGCCACCTCGCTGGTGTCGGAGCGGCTGAGCCGCAGCCAGACCTCCTGCACGGCGTCGTCGGCCTCGCTGAGCGAGCCGAGCATGCGGTAGGCCACCGCGCGCAGATGACCGCGGTGTGCCTCGAAGTTCTCCGCCAGGAACGCGTCTCCGCCCATCGGGCCTCTCTCCTCGTCGTCTGTTCTCAGAACACTGACGTACGAGCCGAGGGAGATGTGACATGACGGGCCGGTACGCCGTTCGGCCCCGCAGCCCTTGACGCGCCGCGGCCCCCTCACTACATAACTTGGGAGCGCTCCCAAGCCGTTCGCAGTCCAGACATCGTTGTCATGACCCGGGCAAATCACCGGGCCGACCGCTCCCCACCAGGAGTCGCCCATGCGTACGACCGCCCCCACCGCCACCACCCCCCGCCGCGTCGTGGCCATCGTGTTCGCCGCCGTCGCCGCTCTGCTGCTGTCGCTCCCCGGCCTCGCGCCACCCGCCCGCGCCGCCGCGGCGGGGTTACACGTCGCGGGCGGCAAGCTGGTCGAGGGCAACGGCACCCCGTTCGTGATGCGCGGCGTCAACCACGCCCACACCTGGTACGCCACCCGGACCACCCAGGCGCTCGCCGACATCAAGGCGCTGGGCGCCAACACCGTGCGGGTGGTGCTGTCCACCGGGGACCGGTGGGCCAAGAACGACACCGCCGACGTGGCGAACGCCGTCGCACAGTGCAAGCGCAACCGGCTCATCTGCGTACTCGAAGCCCATGACACCACCGGCTACGGCGAACAGGGCGGCGCCGTCTCGCTCGCCCGCGCCGCCGACTACTGGGTCAGCGTGCGGGCCGCCCTCACCGGCCAGGAGAGCTACGTCGTCGTCAACCTCGGCAACGAGCCGTACGGCAACACCAACGCCACCGCGTGGACCGCCGACACCACCGCCGCCATCCGAAAGCTCCGCAGCGCCGGAATCCACCACGCCCTGATGGCCGACGCCCCCAACTGGGGCCAGGACTGGAGCTTCACCATGCGCGACAACGCGGCCGCGGTGCTGGCCGCCGACCCGGACCGCAACACCGTCTTCTCGGTGCACATGTACGGAGTCTTCGACACCGCGGCCGAGGTCAAGGACTACCTCACCCGCTTCGTCAACGCCAAACTCCCGCTCGTCGTAGGCGAGTTCGGCGACAACCACTCCGACGGCAACCCCGACGAGGCCGCCATCATGGCGAACGCCCAGACACTCGGCGTCGGCTATCTGGGCTGGTCCTGGAGCGGCAACAGCGGCGGTGTCGAATACCTCGACATGGCCACCGGATTCAACGCCGCGGCGCTCACCAGCTGGGGGCAGCGGATCTTCAAGGGTGCGAACGGCATCGGCTCGACGTCCAGAGAAGCCACGGTCTACCGCGCCTAGCCCAGACCCCCACACCGGAAGGCCCCCAGCCATGCCCACCCCTCCCCGCAAGGCCCGCACCGCCACCGCCCTGCTGGCCGGAGCGCTACTCCTCCTCTCCGCGCCCACGACACAAGCCGCCCCCGTGGCCGCGCCCTCGGCCGTCCACGTCAACCAGCTCGGCTACCTGCCGGACGGCCCCAAACGCGCCACCGTCGTCACCCCCAGCACCACCGCCCTGCCCTGGCAGCTGCGCGACGCCTCCGGCAGAACGGCCGCCTCCGGCACCACCACCGCAGTCGGCGCCGACGCCGCCTCCGGCGACTCCACCCACCTGGTGGACTTCTCCTCGTACCAGGGAACCGGCACCGGCTACACCCTCACCGTGGACGGACGGACCAGCCATCCGTTCGACATCCGCGCGGCGCTGTACGACGGGCTGCGCGCGGACGCCATGTCGTTCTTCTACCAGCAGCGCAGCGGCACCCCCATCGAGGCGCGGCTCGCCGGCGCGGCGTACGCGCGCCCGGCCGGACACCTCGGTGTCGCGCCCAACACGGGCGACACCAGCGTGCCGTGCCAGCCCGGCGTGTGCGACTACGCGCGCGATGTCCGCGGCGGCTGGTACGACGCCGGCGACCAGGGCAAATACGTCGTCAACGGGGGCATCTCGACCTGGCAGCTGGTCAACTCCTTCGAGCGCGCCAAGCGGGCCGGACACGCCGCCGAACTCGGCGACTCCACCCTGCGCGTACCCGAGCGGGGCAACCAGGTGCCCGATGTCCTCGACGAAGCGCGCTGGGAGCTGGAGTTCCTGATGCGGATGCAGCTCCCGGACGGGAAACCACACGCGGGCATGGCCTTCCACAAGATCCATGACGCGGCCTGGACCGGTCTGCCGACCCGCCCCGAACAGGACTCACAGCCGCGCGAACTCCACCCGCCGTCCACCGCCGCCACCCTCAACCTCGCCGCCTCGGCGGCACAGTGCGCACGGGTCTACGCCCCCTACGACGCGGCCTTCGCCGCCCGCTGCCTCACCTCCGCCCGCCGCGCCTGGGCCGCCGCCACCGCCCACCCCGGCCTGCTCGCCCCCGACTCCGACAGCACGGGCGGCGGCGCGTACGGGGACACCCGGGTCGGCGACGAGTTCTACTGGGCGGCCACCGAGCTGTACGTCACCACCAAGGAGAGCCGGTACCGGGACGCGGTGACCTCCTCGCCCTTCCACACCTCGGACGACGTCTTCACGGCGGGCGGTTTCGCCTGGCCCGACACCGCCGCCCTCGGCCGGATCACGCTGGCCACCGTCCCGAACACCCTGCCCGCCACCGACCTCGCCCGGGTCCGCGCCTCGGTGGTGTCCGCCGCCGACCGCTACGTGGCCGCCATGGGCCGTCAGGGCTACGCGGTCCCGCTGCCCACCGACGGCTACGTCTGGGGCTCCAACGGCCAGGTGGCCAACAACGCGAGCGTCATCGCCATCGCCTACGAACTCACCCAGCAGCGGCGCTACCGCACCGGGGCGCTGGAGGCGCTGGACTACCTCCTCGGCCGCAACGCCCTCGGCCAGTCCTACGTCACCGGCTACGGCGACCGCGCCGCGCTCAACCAGCACCACCGCTTCTGGGCTCACCAGTACGACGCGTCCCTCCCGAACCCGCCCTCCGGCTCCTTCGCGGGCGGCCCGAACGCGGCACTGCAGGACCCGGTGGCGCAGGAGAAACTGGCGGGGTGCAAGCCCGCGAGGTGCTACATCGACGACATCGGCTCGTACTCCACCAACGAGGTGGCCATCAACTGGAACGCACCGCTGGCATGGCTGGTGGCATTCGCCGCCGAACGCTGAGGCGAAGGGGCGAAGGGGCGAAGGGCGCCAAGGCGTCCCTCGCCCCACCCCCTCTCCCCCTCAACGGGGCAGCTGGGCCTCGATCGCCCCGACGACCTCCGCCGCCTCCGGCTCGGTCCGCGGCCGGAAGCGTCCGACCACCTCACCGTGCGGCGAGACCAGGAACTTCTCGAAGTTCCACTGCACATCCCCGGCCTCCCCCGCCGCGTCCGCGGTCCGGGTCAGCTCGGCGTAGAGCGGATGCCGCTGCTCACCGTTGACGTCGGTCTTCTCCAGCAGCGGGAAGGACACCCCGTACGTGGCCGAGCAGAACGTCCCGATCTCCTCCGCCGTCCCCGGCTCCTGCCCCGCGAACTGGTTGCACGGCACCCCCAGCACCGTGAAACCCCGCCCGGCATACCGCTGCTGCAACCGCTCCAGCCCCTCGTACTGCGGCGTCAGCCCACACTTGGACGCCACGTTGACCACCAGCACCGCGGCACCCTGATGCACACCGAGCGTGGTCGGCTCACCGGACAGAGTGCGCAGAGGAATGTCGTACAGACTCATAGCGGATCCCACCTTCGTCGTTCGCGGATGCGGCCAATCTATGCCCTGCGGGCGCGTGCCCACCGCAGGAGGTGGCGCTAGGAGGTCGCCTGCGCCGTCCTGAACGAACGTGGATGCCGATGCCCCCGTACGGCGGCCAGGGCGACACCGAGAACCACCACGAGGAGCCCCGCCGCCACGATCCCGGACTGCGCCTGGGACCAGGGCGAGCCGGTGAGGACGTCCCGGTGGAGCCGTCCGCCGTCGAGCGCGCCCGCGTCCAGCAGTGCGGCGGCCATGATGCCGCCGAAGGCGGCGGCCAGGGCGGGCACCACGGCCCACAAGGTGGTTCCCACCCGCAGCCACGTGGCCACCACCGCGAGGGTCAGCAGGGCCGCGATTTGGCTCGGCAGCGCGACGGGCAGCCCGTCCCGGTGCATCGTCGTGTCCACCCAGGCGGCACCGCCGCACAACCCGAGGACGACCACCAGAGTCGCGACGGCACGCCACACCGTCCCCATGACAGCGCGCGGCGGGAGGGGTTCGGTGGTCGTCTCGGCGGGAGGGTGTACAGCCATACCGGCCATCATGTCGCGCCACCGCGCGGGGGGTCCCGGCGGGGTGCCGAAGTCACTGGATGAACAGGTTCATTACGACTTGACCTTCATTCACACACAACCTCTTCACTTTTCAACCAGCGCGGTTATGGTCAACTCCTCGAGTTTCACGCAAGGGGGAGCAATGTCCTGGAATAACCAGCCATCACCGGCACCCGCCCGCCCCAGATGGGCCCGCAAGCGCATCGCCATACCGGCCGCGGCCGCGCTGCTCCTCGTCGGAGTCGGCATAGGTTCGGCCGAGGGCGACGACACGAAGTCGGCCAGCGCCGACAAACCCACCCCCAAGGTGACGGTGACGGTCACGGCCAAGCCCGCCCACATCAAGGACGCCGCCGAACCGGCCCCCACCGTGACGGTCACCAAGACCGTCACCGCCAAGCCGAAGCCCAAGCCGAAGGCGACGGAGAGCGACGAGGCACCCGCCGGGACAGCCGTCTTCAAGGTCTGGGGCACCGCCCCCGCCGGGGCGGACATCACCTACGGCAGCGACAGCGAAAACCTCGACGGCAGCGGTCTGCCGATGACCAAGACGCTGAAAACCCAGGACGACGCGCTCTATTACCACATCTCGGCACAGCTCCAGGGCGGCGGCGACATCCGCTGCTCCGTCACGATCGACGGCCAGACGAAGACCGGCCACGCCCGCGGCGAATACAACATCTGCTCCGCCCAGCTGAACGGCGACTTCTCCGGCGGCTGGGACTGACGAGAGCGGGGGCAGCGGGGCGCGCCGGGGTGGCGGGCCCCGCTGGGGTGTGCGAGGGAGTTACTCCGGCGGGGTCGGGGTGTCGTGGTTGCGGTACATCGCCTGGATGTCGAGTTCCAGCTTGACCGTCGGGCCGACGACCGCGATGCCGCGGGCGAGCATGTTGCGCCAGTTAAGGGTGTAGTCCTCGCGGTGGAGTTCGGCGCTGGCGTGGGCGGCGCAGCGGAGTTCCTCTCCGTAGCCGCCGTTCACCGCGCCGAGGTAGGTGGTGTCGAGGGTGACCGAGCGGCTGACGCCGTGCATCGTCAGGGGGCCCTGGAGGCTCCACTTCGCGCCGCTGCGCCAGGTGAAGCGGGAGCTGGCGAAGTGGATGTCGGGGAAGTTCTCGACATCGAGGAAGTCGGCCGAGCGCAGGTGGTTGTCGCGGGTGGCGTTGCCGGTGGAGATGCTGGAGGCGTCGATGAGGACCTCTACGCGGGAGTCCTCCATGCGCTCGGCGACGTGGATGCCGCCCCGGAAGCGGGTGAAGCGGCCGTGCACATTGGCCATGCCGACGTGGCGGGCGATGAAGCGGATGGCGGTGTGCGGGGGGTCGAACAGCCAGGTGCCCGGCGGGGGGAGTTCGAGCTGCTGCGAGGGCTGCATCGGGATGCGGTGGGGTTCGCCGCATTCGCCCGGCCGGACCTCGGTGGTGAGGCGATGGGGGGTCAGGCCGCTGCCGGTGAAGAGCACGGAGTACTCGCCCGGCTCCAGGGTGGCCACGAAGAGCCCGTGGGGGTCGGTGGTGGCCTTGACCGCCTGCTTGCCCGCGCCGCGGGTCGCGGTGATGGTGACCTCGACGCCGCCCAGCGGCTCGCCGACGGGGTCCAGGACCTCGCAGCTGAACGCACCGGCGCCGACGGGCATGGGCAGGCGAAGGCCCGGTCCACGGTTCGGGCGCTTGGGGCGCATGCGCCGGAGCAGTGCGAGGGGTGTTGCAGTCATCTCTCTAAGGTTTCTCTCGGTAACGGGGTCTCCCCATGATGGAGGGCGCTGGGGGACGTCACCCATCAGAGGTGGTTGTATCGGCCAACAGCCGCGTTCGCGCCACCACTCATACGGCGGCGCGTGACAGCACCAAGTCGAAGTCGGCGGGACGGAAGGGGTTGCTGACACCGTAACGGGTGTCGAGCTGAAGGGCGCCGGTCAGGGTAATGGCGTGCACCAGTCGTACACCAGTCGTGCACATGCTCCGTCAGTCGGCCACCTCGGGGGCCTCGGAGGCCTCGGGAGCCGGGCGCGCATGGCCGAGAATCTGCCTCAGCGCGCCGGTCAGCAGATCCGCGGCGTCCGGCGTGGCCGTGGCGTGGCGGAAGCCGATGTAGTTGTCGGGGCGGGCCAGCAGGGCGCCGCCGTCCCCGGTTTCGCGCAAGCCCGCCCAGTCGCCGTAGGGGTCCTCGTACTCCTGGCCGGGCCCGATGACGACGGTGGCGACCTCGATGCCCAGCTCGCGGCGCGCGGCCTCGGCGGCCTGCCGCCAGCAGTCGCCGCCGATGCCGGTGAAGAGGGTGAACCGGCCCCGGCCGCCGAGGTCGAGGGTCGAGAGGCGGTCGCGGCCCCGGGTGACCCAGGCGTGCGGCAGCTTGGCGCCGGGCCGGGTGGACGGCTGGTGGTACAGCTCCGGGTCGCGGGCGAAGCCGGGGTCGGGGGTGCCGTCGGGGACGACGGCGTCCGAGGCGTACCGCTGGTTCATCTCCACGCCGTGCGCGTTGAACTCGTACACCTTGGCGGCGATGGCCTCCCGCAGCCGCTGCCGCTGCTTCTCGGCCTCGGCGGTGGCGTCCTTGCGGGCGGCGACATTGCGCCACATCTGGTCGGGGTCGGCGGTGGACAGCACGTTCAGCGCCTCGAAGACCGGCGCGGTCTCGCCGATGCTCTTGTTGGCGCGCTCCACGGTCTGCCGCCCGACCGGGGCCCGCTCGGCGGAGTAGCTGTCCAGGAGGGCGGGCGCGGCGGTGCCGTCGAGGACGTGGCGGAGTTTCCAGGCGAGGTTGTACGCGTCCTGGATGGAGGTGTTGGAGCCGAGGCCGTTGGACGGCGGGTGGCGGTGGACGGCGTCGCCCGCGCACAGCACCCGCCGGTCGGCGTAGGTCTCGGCGTACAGGTGGTTGACGGTCCAGGCCGAGGTGGAGGTGATACGGACCGGGATCTCGTCGTCGCCGAGCAGCTGCCGCACCACGGACAGCGCGTACTCCTCGGTGAGGTCCGGCGGCCCGGCCTCCAGGTCGTACCCCCACACCACCATCCACTCGGTCCATGGGCGTACGCAGCGCACCAGCCCGGCGCCGATGCCACCCACGGTGGCGCCGGGCGCGAGCACCCAGTAGAGGGTGGAGGGGCGGTGGGCGGTGAGGGCGGTCAGGTCCGCCTCGAAGACGATGTTGAGGCTGCCCGCGACGCCCATCCGCCCGACCGTGGGCAGCCCGGCGTTCTCGGCGACGCGGCTGCGCCCGCCGTCCGCGCCGACCAGGTAGCGGGCCCGGATGCGGTACGTGTCGCCGCGCAGCCGGTCCCGTACGGTCACGGTGACGCCCTCGGCGTCCTGCTCGTGGGCGAGGTATTCGGTGTCGAAGCGCAGCGCCGTGCCCCGGGCGACGGCGGCGTCCACCAGGATCGGTTCCATGAGGTGCTGCGGCATGTCGCACATGGCGCTGGGACCGGCCAGTTCGTGTTCGGCCTGAACGCGCGGGTCGTTGCCCCAGGAGCGCAGCCGCCCCAGCTCCTCGCCCGCGAGGCTGGTGCAGAAGACGGTGTTCCCCATGAGGTGCTGCGGGGTGGCCCGCTCCCGTACCCGCTCCTCGACGCCGAGGTCGCGCAGCACCTCCATGGTGCGCTGGTTGGTGATGTGCGCGCGGGGCGTGTCCGCGAGGCGGCCGTACCGGGTGACCACCATGTTGGGCACGCCGTAGGTGCTCAGGGCGAGCGCCGTCGCGGCTCCGGCCGGGCCGCTGCCGACGATCAGCACGTCGGTCTCGACGGTGTCCACTGCGTAGGGCTCCTCTCCTGGCGGCCGGACGCGTTTCGAGGGCGCGGTTCGCCGCTCTCCGGCCAGCGTTGATGATCTTGATTCAGGAGCGGGCGGCGGAGGTGTCTCAATACGAGACACCCGGGCCGTATACGGTGAGGTCGCTGTGACGAGCGACAACGACACCCCGGCCGCCCAGCGCGCCCCGGCTCTCGCCCCGCTGCGGCGGGCCCGTGAGGCGTTCCTCAGCGGGCGGCCGCCGGGCGAGGATGTCCCCGGCGTCCCCGGCGACCTCGCCGAGGCGTGGCGGCGGGCCCGGTTCCTCGGCGTACGGCGGGATGTGACGCCGCCGTACGCCCCCGTGCCCGCGCACTCCCCGCTGCTGGCCGCCGCCCGCCCGGTGCTCGACCGCATCCTGCCCACGCTGGACGGCGGCGACACGGCGCTGGTCCTCGCCGATGCCCGCTGCCGGGTGCTGTGGTCGAGTGGCGACCCATCGGGCGGCGGCCCCGCGCCCGAGGCGGGCCACGATCTGTCCGAGCGGGCGGTGGGACACCACAGCGTGGTGCTCGCGCTGCGCCTCGGCCGCCGGGCGGAGACCCACGGCCCGGAACACGTCCTGGACCTGTGGCAGGAGGTGGCGGCGGTCAGCGTCCCGGTGTACGAACCGGGGGCGGGCCGCCCGGCCGGGACCGTCACGGCGCTGGCCCGGGTCCGCGAGGACCGCGCGCCCCACCCGGGCACGGCGCTCGCCGAGGCCACCGCGCTCGCCGTCGAGAGGGAGCTGCTGGGCCGGGCCCGGCCCCCGGAGCGGCTGCTGCTGGACGCGTATCTGCGGGAGGCGCCGGAGGGGCGCGCGGTGGTGGCGCTCGACGGCAGCAGCCGCATCGTCAGCTCCAGGGCCGCGCGGCTGCTGTCGGACGAGACGCTGACCCGGCTGGAGCGCCGGGCCACGGCGCTGCTGCGGGACGCGGGAGCGGCGGACGGGCGGCAGGCGCGGGAGTTCCCGGTGCCGGACGGTGCCGGGCTGGTCGTCCGTATGACACCGGTCGTGCACGAGGACGAGGTCATCGGCGCGGTCGCGGTGGCCCACCCGGGTGCCCCAGCCGGTACGGAGCGTACGGCGGGCCGGGGCGGTGGCCGGGAGCGGCTGCCGGGGCTGGCCGGTACGTCGGGGCCGTGGCGGGTGGCCGTCGCGCGGGCGACCGGGCTGGCCCGGGCGGCGGAACCGCTGCTGCTCACCGGGGAGGCGGGCGTCGGCAAGTCCTCGCTCGCCCGCGCCCTGTTCGCGTGGCGCGGCGCCACCGCGCCCCTGGTGGTGGACGCCGCCGAGGGCGCGCCCGGCGACGTTCCGCGCTGGTGTCACACCGTGGCGGAGGGGGCCGGCGCGCCCCCGCTGCTCCTGCTCCACGCCGAGCGGCTGGACCAGCCCGATGTCGCCGCGCTGCTCTCGCTGCTGGCGCGGCGTCCCGAGGTGCCGCTGACGGCGACGCACACCCCGGGCACCCGGGTCGGCCCGTGTCTGCGGCGGCTGCTGGACCTGCTGACGGCCCGTTCCGTCGTCCTGCCGCCGCTGCGCGAGCGCGTCGAGGACATCCCCGTACTGCTGCCGGGCCTTGCCGGGCGCCCCTCCCCCGGCCACCCGCCGCTGTCCTGGAGCCTGGACGCGCGCCGGGCCCTGGAACAGCACAGCTGGCCGGGCAACGTGGCCGAACTGTCCCAGGTGGTACGGGAAGTGGCCGAGCACCGCTGCGCCACCGGCCCGGTACGGCGCGGGGAACTGCCACCGGGGCTGCGGGTGCCACCGGCCGCGCGGCGGCTCAGCGGAATGGAACGGGCCGAGCGCACCGCGATCCTGGAGGCGCTGCGCCGCCACGGCGGCAACAAGGCCCGCGCGGCCGAGTCACTGGGCATAGGCCGGGCCACCCTCTACCGCAAACTCCGCACCCTGGGCGCGGACCAGCCCTCGTGACGACGACGCTTCACGCCCGGGGCGGGGATCAGCAGGTGTCGCCCACCGCGTCGATCTTCGCGCCGAACCGGCCGCTGTAGTTGCTGGCGTAGTCGCCCTTGCGGACCGAGTGGCATTCCTTGCCGGAGGCCCAGTCGATGAAGGCGCCGGTCCGGTTGGCCCGGAAGGAACCCACGTGGTCCACGAACCGGCTGGGCAGGTCCACGTAGCCGCCCCGCCACGTGTACAGCTCGCCCGTCCCGTCCTGGAACCGCCACAGGCAGATCGCGTTGCTCGCGCACGCGGGCAGTGCCTGGGCCTGTGTGGTGGGGCCCAGCACGGTCACGGCGACCGTTCCGGCGACCAGCGCGAAGCGTGTGAAGCGTGCGTTCATCCCGTCCCCCTTGACGTGGAAGCCAACTCCCCGATTGTCCACCGGGCAAGTGGCGGCAGATAGACAGATCCTGTGTTCGACGTAGGCTCTGAGGTCGTCCTGTGCACGTCGTTGTTCAAGGGGGGACCATGGGGGCTGGCGGCACCGGGGGCGCGGGGCGGGCGGATGTCGTCGTGCTGACCGCGCTGGAGATCGAGTACCGGGCCGTACGGGCGCATCTGGACGATCCGCGCCCCGTCCGGGCGGAGCGCGGCTCCCTGTTCGAGACCGGTGTCTTCCGCTCCGGCGCGGAGCCCGGCGGCCGTCAGGTGGCGATCCATATGACGGGCCCGGGGAATCCGGGCGCGGCGGCGCTGGTCGAGCGGGCGGCGGCGCTCTTCGCGCCGCGTGCGGTGCTGTTCGTCGGGGTGGCGGGCGGGGTCAAGGATGTGGTGCTGGGCGATGTGGTGGCCGCCGACGCGGTGTACGACTACGAGACCGGCAAGGACACCGAGTCGGGGTTCGCGCCCCGGCAGAAGACCCATCAGCCCGCGTACGGGCTCGTGCAGCTGGCCCGGAGTGTCGCCGCGGCCGACGACTGGCAGCGGCGGATCCTGCCCGGCGGCGCCGCGCGGCGCCCGAGCGCGCACGTCAAGCCGCTCGCGGCGGGCGGCCGGGTGGTGGGGCACGAACGCTCCGAGGTGGGCCTGCGGCTCGCGGCCGTCGCCGGGGACACGGTCGCGGTGGACATGGAGGGCTTCGGCTTCCTGGCGGGCGCGTACGTCAACCAGCACCTGGACGCGCTGGTGATCCGGGGCATCTCCGATCTGCTGGGCGACAAGGGCGAGGCGCACGACGAGCACTGGCAGCCGGTGGCCTCCCGGCACGCGGCCGCCTTCGCCTTCGAACTCATCGGGCGACTCCCCGGCACGACGCCCGACGCCCTCGTACCGCGCCCGCGTCCCCGCAAGCTCTCCCTCCAGGAACTCGGCGGCCTCGCCGGGCTGTTGCTGGAGGTCCCCGGTCTGTCCTCGCCCGGCCGCTGGCAGCAGCTGCTCGACGAGCTGCCCACCGTGGGCACCGCGGTCAGCCGCCAGTCGGCGAGCCGCGCGGAGGCGCTGGCCCTGCTGCGTACGTGCGAGGCGCACCGGGCGCTGGGCGAGCTGGTGTCCGTCCTGGAGGTGCTGGCCCCGGACGACCCGGCGGCGGCCGAACTCGCCCGCCGCATCGGGGAACTGGGCCTGGGCTGACCCGCAGGGGCGCGGGAAGGGTGTCGCCGGGGGCGTGCGGGGCATACAAGTTGTCCGGAGTCCGCGCGGGCGGCGCACGCCTGTGACAGGGTCTCCGGCGGGATCATCGGCGGCGGGGACCGGTGATGCGGTACGGGGGAGGCACGGCATGGCGGCCATGCGGGAAGGCGGCCTCAGATCGGTCCATCATTTGGTGTCGGCTTTGAAGGAGTTCCGCTGTCTGACGGATCCGGATTCCCGGGCGCTGTGTCTGGATCTGGTCGCCATGGAGATGGAGTTGGCGTCCGTCCCGGTGCGCGGCCACCGCGTCACCGACTACTTCCTGGTGGAGCTGGCCCGGGAGTGCCTGGAGAACGTACGGATGATGCGCGCGCTGCGCGCCTCGCTCGCGGTCATGGCGCCGGGCACGGACGCCATGGAGCACCTGGACTCGGTCGTCGAGCAGATGACGGCCCAACCGCTGCTGCCCACACCGGCCGCGGGCGGGCTGCGGTCGCTGCTGGAGGATCTGGAGTTCGGGCAGCTGGGCCAGCTGTGCCGGGCCGCGGCGGGTCCGCTGCAGGACGTCCCGGCGGTCACCGGCCCCTGGCACGCCTTCGAGGAGCTGAGCCGGATGAACGCGCGGCCCGACGGGCTGCCGCCGGGGCTCGCCCTGGTCGAGTATCTGGCGGCGTCCGCCCAGCCGCTGCGGAAGGCCGACGCGCTGCGGGCCTGGGCCGATGAGCAGGCGCGGGAGCTGGACCTGACCTCGCAGCTGAGGTCGCTGCGCCAGCAGGTGGGGCACGCCGCCCCGGCCGACCCGGACGACGCGTACCTGGTGATCCGGCTGCTGCCGCAGGAGGAGCCGGGCCGTTACGAGCTGTCGTCCTGGCACAGCTACGACCCGAGCGGCTGGTATCCGGCCCGTGGCCCGGTCACCCAGGTCACCGCCGCCACCGCCGAACGGGCCGTCCAGGAGCTGGTGTACGCGGCGGAGGAGGAGTGGAAGGACGCCCGGTGCATCCATCTGGAATTCCTGCTGGGCCCGGATGACCTGAATCTGCCGGTCCATCTGTGGCGCAAGGAACTGGACAGCGCGCTGGCCACTCCACTGTGCATGGACTATCCGGTGGTGGTGCGCAGTCTGGAGCGGAGCCAGACCAGACGCTGGCACCGACCGTGGAACCAGCGCTGGCAACTCTTCACCGGACGGCCGGAAATGGCCCGGCAGCTCGTCGTCGAGGGCCAGGATCCGGACAGTCCGCGCTCCGGGGATCCGGCCGCGCTGCTGGCCCGGCTCCAGGCGGATCCGCACGTCGTCGCGCTGATCCTGGGCTCGCCGCCGGGCGGCGCCGGTGAGGGTTCGCACGAGGCACTGGCGGCCTGGCGGGCCGGAATTCCGCTGGTGGCGTGGGACCGCCGCGCCACCCGGGATCCGGCGTTCGTCCAGCACTTGAGACAAAAACCGGACGAGGCGAGCGGGGACCTGGCACGGCTCCGCGAAGCCGTGACAAAGTTACGTCTGGACGCCCATACGATCGACTCCGCGGAGCGGGAGCATCACCCGGGGCAGCATGTGGTGCTCGTCTGGGACGACCCGACCCGCCCCGTGGAGACGCAAGGACGCATGACGGGGCCGGACGAGGGGGTGGGCAGTCGATGAGCGAGGCGGAGCCTGCACGGCGGCACAACGGACGGATCCCGGGCGGCGAACCCGGTTCCTCCTCCAGTCCCCTGCCGTCCGGCATACCGCGCCCCTGGTGGATCTACCAGGGCACCGGGCGCCCGCTGCACGACGTCAGCCTGGAGGACATCCTTCCGCCCCCGCCGCCCTGGCGCACCTTCGGCGGGGTCTCGGCCTCCCCGCCGGACGGCTACGGCGCCGACGGTCCCGACGGCGCGTTATCCGACCCGGACGAGCCGCCGACCGAGCCCCCGGCGCCGCCGGAGGACGCCCAGGACGCCGTCCGCCGCCTCGGTGCGACCCCGCTCGGCCTGCGGTCAGAGGCGGAGGAGGCGGACGTGGTGAACGCCGCGCTCATCCTGCGGCGCCCGCTGCTGGTGACCGGCCGCCCGGGCACGGGCAAGTCGACGCTCGCGTACCGCATCAGCCGGGAGCTGGGCCTGGGCCGGGTGCTGCGCTGGCCGATCACCACGCGTTCCACCCTGCGGTCGGGTCTGTACGGCTACGATGCGGTCGGCCGCGTGCACGCCGCGGCGGCCGGAGCGGCGGCGGAGGAGGACGGACACGAACCCGGACCGGAGGACATCGGCGACTTCCTCCAACTCGGCCCGCTGGGCACGGCGATGCTGCCGCACCGCCTCCCCCGCGTCCTGCTCATCGACGAGTTCGACAAGAGCGACATCGATCTGCCCAATGACCTCCTCGACATCTTCGAGGCCGGGGAGTACTCCATCCCCGAGCTGGTGCGCCTGCGCAGGCGGCGCCCGGCCGTATCGGTCCTCACCGACGACCCCGACCGCAGCACGGTTATCGCCTCGGGCCGGGTGCGCTGCCGTGCCTTCCCCGTGGTCGTCATCACCAGCAACGGGGAGCGGGAGTTCCCGCCCGCGTTCCTGCGCCGCTGTCTCCAGCTGCGGCTGCCCGACCCGGACGCCGACCGGCTCGCCGCGATCGTGGCCGCGCATCTGGGCAGAGCGGACGACCCGCGCGCCCGGGAACTCATCGATGTGTTCCTGGAGCGCAGTCGGCACGAAGGCGGTCTCGCCGCCGATCAGTTGCTCAACGCGGTGTATCTGGTGACGGCCCGTTCGGAGGCTCCGGGGCCCGAGTGGGAGGAGCTGCTGCGCGCTGTCTGGCACCGGCTGGACGCCGCAGGCTCGACATGACAGACGACCCAGGCGGCGGGTCCTGCGAGCACGGCCCACAGGACCTCGACTGGCAGCAGATCGCCGATGCCTTCTGGCTGACCGTCTGCACGGCCGAAACGGAGCGCGGACCCGGCCATCCGGCGCCCGGCCCGCTCCCCGCGCCCCCGGAGTCCCCGCCGCCCACGGGCGACCAGTCCCCCGAACCGCCGCCGGAGGACGAGGGCGGGCCCCGGCCCGAGCCCGAGTCCGTGCCCGAACCGGCCATCTCGGCACCGTGGCCCGTGGAACTCGTCGACGCCCCGGGCGCCCCGGACGAACCGGCCGGGACGGAACCGGCGCTGGTCACCGACGTCATGGTGCCCGCGCCCCGGCCGACCGCCGCCGGACCGCTGGTCGCCGAGCGCGCGCTCTCCCGGGCGCTGCGCCCCCTCAAGCGCACCTCGCCCTCGCCGGTCGCGCTGGAGCTGGACGAGGAGGCCACGGCCGAGCGGGCCGCCCGCGAGGGGCTGTGGCTGCCGGAGTTCGCGCCCGTCCGGGAGCGCTGGATGGACGCGGTCCTGGTGCTGGACTGCGGCAGTTCGATGGTGGTGTGGCGGCGTACGGCGGCGCGGCTGGTCACCGTGCTGGAGCGGACGGGTGCCTTCCGGGACGTCCGGGTGCACCGGATGAACACCGACCTCCCGATACCCGAAGGCCACGACTCCCCGGTGGACGGCATGGCGCCGCGCGGGAAGCGGGCGGTGCTGGTGCTCACCGACGGGATCGGCGCGGCCTGGGGCGACGAGAGCGCCCAGCGCGCCCTGGGGCGCTGGGCCCGGCGCGCGTCGGTCGCCGTGCTCCATGTGCTGCGCCAGGGCCGCTGGCACCACACCGGGATCGCGCCGGAGCGGGTCCGGGTACGGGTCCCCGAGCCCGGCGCGCCCAACGGCGCCTGGCGGCGGGGCGACGGCGGCACCTGGCCGGGCGGCGAACCGCCGGTTCCGGTGCTGGAGCTGGACGCGCGCTGGCTGGGCAACTGGGCGCGGCTGGTGGGCCGTCCGTCCGACCGGGGCCATGACACCCTCGCCCTGCTGCCCGGGGCGGAGGCCGAGCCCTGGGATCCACGGCCGGAACCCAGCGCCTGGGACCGGGTGTTCCGGTTCCGCTCCACCGCCTCGCCGAGCGCCTTCCGGCTCGCGGCCCGGCTCGCGGCGGCGCCGCTGAACATTCCCGTGATGGAGTTCGTCCAGGGGATCCACCAGCCGGAGGGCAGCCCCGGCGATCTGGCCGAAATCCTGCTGGGCGGGCTGTTACGCAAGGTCGGCACCGCCGATCCGCTGGACGAGACCGGAATCGGCTACGAGTTCCACGACGGGGTGCGGGAGCTGCTGCTGTCCGCCGGGTTACGGGACGAGTCGCTGTACACCCTGCGCAGCGTCCTGGACCGGCTCGGCCGCCGCTGGAAGCCGCTGCATCTGCTGCGCGATCTGCTCAACCATCCCTCGGGGCCGGTGCGGGACCTGCCCGACACCGACCGCCTGATGCCGTACATCCGCCTTCAGGAACAGGTCTACCAGGCGCTCTCCGGGCCCTACCTCGAAGGCGCGCGCTCCTTTCGCGCCCTTGTCCTCGCGCGTCAAGCGCTCCCCCGCACGGGCGAAAGCCGTCCGGATCCCTTTGAAGACGTACCCCATTGGGGAAATGTGGTCCCTGAGGTTGCCGTGACTGACTCCATGACTCCCCGATCCCGTCCGTCGTCCCAAGCCGACGATTCACCATCCCCGCCGGCGCACGGCACGCCGGGTACGGCGGGCGAGCATTCGAGAGGAACCTTCGTGTCCGTGACCGCTGCCCGGTCCCTGCCCGCCGTGGAGGAGCGCCGCGCCGGGGAACCCCCGTCCATCTGGGGCAATGTGCCGCCCCGGAACAACAACTTCACCGGACGGCGAACGCTGCTCGACACCCTTCACGAGCGGCTGCGCAGCGAGGGTACGGCCGCCGTGCTCCCCGAAGCACTGCACGGTCTCGGCGGAGTCGGAAAGTCCCAGATCGCCCTGGAATACGTGCATGCGCACTCCGCGGACTACGACGCGGTGTGGTGGATCCCGGCGGAGCGCCCGGAGCAGATCCGCCAGGCGCTGGTGCAGCTCGCCGACCGGCTCGGGCTGCAGGCGGGCATGGAGGCGAACACGGCGGTGCCCACCGTGCTCGACGCGCTGCGCACCGGGCGCCCCTGCCGCAACTGGCTGCTGGTCTTCGACAACGCGGAGGAGCTGGAGACGGTCCGGCCGTTCTTCCCCGCGGGCGGACCAGGGCGGATCCTGGTGACGTCGCGGAACGCCCAGTGGTCGCGGGCCGCCCGGACCGTCGAGGTGGATGTCTTCGAGCGCGAGGAGAGCATCCAACTCCTGCTGCGGCGGGGGCCGGAGCTGCCGCACGAGCAGGCCGACCGGGTCGCCGAGACCCTGGGCGACCTGCCGCTGGCGATCGAGCAGGCGGCGGCGTGGCTGACCGAGACGGGTATGCCGGTCGACGAGTATCTCCAGGTCTTCGAGGACGAGCGGGCCGACGTCAGCACCCGCCGCAACGAGCTGCTGGCGGCCGGGGTTCCGGTCGACTATCCCGAACCGGTCGCCGCCGCCTGGAACATGTCACTGCGCCGCCTCGCCGAGCACCATCCGGGGGCGCTGCAGCTGCTGCAGATGTGCTCCTTCTTCGCCCCCGAGCCCATTTCCCGGCGGCTCTTCTCGGGCATCCGGGGTGTCTCCCTCTCCCCCGAGCTGTCGGAAGTGCTTCAGGATCCGATCAAACTCGGTCATGCGATCCGGGAGATCAACCGCTACGCCCTGATCAAGATCAATCACCGCAGCAACACCATCGAACTGCACCGGCTGGTGCAGGCGGTGCTGATCGGCCAGATGTCCCCGCAGCAGCAGGCCGACATGCGGCACAGCGCCCATGTGCTGCTGGCCTACGGTGACCCCAACGACGTCGCGCCCGCCAACTGGAGCCGCTACGCGGACCTGTTGTCCCATGTCCGGGCGTCCCGCGCGATGGACTGCGACGACAAATGGGTGCGGCAGATGGTGCGCAACCTGGTCCGGTTCCTCCATGTCTGGGGCGACCACGGGGGCGCTCTCGAACTCGGCAGCCGGGTACGGGACAAGTGGCTGGTCTCGCTCGGCGAGGACAACCCGGAGACGCTCGCCATCTCCCGCACGCTCGGCCATGTCCTCACCCTGCTCGGCCAGTTCAAGCAGGCCAGCGAGCTGAACAGCCGGACGCTTGAGCTGACCCGCGCCAGCCACGGCGACGACCACGAGAACACGCTGGTCACCATCGGTGCGGTCGCCAAAGACGCCCGCTACCAGGGGGACTACGCGCGCTCCGTGGAGCTGGAGGAGGACCGCTGGCGGCGGACCATCCGGCTGTTCGGCGACGAGGACCCGTACACCATCGCCGCCGCGAACGACTACGCCCTGGCGCTGCGCTCGACCGGTGACTACGCGCGCGCCCGCGAGGTGGACCAGAAGGCCCACACCGTCGCGAAGGTCGTCCTGGGCGAGGACTCGCTGCTGACGATCCTGCTGGAGGCCAATCTCTCGATCGACGTCCGGGAGAGCGGCGACTACGTGACCGCCCGCACCATGATGGAGCAGACCTGCGCCCGGGTCCGCCGACAGCTTCCGCAGAACGCGCCGATCGGCGTCTTCGCCCTGCGCAACCTCGCCGTGGCGCGCCGCAAGGCGGGCGACCACGAGGGGGCGCTGGAGATCACCCGGGAAGTGCTGGAGCGGTACCGGCTGCGCTACAGCGAGCCCAACCTCCACATCACGGCGACCTCGCTGAACCTGACCATGGACCTGCGCCAGACCGCCGACCTCGACGGCGCCCGTGAGCTGGGCCGCACCTGCCTGGACGACATGCGGTCCGTGCTCGGGCCACGGCACCCGGTGACGCTGAGCGCGGCCATCGACCTGGCCGTCACGCTGCGGCTGCTGGGAGACACCGAGGCGGCGCTCGCGCTCAACAAGGAGACGCTCCCGGTGCAGGTCGAGCAGCTGGGAGCGGACCATCCGATCGCCCTGGCCTGCGCGATCAATCTCGCCAGCGACCACTACACGCTGGCGGACTACCAGGAGGCGCGGGACCTGGACACCGAGACGCTCGCGGCCTGCCGGTCACGGCTGGGCGAGGACCACCCCACCACGCTGGCCTGCGCGGTCAATCTGTCCGGGGATCTGCGCGCGCTCGGTGAGGGCCGGTCCGCCGAGGACCTGCACAACGACACTCTCGCCCGGATGCGCGCCGTCCTGACTCCCAACCACCCGGCCACGGTCGCGGCGGCCCGGGGCATCCGCGCCGACTGCGACGTGGAGGCGATCGCCTTCTGACGCCGCTTCGCCGTCAGAGGGAGTCCCCGATCCAGGTCGCCAGCGCGACCGGATCGGGCACCTCGCCGCCGCCGTCCCGCAGCGCCCGGTGGACGGCGAGGACGGTCTCGGGCGCGCGGAGCAGCGCCGCTCTGGCCGCCCCGTCCGGCAGGGTGAGGGCGAGGCCCGCCCAGGCCGCGACATCGTCCGGGTCCCGGGCCAGTCGGCCCCGGTAGCCGTGCAGCGCGGCCGCCCGGTCGCCCCTGGCCCAGGCGAGATCGGCGCCGTCGCAGCCCTGCCCGGCCCGGAGCCGTTCCGGTGCGTCCCGGAGCCGTTCCGGTTCGGTGAACCGGAGCCTGGCGAGCGCTGTCCGTGGCACCGCCTCCGCCGGGGCGGACTCGACCGAGGCGGGGGGCACCTGCCGGGGCGGCGTACCGCGCGTCCGCCAGGCCCCCACCCACCGGGCGAGCGGCGCGGGTTCGGGCCGCAGATGGCGCATGCGGTATACGAGCCGGTGATCGACGACCAGATCCGCCGCCAGCCGCCGGGGGACGGACGGGACCGGCTCCGCGAGCCAGTCGGCCAGCCGCTCCGCCACCTGATCGAGGAAGCTCTCTCCCAGGGGCGTCAGTTCGGCGTGGGTGCGCAGCGTCTCCAGCCCGTGGGCGGTCTGCTCCCGCCGGAGGGCGAACTCGAACGCGGCGGTGTCCCCATCGGGCCCGTGGTCCGTACGGTGCAGGCGGTCCTGCCAGAAGCCGGTCACGCCCAGGAACGCGTACACCCCCTGCAGAAGCCCCCGCAGCGGCCTCGGATCCAGCCGCCACGGCGCGTGGTGGACCTCCTCCCGTCCCCCTTCGATCAGGGGCACCAGATCCATCAGGGCGCTGAGCTTGATGTGCTGGGCCTCGTGCACCAGCGCGGCGGCCAGGTCCGGCTCGTCCACGGGCCCGTCCATCAGGACGCAGCCGTATGCCTCCGGGGACGAGGCGCTGAACGGCTCGGGGTGGGCCGCGTACGGTACGGGGACCACGGAGGCGATGCAGGCGGCGAGCCCCGACGGGTCCACGTTGCGCTGCTCGGCGACCAGTCGCCAGGCGCCCGCGAAACGTTCCTGCCAGTGCTTCCACGCGTCGTCGGTGAGCCGGTCCGGTGGTCTGCGGCAGAAGAAGTCGCGATAGGGGTCGAGATCGTCGAGGAACGGCGAGCAGCTGTGCCCCCGGTGGTCACCGCGCAGCCGTCTCAGGCCGTGCCATCCTGGGGCGTCGTCCGCGAAACCGGAGGCGGGCAGCGGCACCGTGTGCGGCCCGGCCACCACGGCGGCCGTCCCCTCCGCCGTACCCACCACCTCGGCTAGGTCCGGCGCGCGGTCCGGTACGAGGGCGAAGCCCAGCGCGGGCAGCATCACCCCGCCGTCGCGCACCACGACCGCGATACGGAAGTCGATGCCCGCGAGGAGGGCGGCCGAGGCCGCCATCGCGTACAGATAGCCGGTCTCGCTCCACAGCGGCGCGTCCGCCGGTTCCTGCCCGCGCAGCCGCCGCAGACACCGGCTGAGCCACACCCCCGTCTGCGGATGCAGCAACAGCCGCTCCACGGCGGCCGGGGAACGGCGCTCGGCGCGGATCAGCAGCCGCCAGGCCTCCCCGGCGGGCGGCAGCGGGCCGGGCAGGGCGGGGTGCGCGGCGGCCACCTCGACCAGCGCCCGCAACAGCAGCATCGCGCGGCTGCGCTGACCCGATCTCAGCTCGGCGACGGATGACGCGCTTCCCGAACCCACGGCCAGCTCGGTGAAGCACTGCGCCGATAAGTGGTGGCGGGAGTCCGTCAACTAATGCAACCCTGCTGCGCGTCGGAGGAGCTGGCGGATGTCGCCGGGTTCCGGACGGCGCGGATCAGCCGCAGCGCCACCTCGACCGCCCCCTCGTCCCGGTCGAGGTCTTCCAGTGTCGCTCCCGAAAGGTCCAGCAGCTCCGTCTCGACCTCGGTCGCGACTCGCTCCATGACACCGCCCTCCTCCGGACGTTCCACACCGACTCACGTGAGGCATCCCTATGGTGACCTACCCCTATTGATTGCGAAAGGGTGAACACGGCCAGCTGAAGCCTCAGGCGCCCTTTCCGGAATGGACCGCTTCGACCTCGAATACGCCACCGCAGACGCGGAAGGAGCGCGCCGGAACGGTCATGGAGGTGAAGGAGTCCGGCGGGTAGGCCCGGATGCGGGCGGGGGCGCGGCGGCACGGGGTGTCGGAGGTGCCCACGTTGAGGGTGTGGAGCATCGCGGAGGCGCTGGCGCCCGGCGCCAGGGAGACCGTGGAGCGCGACCCGCCGCGCCGGGTGGCGGGGTCGCCGATCGCGGAACCGGCGGAGTCCAGCAGCGAGACCCCGGGGAAGCCGGTGAGGGTGCAGGTGCCGGTGGACTTGTTGGTGAGCACCAGCGGCATATAGACATTGCCCGCGCCCACGTCCTTGCGCCCGAGGGTCAGCCGCAGCTGTTCGGTGGAGCAGACGCGCCGGGCACCGGGCCGCGGCGCGGCGCCGCTGCTCGCCACCGTGGCGGAGGCGGAGACGGACGCGGATGTGGACGCGGAGTGCGTCGCGGATGTGGACGGGGAGTGCGTGACGATGCGCGACGTTGCGGGGTGCGATACGGGTGGCGCCGTGCGCCCGGTGTGCGCCGCGGACCGTGTGCCGTCCGGTGCGCCGGAGGAGCCGGGGCGCGCGGACACCTCACCCCCGGTGTCGGCGCCGCAGGCCGTCACCACGGACAGCGCTCCGATGAGCAGCGCGCATAACCGCCACCGCCGGGACCGCCGGGGCCTCGGCGTCGTCATCTCGTTCCGGTGCGCCATGAGCGACCTCCCGGGGTCGTGTCCGCTCTCTTTCGGCTCCCCTTTCCCCGCTTGGACGCCCTTATGTCTCCGCATGTCTCCGCCGCACCCCGGTGACCTGGCTGCCACCGGGGAGCCGCCGGTCCAACGGCACCAGGCCGGTTACATCACCAGGTGTGCCTTGCTGTGGGTGACTTCCTCGATGTCGCCGCCCGCCTTGCCGATCAGCCGGTGGGCCAGGTTGCTCAGCGCCCTCGCCGCCGCGATCTCCTCGCCGACCCGAGGCTGTGCCGGGTCGTCGGGGTTGCGGTTCGCGCGGCCCTGGGCGAGCATCTCGGTGCCGTCGTGCATCCGCAGCCGGACGACCGCCTCGGTCAGCGGACCGATCTCACGGAATTCCATCTGGATGTCGCATCCCACGATCGTCTCCATCACGATCACCTCCTGCGTCACCTTCCAGGATGCGCCTCCCCGTGCTGTCCGGTCGACCTGGTCAGCAGTTCCATCACCTCGGCGTCGTCGGTCTGGGAGAAGTCCTCGTACCACTCGCCGACCGCGGAGAAGTCCGGCGGCGTGGACAGGCACACCACCTCGTCCGCGTCCTCGCGCAGCGAGGCGACCGCGTCCGGCGGCGCCACGGGCACGGCCAGGACGGCCCGGGCCGCTCCCTGGGCCCGCGCGACCCGGCAGGCGGCGCGGGCGGTGGCGCCGGTCGCGATCCCGTCATCCACGATGATCGCCGTACGGCCCTCCACCGGGATCCGCGGCCGGTCGCCGCGGAACCGGCGCGCCTGGCGGCTCAGCTCGGCCTGCTCGGTCCGCTCGACCTCGGCGATCTCTTCCTCGTCCGCCCGGCTCATCCGGATGATCGCCTCGTGGACGACCCGTACCCCGCCCTCGCCGATGGCGCCGAAGCCCAGCTCGCGGTGGAAGGGGACGCCGAGCTTACGGACGATGATCACGTCCAGCGGTGCGCGCAGCGCCCGGGCCACCTCGAAGGCCACCGGCACCCCTCCCCTCGGCAGCCCCAGCACCACGGGCTTCTCCTCGGCCTGGGGCCGCAGCCGCTCGGCGAGGCGCCGTCCGGCGTCCACCCGGTCAGTGAAGATCATCGCTCACCCCCGGTTCGGATTCCTCTCCTTCGAATCAAGCCGACAATGCCCCGGACCGCAAACCGGCGGCGCGTCCGGCACCCTGGAAACATGGGTGTCCTGGTCGGCACATCGGGGTGGCAGTACAAGGACTGGCGCGGGGTCCTGTACCCCGCCGACTGCCCGCAGCGGCTGTGGCTGGAGGAGTACGCCAGGGGCTTCACCACGGTCGAGAGCAATAACGCGTTCTACCGGCTCCCCGAGCACGATCAGTTCGCGGTCTGGCGGGACCGTACGCCCGGCGGGTTCGTGATGGCGCTCAAGGCCAGCCGCTATCTCACCCACATCAAGCGGCTGCGCGACCCGAAGGAGCCGGTGGCGCGGCTGATGTCCCACGCGGCGGGGCTCGGCGACCGGCTGGGCCCGGTCCTGCTCCAGCTCCCGCCGACCCTGCGGGCCGACCCCGGACTGCTGGACACCGCTCTGGCCTGCTTCCCGGCCGGTACCCGGGTCGCGGTCGAGCCGCGCCATGACTCCTGGTGGACCGGGGAGATCCGGACCCTGCTGGAGGACCACGGCGCCGCGCTGTGCTGGGCGGACGTGGGCTCGCGCCCGGCCGCCCCGCTGTGGCGGACCGCCGGGTGGGGGTACGTACGCTTCCACGGCGGCCGGGCCGAGCCCGCACCGCGCTACGGCCGCCAGGCACTCGCCACCTGGGCGCGCCGGGTCCATGACACCTGGCCCGGCGAGGCCGACGTCTACGCGTACTTCAACAACGACACGGGCGGGGCGGCGGTCCACGACGCCGCCGTCTTCGCCCGTGCCGTCGCCGGGCTGGGCCGCGCGGTCAGCCGTACGCCCGAGCTGTGAGCGCGGCGGCTACTCCTTTACGGCGCCGCCCAGCATGCCCTCGATGAACCGGCGCTGGAGCGCCACGTAGACGACCACCACCGGCAGCGCGATCAGCACCGACGCCGCCGCGAGCAGCGGCGCGTCCGAGCTGTGCTGCCCCTGGAAGAAGGCGAGGCCGAGGGGGACGGTGCGATGGGCCTCGTCGCTGATCATCACGAGCGCCATCAGGAACTCGTTCCAGGTCCACATGAAGGTGATGACGACCATGGTGGAGATCGCCGGGCGGCCCATCGGGACGAGCACCCGCCACAGCGTGGTCCAGCTGTTCGCCCCGTCGATCCGGGCCGCCTCGATGACCGCCCGCGCGCTGCCCCGGAAGTACGTCCGCATCCAGAACACGCCGAACGCCAGCGACTGGGCGGTCTGCGGAAGGATCAACGCCCAGTAGGTGTCGGTGAGTCCGGCGTACCGCAGATCGAAGTAGAGCGGGACGACCAGGGCCTCCTGGGGCAGGGTCAGCCCGATCACGAAGAGGTAGAACAGCGGGGTGGCGCCGGGGAAGCGCATCACGCCGAACGCGTACGCGGCGAGCACGGCCAGCACGGTGGTGGCCGCGACCACGGCCGTGGTGACCAGCACCGAGTTGCCGAGGTAGGTGCCGAAGTGGCCGCGGTTCCAGGCGTCGGCGAAGTTGCCCCAGTGCAGTCCGTCCCGGGGCAGCGAGAACCCGGTGTCCAGGGAGCCCTGCGAGCCGAAGGCGGTCGAGAGGATGCCGACGACCGGGGTGAGCGAGAGGACGGCGAAGAGGGTGAGGAGGGCGTAGGTGATGGCGCGTTCCCGGCGTGTGGTCATGTCCGCCGCCCTTCCACGAGCCGGGAGACCGTGACGGTCAGGGCGAAGGTCAGGACCGTGAGGGCCACCCCGACGGCGGCGGCCGAGCCGACCTGGTTGGTCTCGAAGGCCCGGTGGTAGACCTCGTAGGCGGGTACGGAGGTGGCGTTCCCGGGGCCGCCGCTGGTGGTGACGTAGATGAGGTCGAAGTTGCGCAGGCCCGCGACAATGGTCAGGGTCAGCGCCACCGCGATGTGCGGCCGAAGCCCCGGGAGGGTGACGGCGAAGAACTCCCGGACCGGCCCGGCGCCGTCCATCCGCGCCGCCTCGTACAGCTCGCGCGGGATGCGCTGGACCCCGGCGAGGAAGAGGACCACGCACAGCCCGGTGCCCACCCAGGTGCCGACGATCCCTACGGCGGGCAGCGCCCAGGTGTAGTCGCCGAGCCAGGGGCGGGCGAGGGAGCCGAGGCCGACCGCGCGCAGGGTGTCGTTGAGCAGTCCGTCGGGGGCGAGGATGGACCGCCAGGCCACGGCGACCACGATGAGCGCCAGCACCTGCGGCAGGAACAGGACGGTGCGGAAGAAGGTCATGCCGTGGATCCGGACCCGGGACATCGCGGCCGCCAGCAGCAGCCCGATGGCCACCGGCAGGGCGGAGTAGAACACGAGCAGCAGCAGGGCGTGGGCGAACGGGGCGCGCAGCGCGGGATCGCCGAACAGGTCACGGTAGTTGTCGAATCCGGCCGGGGTGGCGGCGGTCAGCCCGTCCCAGTGAACGAACGACAGCCACACCGACTGCCCGAACGGGTAGAGCAGGAACACCCCGTACACGAGCAGCGCGGGCAGGATGTAGAGATAGCCGATGGCACGCGGCTCACCGGGGGCCCGGCGGCGGTATCCCCCGGTCAGGGCGGTGGGCTTCATCGCGACTCCGCCGGGGCGGGCCGTGCATCGGGGTGGCGTTGGCGCTGCTTGTCCATGAAGGCGCCGTAGTCCCGTTGCAGGGTGTCGGCCAGCCGGTCCGGTGAGGTCTTGCCGCTGGCGACGCCCTGGAGGGCGGCCGAGAGGGTGTCGTAGAAGGTGGGGGTGGCGTAGTCGAGGTACGGGACGAGGCCGTCGGCGGCGCTGAGCCGCTGCCAGCCGTCGATCATCTGGCCGTCCACGGTGTCCGGGCCGACCTTGGCCGCGGCCGCGCCGGGGACGGCGGGCAGCACTCCGTGGCGGGTCATGACGTCGGAGGCGTGCGCGCTGGTGAGGAAGTCGAGGTAGGCGGCGGCCACTTCGGGGTGGCGGGAGCGGGAGGTGATGGACCAGGCGAGGCCCTGGCCGCCGGTGGTGACGGGGGCGCCGCCGGGTTTCGCGGGCGGTGGCGGCATGAGGCCGAGCTTGTCGCCCATAGCCTTCTTGAGGTCGGCCAGCAGCCAGTTTCCGGTCATCAGATACGCGCCGTCGCCGGAGGCGAACTTCTTGGCCGCGTCGTCGTATCCGAGGCCGCCCGCGCCCTTCGGCAGATAGCCGCGCTTCATCCAGTCGCGCAGGGTCGTGGCCGCTTTCCTGGTGGCCGAGGTAGCGAAGCCGGGCCCTCGGCCGAGGACGGTGTCGCGGGCCTCGGTGGCGGCGTACTGGTCCTGGAGCACCCCGAAGGTGTGGATCGCGGGGTACTTGTCGAGGTTGCCGAACTGGACGGGCAGTTCGCCCCGCTCCTTGAGGCGGGCGAGCCCGGCGGTGAACTCGCCCCAGGTCTTGGGCGGTTCCAGGCCCGCCTTCCGCAGCACGTCCTTGTTGTAGTAGAGGCCGACGAACTCACCGGTCTGGGAGATGCCGTAGAGCCGTCCACGGCCGAAGTCGGTGCCGTCGACGGAGACCCGGTTCAGGTTCAGGAGGGTGTTCGGGTAGCGGGTGTTCCAGTCGTAGATCCCGGCGTAGTTGTCCAGCGGGGTGAGCAGCCCGGCGCGGACGAAGGAGACCATGTCCGGGTAGCCCTGGTTGGCCTGGATGACGTCGGGCGGGTTGTTGCCGGAGACGGCGAGCTTGAGCGTGGTCTTCAGATCGGTGAAGCTCCGCGCCACCCGCTTGATCGTTACGTTGGGGTACTTCTCCTCGAACTCCCGGTTCAGCTGGGTGATTTCGCCGTTCGTACCGCCGCGGATCTCCTGGTCCCACACGGTCAGCGTGGTCTTCCCGGCCCTGGCCGGATCGGGGACGGCGGTGGCGCCGCCGGTCCCGGGTCCGGCGGCCCCCGAGCCGTCGGTGCCGGGCACGCAGGCGGCGGCGAGCAGGGTGGCGCCGAGGGCGAGGGCGGCCGGTAAGGCCCGGCGGGGACATCCCATGCGGTTCTCCCTTGTCGTACGGGCGACGTGCGGGCGACTGTCGTACGGGCGACGTGCTGGCGTCGGGTCTGCGCGCGGTGCGGGAGTCGGGCCTCGCGGGCGGCGTGCGGCCGTCAGGCCCCGCGGGCGTCGGCCGCCCGGAAGCCGATGGTGGGCAGCGCCCGCAGCCGTGGCCAGTCGCGCACCCCGGGCGGGATCAGGCCGTCCAGGAAGCGGTAGCGAGCCACCAGTTCGCGGTCCGCCGAGCGGTTCGTACGGTCCCACCACGCGGCGACCTCGGCCCAGCCGGGCGCGGCGAGCGAGCCGCCGAAATGCTGGACGGAGAGGGCGGCGGTGAGGTTCGCGAAGGCGAGCCGGTCGGCGAGCGGCCAGCCCGCGAGCGTTCCGGTCATGAAACCGGCGACGAACACATCGCCCGCCCCGGTCGGGTCGAGCGCTTCCACGGCCAGGCCCGGCACCTCGGCGCTCTCCCCGGTGAGCGAGTCGACGCCGATGGCGCCCTCGGCGCCCCGGGTGACCACCGCGATCGGCACCCGCTCGGCCAGGGCGCGCACAGCCCGCTCGGGCGTGTCGGTGCGGGTGTAGCGCTGGGCCTCGGTGGCGTTGGGCAGGAAGGCGTGGGTGTACGGCAGGTCGGGCAGGGTGGCGAGGTCCCAGCAGCCGGACTCGTCCCAGCCGACATCGGCGAAGATCTTGGCGCCCTGGTCGTGTGCCTGGCGCACCCAGTCCTCGTGGCGGCCCGGTTCGTAGGCGGTCACACAGGCCCGGGAGCGGGGCGGCGCGGACCTGGTGGCGGGCGGCGGGGCGGGGTGCTCGTGGGTCACCATGGTGCGTTCGCCCTCGTACGCCATGGACACGGTGACCGGTGAGTGCCAGGCGGGGACGCGCCGGGAGTGGGTGAGGTCGACGCCCTCGGCGTGCTCCAGGCTCTCCCAGCAGTAGTCCCCGTAGACATCGGCGCCGAAGGCGGCGGCGAGGGTGGTGTGCAGACCGAGCCGGGCGAGGGCGGTGGCCATGTTGGCGATGCCGCCGGGGCTGGAGCCCATGCCGCGCGCCCAGGTCTCGGTGCCGCGCACCGGGGCGTGATCGAGGCCGGTGAAGATGATGTCCAGGAAGACGGTGCCGGTGAGGTAGACGTCGTGTTCGGGGTCGGCGGCGGTGCGCAGCGCGGCGAGCGGGTCGATCGGCTGTATCGGACCGGGGGCTGCGGACGTGGGGCTCACCGGCGCGCCTTTCCTTGTTCGTCGTGACGTCGGATGAGCGACACCATGCACCTCAGAGGGGCTTTATGCAAGAGGTCGGTCATAGTCGCGCAGAGTCGCTCAGGTGGAGTACGTTGCCCCCATGCTGCGAGAGACCCGCCACGAGAAGCTGCTGAGCATCCTCGGCGAGCAGGGCGTGCTGCCGATCGGGGAGATCGCCAAGCGTCTGGAGGTCAGCGAGGCGACGGCCCGCCGGGACCTCACCGAACTGGGCCGGGCCGGCCGGCTGACCCGGGTGTACGGCGGCGCGGTGGCCGCCCCCACCCCGGACGAGGAGCGCCCGTTCGGCGAGGTGGCGGTCGACGAACCGGCGGAGAAGGCGGCGGTGGCCCGGCGCGCGGCGGAGCTGGTCGCGGACGGCGATGTGCTGCTGCTGGACATCGGCACCACCACCCTCCACCTCGCCAGGCTGCTGCGCGGCCGTCCGGTCACCATCGTGACCAGCAATCTGGCGGTCTACGACGAGCTGCGCGACGACCCCGAGGTGACGCTGATCCTGCTCGGCGGGCAGGTGCGCGCCAACTACCGTTCCGTGGTCGGCTTCCTCACCGAGTCCAACCTGCGCCAGCTGCGGGTGGGACGGCTCTTCCTCGGCGCGAGCGGGGTGCTGTCCGACGGCAGCGTGCTGGACAGCACGCATGTGGAGGTGCCGGTCAAGCGGGCCATGCTCGCCTCCGCCCGGGAGGTGGTGCTGCTGGTCACCGCGGGCAAGTTCCCGGGCGACACCGGGCTGGCCCGGATCTGCGGCCCACGGGAGATCGACACCCTGATCACCAACAAGACCGCCGACCCGGCGACGCTCGGCGCTTTCCGCGAGGCCGATGTGGAGGTAGTGACCGTATGAGGCTGACTGTGCTGGGCGGCGGCGGTTTCCGGATGCCGCTGGTGTACCGGGCCCTGCTGGAGGACACCGGGGACGACGCCGGTCGCTGCACCGAGCTGGTGCTGTACGACACCGACCGGCACCGGCTGGACGCGATCGGCGCGGTCCTGGCCGAGCAGGCGAGGCAACACCCCGTCGCCGTCGCGGTGCGGGCCACCACCGACCTCGACGACGCGCTGCGCGGCGCCGACTTCGTGTTCTCGGCGATCCGGGTGGGCGGTCTGGAGGGCCGTGCCCGCGATGAGCGGATTCCGCTGGCCGAGGGCGTCCTCGGGCAGGAGACCGTCGGCGCGGGCGGGGTGCTGTACGGGCTGCGCACGCTGCCGGTGGCGACGCGGATCGCCGAGCGGGTCGCGGCCGTGGCCCCGGACGCCTGGGTCATCAACTTCACCAACCCGGCGGGCATGGTCACCGAGGCGATGCGGCGGGTGCTGGGCGACCGGGTGATCGGCATCTGCGACTCGCCCGTCGGGCTGTGCCGCCGGGCGGCGCGGGCGCTGGGCACGGACCCGGACCGGGCGGTCTACGACTACGTGGGCCTCAACCACCTCGGCTGGCTGCGGGGCGTGGTGGTGGACGGCCGGGACCGGCTGCCCGAACTGCTGGCCGACGCCGGGGCGCTGGAGTCCTTCGAGGAGGGCAAGCTGTTCGGCGCGGACTGGCTGCGGACCCTGGGCGCGCTGCCCAACGAGTATCTGCACTACTACTACTTCAACCGCGAGGCGGTGGCCTCCATCCAGCAGGCCACGACCACCCGGGGCGAGTTCCTGCGCGAGCAGCAGGCCCGTTTCTACGAGACGGCCCGCACCGCCGACGGCGGGGCGCTCGCGGCCTGGGAGCGGACCCGGCTGGAGCGCGAGACCACGTACCTGGCGGCGAGCCGGGAGGCGAGCGGCGGCTGGGAGCGCGACTCGTGCGATCTGGACGGCGGCGGGTACGACCGGATCGCGCTGGCCATCATGCGGGCCATCGCCCGCGACGAGCGCACCACGCTGATCCTCAACGTCGGCAACCGCACGGCCGTCCCCGGACTGGACGCGGACGCGGTGGTGGAGGTGCCCTGCCTGGTGGACGCGGGCGGCGCGCGCCCCATGGCTACCGGCGCGGTGGCCCCGGACCAGCTCGGGCTGATGCTCTCGCTGAAGGCGGTCGAGCGCTCGACGATCGAGGCGGCGGAGGCGATCACGGAGGCCGGGCCCGCCGCCGCCCGGGGCGCGGCGCTGCGCGCCCTCGCGCTGCACCCGCTCGTCGACTCGGTCAACGTGGCCAGCCGCATCCTCGACGCCTCGGGCCTGCCCGCGACCGCGTAGCACCTGTCCGAACGGGCTTTCCCTAGACCTTGATCACGCCCGAACGGGCTCCGTTTCGGCCACGTTTTCGGAAGCGGGCAGAAAACGGGCCCGACCTGCGCCGATGCAGGCGTCCGCGATCCTCACCGCTTCTGTTCTTACCAGGGCTGACCTGCTGAGATAACGTTCGTGAAACGGGCACATCCGGTCATGATCCGTCTCGTGTCAAGCCTGGCCACTCCCGTTGCGTGCTTGTAAAACTTCTCGCCAAGCCCGAAGAAGAAGCAGGTGATGCGGTGTGGACGCGGAGGAACGCCGTCGGGGGATCCTCGACATGGCGCGGCGTGCCGGGGTCGTCGACGTCGGCAAGCTCGCCGCGGACCTCGGGGTGTCCAAGGAGACGGTGCGCCGCGATCTGCGGGTGCTGGAGCAGCACGGGCTGGTCCGGCGCACCCATGGCGGCGCGTACCCCGTGGAGAGCGCCGGTTTCGAGACCACCCTCGCCTTCCGCACCACCATGCATGTCCCGGAGAAGTCGCGGATCGCGACCGCGGCCGCCGAGCTGCTGGGCGACGCCGAGACGGTCTACATCGACGAGGGCTTCACCCCACAGCTGATCGCCGAGGCCCTGCCCCGGGACCGGCCGCTCACCGTGATCACCGCGTCCCTCGCGACCGCGAGCGGACTCGCCGGGCGCGAGAACACCACCGTGCTGCTGCTCGGCGGCCGGGTCCGCGGCGGCACGATGGCCACCGTCGACCACTGGGCGACCCACATGCTCTCCGGCTTCGTCATCGACCTGGCGTTCATCGGCGCCAACGGCATCTCCCGGCAGTACGGGCTCACCACCCCCGACCCGGCGGTCAGCGAGGTCAAGGCGCAGGTGGTCCGGGTGTCCCGCCGGAAGGTGTTCTCCGGGGTGCACACCAAGTTCGGTGCCGTCAGCTTCTGCCGGTTCGCGGACGTGTCCGACTTCGAGACGATCGTGACCGACACCGGGCTGCCCGTGACCGAAGCCCACCGGTATTCGCTGCTGGGCCCGCAGATACTCCGGGTCTGACCCCGAAGTCCCCCTCTTTCCCCCTCTCCCCACGTCCCTCCGATTGGACCCGTTATGCCAGTCCTGACCCTTCGTGCTGCCCGGATACCGGTCGTGGCCCTGACCGCGGGCGCGCTCCTCGCGGGGTGCGCCGGTATGGGCGGCGGCAGCTCCGGCGGCAACACCATCAACGTGCTGATGGTGAACAACCCGCAGATGATGGATCTTCAGAAGCTGACCGCCAAGCATTTCACCAAGGAAACGGGCATCAAGGTCAAGTTCACGGTGCTGCCGGAGAACGATGTCCGCGACAAGATCAGTCAGGACTTCTCCAATCAGGCCGGGCAGTACGACGTCGCCACCATCAGCAATTTCGAGGTGCCGTTCTACGCCGAGAACAGCTGGCTGATGCCGCTGGACGACCATGTCGCCAAGGACAAGGCATTCGACCAGAAGGACATTCTTCCGCCGATGCGGGAATCGCTGACCGCCGGTGACGGTCAGTTGTACGCGGAGCCGTTCTACGGCGAGTCGTCGTTTCTGATGTACCGCAAGGACATTTTCGCCGAGAAGAACCTGAAGATGCCCGCGCGGCCCACCTGGAACCAGGTGGCGGATCTCGCGGCCAAGGCCGACGGCGCCCGCAAGGGCATGAACGGCATCTGCCTGCGCGGGCTGCCCGGATGGGGCGAGCTGATGGCCCCGCTCACCACGGTCGTCAACACCTTCGGCGGCACCTGGTTCACCAAGGACTGGAAGGCGCAGCTGACCTCGCCAGAGTTCGTCAAGGCGACCAAGTTCTATGTCGACTTGGTGCGCGAGCACGGTGAGGCCGGTGCCTCCCAGTCCGGTTTCGCCGAGTGCCTCAACAACCTCACCCAGGGCAAGAGCGCCATGTGGTACGACGCCACCTCGGCCGCCGGGTCGCTGGAGGGCGCCAAGTCCCCCGTGAAGGGCAAGATCGGGTACGTCCAGGCGCCGGTGGAGAAGACCGACAGCTCGGGCTGGCTCTACACCTGGGCCTGGGGCGTCCAGAAGGCCTCGCGCAACTCCGACAAGGCGTGGAAGTTCATCTCCTGGGCCTCCAGCAAGGAGTACGAGAAGCTGGTCGGCAAGACCTTCGGCTGGTCCAATGTGCCCGCGGGCAAACGGGCCTCCACCTACGCCAACCAGGAATACCGCGACTCCGCGGGCGCCTTCTCCGAGGTCACCCGGAAGGCCATCACCAGCGCCAAGCCGCGCGATCCCGGGGTGCAGGAGCGGCCGACCATCGGCATCCAGTTCGTCGACATCCCCGAATTCGCCGATCTCGGCACCAAGGTGGCCCAGGAGATCAGCGCCGCCATCGCCGGGAAGCAGTCCGTCGACGAGGCATTGAAGAAGTCGCAGAAGCTGGCCGAGAAGGTGGGCGAGGAGTACCGAGATGAGTAATCCGACAACGGCGGTCCCCGTCCGTGGCGAGCGCCCGCCGACCGTGGCCGCCTCGTCCCGTAACACCTCCCGGCCGCCGAGGAACCGGGCCCGGGAGTGGGCCACCCGGGCACCGCTGATGCCCGCGCTGATCTTCCTGATCGTGGTCACCCAGCTGCCGTTCGTGGCGACGCTGGTGATCTCCCTCTTCGACTGGAACTCGTTCCGCCCCGACAACCGTGAGTTCGCGGGTCTTGAGAACTACCAGACGGTGGCGAGCGACCCGGCGCTGCGCGAGTCGATCCTCACCACCGTGCTGCTGACCGCCACGGTGGTCATCGTCAGCGTGGTGCTGGGGCTCGCCCTGGCGCTGCTGCTGGACCGCAAGTTCCGCGGCCGGGGGCTCGTCCGTACGATGCTCATCGCGCCGTTCCTGGTGGTGCCGGTGGCCTCGGCACTGCTGTGGAAGCATGCGCTGTACAACCCCGAGTACGGGCTGTTCAACGGCGTCCTCAACTGGGTGGGCGGGCCCCAGCCGGAATGGCTCAGCGATATGCCGCTGATGGCCGTGGAGGCGTCGCTGATCTGGCAGTGGACACCGTTCATGATGCTCATCCTGCTGGCCGGGCTGCAGAGCCGTCCGCTGGACATGATCGAGGCGGCCCGGCTGGACGGCGCGGGCGCCTGGCAGATATTCCGCTTTCTGACCCTGCCCCATCTGCGGCGCTACCTGGAGCTGGGCACCCTGCTCGGGTCGATCTACATCGTGCAGAACTTCGACGCCGTGTTCACCCTCACCCGCGGCGGGCTCGACACCGCCAACCTCCCCTACACCATCTACGAAACCTTCTACAACGCCCACGAATACGGGCTGGCATCGGCGGCGGGTGTCCTGGTCGTGATCGGCACGATCATCATCGCCACCTTCGCGCTGCGCGTGGTGTCGTCCCTCTTCCGTGAGGAGGCGTCCCGCGCATGACCTCCCTGACCGCCCCCGCCACCGTCACCGCGGTTCCCCCGGGCGCCCGCCGGGCCAAGCGGCGCGGTGCCGCGCTCGGCCTGCTGGCCTGGTTCATCGGCATCCTGTTCGCCCTGCCGGTGCTGTGGATGCTGCTCACCTCGTTCCACTCCGAGAGCGACGCCGCCACCAACCCGCCCTCGCTGGCGGCCCCGTTGACGCTCGACGGCTACAAGGCGTTCTTCGGCGTGGACGGCGGGGCCAGCCCCTGGCCCGCGCTGCTCAACTCGATGGGCACGAGCATCTTCTCCACGCTCTTCGTGCTGGTGCTGGCGCTTCCGGCCGCGTTCGCGCTGTCGATCCGGCCGGTGCGCAAGTGGACCGACGTCATGTTCTTCTTCCTGTCCACCAAGATGCTGCCGGTGGTGGCCGGGCTGCTGCCGGTGTACCTGTTCGCGAAGGACACCGGTTTCCTGGACAACGTGTGGCTGCTCGTCATCCTCTACACGTCGATGAACCTGCCGATCGCCGTGTGGATGATGCAGTCCTTCCTCGCGGACATCCCCGTGTCCATCATCGAGGCCGCCCAGATGGACGGGGCGCGGCTGACGACCATCCTGTGGCGGGTCGTCGCCCCGATAGCCGGTCCCGGCATCGCCGCCACCTCGCTGATCTGCTTCATCTTCAGCTGGAACGAAATGCTGTTCGCCCAGGTGCTCACCGGCGTGGTCGCCCAGACCGCACCGGCCTTCCTGACCGGCTTCGTCACCAGCCAGGGGCTGTTCCTGGCCCAGGTGTGCGCCGCGTCGATGGTCATCTCCCTGCCGGTACTCGCCGCGGGGTTCGCCGCCCAGGACAAGCTGGTCCAGGGCCTGTCGCTAGGAGCAGTCAAATGAGGGCCGCCGTCATCGAAGCCCCCGGCAAGGTCACCGTCGCCACGGTCGCGGATCCGGCCCCGGGGCCCCGCGAGGTCGTCATCGACGTGGCGGCCTGCGGGCTGTGCGGAACCGATCTGCACATCCTCCAGGGGGAGTTCGCGCCGACCCTGCCGATCGTGCCCGGCCATGAGTTCGCCGGAGAGGTCGTAGGGCTGGGCAAGGACGTCACCGAGCTGGCGATCGGCGACCGGGTCGCGGTCGACCCCTCCCTGCACTGCCACGAGTGCCGCTACTGCCGCATCGGCCGGGGCAACCTGTGTGACAACTGGAACGCCATCGGGGTCAGCGTCCCCGGCGGCGCCGCCGAGTTCGCCGTCGCGCCGGTGGCCAACTGCGTCAAGCTCCCCGAGCACGTGGACGTCGGCGACGCGGCCCTCATCGAGCCGCTGTCCTGCGCGGTGCGCGGCTATGACGTCCTCAGCGGCAACCTGGGCGCCGAAGTGCTCATCTACGGCTCCGGCACGATGGGGCTGATGATGCTGGAGCTGGCCAAGCGGACCGGCGCCACCAGCGTCGACGTCCTCGACGTCAACCCCGAGCGGCTGGGCACCGCGAAGACCCTCGGCTGCTCCCGGGCCGGGGCCTCGGCCGATGAACTCGACCAGCCGCGCGGCTGGGACGTGGTCATCGACGCCACCGGCAACCAGGCCGCCATCCAGGACGGGCTGGGCCGCGTCGCCAAGGCGGGTACGTTCCTGCAGTTCGGGGTCTCCGACTACGCGACCCGGGCCACCATCGAGCCGTACAAGATCTACAACCAGGAGATCACCATCACCGGCTCCATGGCGGTGCTGCACAGCTACGAACGCGCCGCCGGGCTTTTCGCCTCCGGTGTTCTCGACCCGAAGATCTTCATCAGCCACCGGATGCCGCTCGCCGAGTACCCCGAGGCGCTGGAGCAGTTCCGGTCCGGTCAGGGCCGCAAGATCGTGGTCGAGCCGTAACCGTACGCGCGACGGATGGCCCGGGCCCGCACCACGGGGCCTGGGCCATCACCGTCTGACGGCCCGGTGTCACTTCAGGTGGCGGCCGAAGAACCGGTTCCCGTCCTCCGACCTGCCGGGCCTCCTCGCGCTGGGCGCGGGGCACGTACCCCCCGGCGAAGAAACCGGCGGCCGCGATGCGGGGCTCGACCACCGCCAGCCGAATGCCGAGGGCGGTCCACCCCGAGTATCCGACCGGGCCGCCGATCCCGGGCAGCGCGAGGACGGCGTCCAGGGTGGTCCGCCATTCCGGGACCGCGCCTTCGACCAGCGGGCCGACGAGGGACTCGAAGATCTCGTCGACCGGCTCGCCCGCCCGCATCGCCCGGCGGAGGTCGGCGCGGACCTGCTCGTCGGCGGCGGAACGGGGCCGGTCACCGCACCCGGCGGCGTCGATGGTGACCACCGCGTAGCCGTACGCCGCGCAGAGCCGGGCCCGTGCCACCAACCGGGCCGCCCCCTTGGGCAGGCCGTTGTTGTGGGCCATCAGGATCAGCAGGGCCGGTGCGGCCCCAGAAGATCCGGCGGAGCCCGGCGTCCACAGGGTGCCGGGGGTCTCGCCCAGGGTGAATTCGCGCTCGACGACGCCGTCGTCGAGGCGGTGTTCAGAAGTGAATCGCATGGTCGTGCCTTTCGGGAGCGCTGGTGAACGGCGCTCCCGGACGACCTATCGTCCGACCGTGACCCCGGAGGGGAGCACCCATGTCGATACTGCGTTCACGGGTACCACCTCCTCGTTCTCTCGCACGGCCTCCGGAAAAGTAGCAGTGTCGCCGTGGTCCGCCAACTGGTTTCCGGGGTGGGCGGCCCTAGCCTGCGGTGGCGTCGCGGAAGTGGGCCGCGGCGGCCTGTTCCAGGTGGACCAAGTCGCTGCTGACCGTGGCGAACGTAAAGCCCTGGGCCAGCCGCTTGGCGGCCGTGGCGCCGTCCGGGCAGTGGATCCCGGCCGCGATCCCGGCCGCCGCCGCGGCCTGCGCCACCTTGGCCAGAGCCGCGTCGAACCGTTCCGCCACCGCGGAGTCCGTGGACGTCCGCCCGCCGAGGGCGATCGTGAGGTCGGAGGGGCCGATGTAGACGCCGTCCAGCCCCTCCGTCGCACAGATCTCGGCCGTGTTGCCCAGCGCCTCCGCCGTTTCGATCATCACGATGCAGGCGACCTGCTCGTTCGCCTCGGCCGGAGTGGGGCCGACGCGCAGGCCGGAGCGCATCGGACCGTAGCTGCGGACGCCGAGCGGAGGGTAGCGGCAGGCGCTCACCGCGGCGGCGGCCTGCTCGGCGGTGTTGACCAGCGGGACGATGACGCCGCGGGCACCCGCGTCCAGGGCCTGGCCGATCCAGAAGCCGTCGTTGGCGGGGACGCGCACCATTCCGGCGGCGGTGCCGCGCGCGTCGATGGCGGTCATCGCGCCGAGGGTGCCCTTGTAGTCGAGCAGCCCGTGCTGGGCGTCGACGCAGACGTAGTCGTACCCCAGCCCGGCCAGCCGCTCGGTGCCGACGGGGTTGTCGAGGACGACCCAGTAACCGAGGATCCGCTGGCGTGCGCGGAGGCGGGACGCGAAGTCGGCGGGGGAAGTGTTCATGTTCTTAAGCTTCTCTCGTTTTCTCTCGTGGGGTCGATGGGGCGTACGGGAAGGGCGTTCCGGAGGGCGTACCGAAAGGGCTCACACCACGGCGTTCACCGGGTCCTCGCCACGCAGCACCCGCACCACGTCCGCGGCCACGGCACTGCCCATCGCCTCGTTGGCCTGGTGGGTGAAGGCGGAGCAGTGCGGGGTGAGCACCGTGTTCGGCGCGGTGAGCAGCGGGTTCCCGGCCGGGGGCTCGGTGGCGAACACATCGATACCGGCCGCCGCGATGTGCCCGCTGTGCAGCAGCTCGGCGAGAGCGGCCTCGTCGACGAGCCCGCCCCGCGCCGTATTGATCACGCAGCAGCCGGGCTTCATGGCTTCCAGCTGGGCACGGCCGAGCAGCGGCCCGCCGGTCGGCATCGGCAGGTGGAGGGTGACGGCGTCGGCCCGGGCGAGGAGTTCGTCGAAGGTCACGGACGGCACGGCCTGCTCGGCGAAGACGGCCTCCGGCAGATGCGGGTCGTACGCGACGATCTCCATGTCGAAGCCCCGGGCGCGGCGGGCGACGGCCTGCCCGATCCGGCCGAAGCCGACGATGCCGAGCGTGCGCCCGGCCAGTTCGGGGCCGAAGAAGCGGTCCCAGCCGCCGCCGGTGACGGAGGCGTGGGCGGGCACGATCCGGCGTACGGCGGCCAGCAGCAGCGCCATGGCCATGTCGGCGACGGCGGTGGTGTTGGTGCCGGGCGCGTTGACCACGCGGACACCGCGCGCGGCGGCCGCGGTGAGGTCGATGTTGTCGGTGCCGACCCCGTGCTTGGCGATGACCTTCAGCCCGGGGGCGGCGTCCAGGACGGCCGCCGTCACGGGGTCGAGTCCGACGACGAGGGCGTCCGCGCCCGCCGCCTCGTCGATCAGCTGCGCCTCCCGCAGCGGATGCGCGGCGCGCGCGGTGCGCACCGGGACTCCGGCCCGCTCGAACACCTCCCAGGGTGCGCGGGCGTGCTGGCCGAAGCTCGGCGTGGTCACCAGGACGTCGTGTCCCATGGTCTGGCTCAACTCCCCACCCCGAGCCCGAAGACATCGAGGACCGAATAGATTCCGAGTGCGCCGATGGCCGCGCTGCTCAGCACGAGCGCGCAGTTCAGCGCGGTGTTGCGGCGGAAGCGCGGTGCCACCTCGGTGCTGCGCAGATGCCATACGGCGATGACGACCGCGACCAGGAAGATGCCGCCCGCGATGCCACCGGCCTGCACCATCAGCACCGGTTCCTGGACGAAGAGGTAGCAGGCCGCCCACAGCGGCGGCAGCACGACGGTGAGCACCCGGATGGTGCGCTGCCGCGTCGTGACGTTCTTCCAGTCGAGCAGCCCGAGCAGCCCGAGGGTGTTGGTCCACAGCCGGGGCACGCTCGCGGTGGACGCGATGATCGTCGAGTAGAGGACGGCGATGGCACCGGCCAGGAAGAGGTACTTGCCCCAGGGCCCGAGGGTGTCGGTGTACATCCGGGACAGCGTGCTGATCATCTCGTTGCCCTCGGGCACCAGGCCCTGCCGATGCAGGATGGCCGCGCCGATGATGTAGAAGGACAGCGTGCACAGGGTGCAGATCAGCCAGGAGACGAGGGCGTCGGCCCGCATGACCCGGATCCAGCCCTCGGCGCGCTTGGCCCGCGCCTCGGTGCCGTCGTCCGGGCCGGTCCAGCGGGCATAGCCCTTCTCCAGACACCAGTACGTGTACGTGGTCATCTCGTCGGCGCCGACGCCGGTGATGCCGAACATGGCGACGGCGAAGCCGAGCGTGCCCGCCGGGATGGAGAGGGTCAGCCCGGACCCCAAGTCCCCGCCGGTGTACGGGAATTCGGTCCAGGGCAGGCCGACGGCGAGGGCGACCGTGGAGAGGGTGAAGATCACGACGGTGATGAACCCGGCCTTCTCCACCAGCCCGTAGCGGTTGGTGTACATCAGCGCGACGACGGAGACGACCACGATCACGGTCCACGCCGTGAGCGAGGTGTGGCCGAGCGGATCCCCGCCGATCGGGGCGAGGATGCTGAACGCCGCCGCAGTGCCGCCGATCATGCCGCCGCGCTGGAGCATCTTGGCGAAGTCCATCAGGATCCACAGCACATTGATCCAGCCGACCCGGCCGACCTTGGGGCCGACCTGGCTGTACCCGGCCAGCGCGGTCTTGCCGGTGAGGATGGTCCAGCGGGCCAGTTCCATCTGCACCCACACCTTGACCAGCGCGCTCGCGATCACCAGCCACAGCAGCACGAATCCGGCCTTGGCGCCGAGCGAGGTGGTGGTGATCAGCTCACCGGAGCCGACCACCGCCGCGGAGAGGATCATGCCGGGACCGAGGCGCTTGGCGGTGCCCTTGAGGTCGCTCGGCGGCTCCAGGACGTCGCCCGCCCGCAGTGCGTACGGATCGTCGGACGCGGGTTCGCTGTCCGCTCCGGCGTCGACCGGCACACTCTCGGCCTTCATGGACCCTCCCGTTACGTGCGTGTTGTGAGCGGAACGCTCGCACGCATGCACGTAACGCGCAAGAGTCTGACCAATGTCCGCGATGAAACAGCGCGGAATGCGCAGACTGATAGGGTGCTCCACCAGTCACGCAGAGTCGCGGGAAGTCGCGGAGAGGATGGCAGGCGAAACATGACGTCCAACGGGGAAGGTCAGCGGCGGCTGCGCGCCGGGGACCGCCGGGAACTGATCGCCCGCACGATCCGGACCGATGGCACGGTCGTCGTCGAGGAACTGGCGCGCTCACTGGAGGTGACCCCCTCCACCATCCGGCGGGACCTCGCCCTGCTCACCGAGCAGGGCACCATCGCCCGCACCTACGGCGGCGCGATGAGCGCCGGGCACACCCCCGAGCCGACGCTCGGGCAGCGCAGCGGGCTCGCGGTGGCCGAGAAGGACCGCATCGGACGGTGGGCGGCCGCACGGATCGCGCAGGGCGACACCGTCATCCTGGACGCGGGCACCACCACCGGACGGCTCGCCCACCATCTGCGTGCCCGTACCGAACTCACCGTGATCACCAGTGGGTTGACCGCGCTGCGCGCGCTGGCCGAGGTCGACGGCATCGAGCTGATCACGCTCGCCGGGACGCTGCGCCACGTCAGCCAGGGGTTCGTCGGCCCGCTCGCCGAACTCACCCTGTCCCGGCTCACCGCGGACAAGGTCTTCCTGGGCGCCGACGGGCTCGACGCGCGGCGCGGGATCTGCGAGGCCAGTCTGCACCAGACCTCGCTGAAGGAGATGATGGCCGACCGGGGCCGGGAGGTGTACGTACTCGCCGACAGCAGCAAGCTCGGCGAGTCCCCGTTCTCCGCGTGGGCCCCGCTGGACCGGCCGTGGACGCTGGTCACCGACAGCGGCGCCACCGATGACCAGCTCGCGCCGTTCCGCGCCCTCCCCGACACGGAGGTCATCACCGTGTGAGGACGGGCGAGGACGGCAGCGGACGGGCCGGGCATCCCGGCCCGCCCGTTCCCGGTCAGTCCTTGTACGTGACGGCCGTCGCGCCCGACGCCTCGAGGAGCGCGAAGGCGTCCTCGACCTCGGCCTTCTCGGCCGCGTTGGGGTTGGCGTTGGTGCACGACGTACCGGCGCTGGCGCCGGACATCAGGCTGGAGCAGGGCCCCGGCTTCACATCGGGCAGGCCAAGGATGTGGCCCATCTCGTGCGAGGCGATCCGCACGGTGTTGTGGCCCTCGTTCACGGCCTGCCGTCCGAAGTAGATCGTGCCGCTGCCGAGGGCGGTGACCTGGGCGCGGGGCCAGCCGTTGTCGGCGACGATGCGCAGGTTGGCCCGCTGGCCGGAGGCGACCGGCTTGAGTTGAACGTTCTTCACGCTCTGGTTCCAGACTGCCGCGCCCTTGGTCACGGCGTCCTTGAACTCGGCGGCTCCGCCCGCGTCATAGGTGACCACGCGCGCGGCGGCGGCGGTGGGCGCGGTGGCGGCGGACGCCGGAGCGGCCACCGCCTGCCCGCCTGCCAGGGCGAACACCGCCGCGACGGCGGCGGGCAGAGCGCGGACGAGCCTTCTGGATGTCACATGGGCCTCCTCGTGGGGAAAGGATCCATCTGGACGTGGGCATGACGAACCGTCATGTCTCAATCGCCACTGTGCCCACGCCCGCCTCCATCCAACCCGCTCCCCCGTCGCCACGTCACACCGGGGGTCCGGCCCATCGGGGCACGGCATAAGTCCATTGGGGCACAGGGGCAGTTCGCAGATCTGGCCGTCCGGGCTCTCCCGCCGCACCCTGTGTTCTCCCTAAGCTGCTGGGCAACGTGTCCCACAATCTTCAAGGACGTGATCGTCATGGCGGACGCCGCCAATAGCGCCCGTACCCCCGTCTCCCCCTCCGCCGTCGGTGCGGGCCGCTGGGTCCTGGACCCGGCCGGAACCACGGTCCGCTTCGCGCACAAGACGTTCTGGGGGCTGAGCACCGTGAAGGGCGTCTTCACGGGTGTCACCGGGGAGGGCGAGGTACTGGCGGACGGCTCCGCGCGGGGCACCCTGACCGTCGACGCCGCGTCGCTTGACACCCAGAACGCCAAGCGGGACACCCATCTGCGCAGCGCGGACTTCTTCGACACGGACCGCCACCCCGAGATCGTCTTCGCGGTCTCGGGCGCGGTGCCCGGCGAGGGCGCCGCCGTCCGGATCGACGGTGAGATGACCATCCTCGGCAACACCCGCCCGCTGTCCTTCCCGGCGCGGCTCACCGAGGCCACCGCCGACGCGGCCACGCTCACCGCCGACCTGGAGATCAACCGCGGCGAATTCGGCATGGGCATGAACAAGCTGGGGATGATGCCGGGCCCCGCCGCGCTGACCGTCACCGCCCGGTTCACCCGCCGTTGACCAGGGCACCCCGTGCGACCTCTAGAATCGGCGGATGGCTCTTCCCGAAAACGGACCCGATGTCGTTAACGGCCCCGATGGCAGCGAAGCCCTGCGCGTGCTGCACCGCGTCTTCGGCTATGACGCGTTCCGGGGAGGCCAGCAGGAGATCATCGAGCATGTGATAGCCGGTGGTGACGCACTGGTGCTGATGCCGACCGGCGGCGGCAAGTCGCTGTGCTACCAGATCCCCGCGCTCGTCCGGAAGGGCGTCGGGGTCGTCATCTCGCCGCTGATCGCGCTGATGCAGGACCAGGTCGACGCCCTGCGGAACCTCGGTGTGCGGGCCGGGTTCCTCAACTCCACCCAGGACCTGGACGAGCGGCGGCTGGTGGAGGCCGAGTTCCTCGCGGGCGAGCTGGACCTGCTCTATCTCGCGCCCGAGCGGCTGCGCGTGGAGTCCACGCTGCGGCTGCTGGACCGGGGCTCGGTCTCGCTGTTCGCCATCGACGAGGCGCACTGTGTGGCCCAGTGGGGGCACGACTTCCGGCCCGACTATCTGGCCCTGTCCGAGCTGCACGAGCGCTGGCCCACCGTGCCCCGGATCGCGCTGACCGCGACCGCCACCGAGGCCACCCACGGCGAGATCGCGTCCCGGCTGAAGCTCCAGGACGCCCACCACTTCGTGGCGAGCTTCGACCGCCCCAACATCCAGTACCGGATCGCCCCGAAGAACGAGCCGAAGAAGCAGCTGCTGGAGCTTCTTCGCGCCGAGCACCCGGGCGACGCCGGAATCGTCTACTGCCTCTCCCGGGCCTCGGTGGAGAAGACGGCCGAGTTCCTGGTGAGCAACGGGATCGAGGCGGTCCCGTACCACGCGGGTCTGGACGCCGCGACCCGCGCCGAGCACCAGTCGCGCTTCCTGCGGGAGGACGGTCTGGTCGTGGTGGCGACGATCGCGTTCGGCATGGGCATCGACAAGCCGGACGTGCGGTTCGTCGCCCATCTGGATCTGCCCAAGTCCGTCGAGGGCTACTACCAGGAGACGGGCCGCGCCGGGCGCGACGGACTGCCGTCCACCGCCTGGCTGGCGTACGGGCTGCAGGACGTCATCCAGCAGCGGAAGATGATCGACACCTCCGAGGGCGACGACGCCCACCGGCGGCGGCTCGGCCAGCACCTGGAGGCGATGCTCGCCCTGTGCGAGACCGTCGAATGCCGCCGGGTCCAGCTGCTCGCCTACTTCGGCCAGCAGAGCACCGCGTGCGGCAACTGCGATACGTGTCTGACGCCCCCGGAGTCCTGGGACGGCACGATTCCCGCGCAGAAGCTGCTGTCGACGGTGGTCCGGCTCAAGCGGGAGCGGAACCAGAAGTTCGGCGCCGGACAGGTGATCGACATCCTGCTCGGCAAGAAGACGGCCAAGGTGATCCAGTTCGACCATGACGCGCTGTCGGTGTTCGGCATCGGCACCGAGCTGCGCGAGGCCGAATGGCGCGGTGTGGTACGGCAGTTGCTGGCCCAGGGCCTGATCGGCGTCGAGGGCGACTACGGCACGCTGGTGCTCACCGACGCGAGCGCCGAGGTGCTGGGGCAGCAGCGCGAGGTACGGCTGCGTCGCGAGCCCGAGAAGACGCGCGCCGGGAAGTCGGCGAAGGCGGGGTCGTCCGGGTCCTCGAAGTCGCGCAAGGCCGTGGTGGATCTGCCGGAGGAGGCGCTGCCCGTCTTCGAGCGGCTGCGCGCCTGGCGGGCGGCGAGCGCCAAGGAGCAGGGTGTGCCCGCGTACGTGATCTTCCACGACGCGACGCTGCGCGAGATCGCGACCGCCGTTCCCTCGACGCTGGACGAGCTGGGCGCGGTGAACGGGGTCGGCGAGAACAAGCTGCTCAAGTACGGGCAGCAGATCCTGGACACCCTCGCGTCCTGACGCCGCACGCCGAAGCCCTGCCCCGCTGGTCGGGGCAGGGCTTTGGCATGTCGTGAGTACAAGGGTTACCGCTGAGTATTACCTCGGGTAACTTGGAGGGTGGCAGTGGCCGCCGGGGGCTGGGGTACTCCGGCGGCCGCTTACCTTCCTCCCTCCGGACCTGTCCGGGGCCCGGCTACAGCTCCTGGATCCGGATGTCGCGGAACGAGACCACATCGCCGGTGCTGTGGGTCTGCAGACCGATGTACCCGGAGGCGAACCGGCGGCCGTCGGTGCCCGGGTCGTCCGAGCGCGGCGGGGTGAAGTCCTGGCCCCCGGCGTTCTCGAACTCGTTGATCAGCACACCGTTGCGGTAGATCGAGTAGTGCTGGCCGACCACCCGGACCTCGTAGTCGTTCCAGCTGCCCTTGGGCGTCACGCCCGCGCCGCCCAGTCCGACGCGGTCGAACCCGTAGACCGAGCCCGTCTTGTACATGTCGCCGTCGGGGCGGTCGTTGATCTGCACCTCGTGCCCGTACTTGATGGCGACCCACTCCGGGCGGGACTCCTCGGGGTGGCCGTCGACATCGGGGAAGCGGACGAAGACGCCGCTGTTGGCGTTGCCGGTCCCCGGGGCGTCGTCACGGAACTGCAGCTTCAGCGAGAAGTCGTCATAGGTACGGCGCGGGAACCACAGCATGCCCATGCCGTCGACCGTGGAGCTGCTGGTCATCGTGGAATCGGCGTTCAGCCTGAAGGCGCCGCCGCCCACGTGCCGCCACTTGTCGAACGACGCCTTCGTACCGTCGAAGAGGTCGCGGTAGCCCTCGCTCTGGCCGGGCTTGCCGATCCCGGACTCGTCGGCGGCCGCGTTGATGGCCTCGTTCTCGCGCTGGTCGATGACACCGTCGGAGAGCAGCTTGCCGGTCACCGAGGTGACGTGCTTCAGGAAGAGGGCGTGCGAGGACCAGTCCTTCTCGTCCTCGATCAGCTCGTTGATGGTGCAGCGGCCCCGGGTGATGCGGTTGGGGACGCCGGTGTCGACCGTACCGACGATCACGGTGAGCCGCTCGTCCCACTCGGGGCACGCGGGAGCGGGCACGCCGCCGCCCGGGTCCACGGTGAACGCGAGCCGCCGGGGCGCCGAGGTGTTTCCGGCCTTGTCGGTGGCGCGGTGGGCGATGGTGTGGCGGCCGACCCGGTCGACGACGACGGGGGTGGTGTACGCGAGGTACGGGCCGCCGTCGAGGGAGTACTCGGTCTTCGCCACCCCGGACCCGGAGTCGGTGGCGGTGATGGTCACCTTGGCGCTGCCGACGTAGTTGCCGTCCGAGTTCTTGGTGCCCTCCGCCTTCGCGGTGGTCTCGGGCGGGGTGGTGTCGTCGTTCGGTGGCGCGACCACGGAGAAGGCCACCGATTTCGCCTCGGAGGTGTTCCCCGCCCGGTCGGTGGCGCGGTAGCGCACCGTATGGGCACCGTGGGTGTTCACCGCCACCGGGGCGGTGTACTTCGTGAACTCGGCGCCGTCCAGGGCGTATTCGATGGCGTTGACGCCCGATCCGGTATCGGAGGCCGTGATGGTGACGGTGGCCGTGTCGTAGTAGTCACCGCTCGGACCCTGTTTCCCGGTGACGGTGGCGGAGGTTTCGGGCGGTGTGGTGTCGTCCGTCGGTGGTGGCACGATGCGGAACTCCGCCGACTTCACCGCGGAGGTGTTCCCCGCCTTGTCGGTGGCCCGGTAGCGGAGGGTGTGGGTGCCGACCTCGTGCACCATCACCGGGGCGGTGTACGGCTGGAACGCCCCGTCCCCCACCGCGTACTCGATCCGGTCCACACCCGATCCGGCGTCGGTGGCGGACACCGCGACCGTGGCCATGCCGATGTACGCGCCGTCCGCGTCCTGCTCGCCCTCGACCTTCGCCGAGGTGTCGGGCGCCGTGGTGTCCTCGCCCCCGCCGTCCTCGGTGACCACGAGGATGCCCTGCATCTGGCCGTGGCCGGGGATGGTGCAGAAGTAGCGGTAGCGGCCCGGGGTCAGGGTGACCTCGGCGGAGTGCTTGCCGCCGCTGTCGTCCGCGGGGTTGGCGAGGATGTTCAGCGGGACGTCGTTGTTGTACTCGGGATCCGACACGTCGAACGTCAGGGTGTGCGGCATGCCCATGGTGTTGCCGGTGGCGGTGCTGTTCTCGAAGACGATGGTGGTCTTCCCGGCGACGGCCGTGGCGGGCGCCGAGACGTACTTGGTGATGTCGTCACCCGCGGTCCAGGTCAGCGTCTGCGCGGCGGCCTTCCGGGGCGTGTCCTGCCCGGACGCGGCCGTGGCCGTGGAGAGTCCCGTGGTCAGTCCGAGGACCATGAGCAGCGCGGCCAGCAGCGCCGTAAGAGGTCTCGGAGTCCCGGAGGGTTTGGATCGCCGTCGTCTCACCGCTGCTCCGCCTTCCTGGCCACGTCCTTGGCGAGCGGGGTGGGCTCGCCGCCCTTGTAGGTGATGTGCCACAGCGCCGACTTGGCGTCGGAGGTGAAGAAGCCGCGCCCGTAGTCGAGGACGTAGAGCGAGCCGTCCGGGGCGAACTTCCAGTCCATGAGGTTGCGGATGCCGTCGGCGCCCACCGGGATGATCTTCCTGAGGGATTCGGCATGCACGGGCAGCCCGCCCTTGCCGACGGTCTTCGGGTCGGTCACCACCGCGTGGCGCGGCTGGGCGGCGTCGTAGAAGTCGCCGACGAACCACTTGCCGTCCCAGTACGCCGGCCACTTGGTGGCGCTGTTGCTGGTGTCGTCGTACCGGTAGACCGGGCCGTTCATAGTGGCCTGGCTGCCGCCCTTGAGCCAGGGCAGCAGGAACTTGGCCTCCGAGGCCTGGTAGCTGGGGATGCCGTCGGCGTCGCGCGGATAGTCGGGGGCGCCGCCCTGGGGCGAGTACCAGATGGTGTTCCCGGTGACCGGTGGCAGGTTCACCAGGCCGTTGTTGTTGGGCGACTCGTTCTTGGGGGCGTCGCAGTCGTACCAGCCCAGCGGCTTGCTGGGATCGGGCAGGTTGCGGTCGCGGTACGGCTGCTTGTTGCCCATGCAGTACGGCCAGCCGTGGTTGCCCGCCTTGGTGATGGCGGCGAACGTGTCGTACTTGGCCGGGCCCCAGGTGGTGCTGGGCTGGCCAGCGTCGGGGCCGACCCAGCCCGCGTAGAGGGTGTCGGTCTTCTTGTCGACGAAGATCCGGGCCGGGTTGCGCACCCCCATCACGTAGATCTCGCCGCGGGTCTTGCCACCGCCCTCGTCGGGTTCCTTGCCGGTGAAGAGATTGCCCTCGGGGAGGGTGTAGGTGCCGTCGGCCTCGGGGTGGATCCGCAGGATCTTGCCGTTGAGGTTGTTGGTGTTCCCGGCGGTGCGGCGGGCGTCGGAGAAGGACACGCCCTTGTAGTTCGGCTGCGGGTTGTTTCCCGAGTAACCGTCGCTGAACTGGCTCGAGTTGTTGTCACCGGTGGCGATGTAGAGGTTGCGCCGAGAGTCCCAGGCCAGGCCGCCGCCCGCGTGGCAGCAGCTGTGGATCTGCACCGGCCAGGACAGCAGCACCCTCTCGGAGCCGAGGTCGAGCCGGTTGGTCTTGAGGTTCAGGGTGAAGCGGGAGACCCGGCGCTCGGCCATGCGGGTGTCGCGGTTGATCTTGGAGTGCGGGGTGTAGTGCAGATACACCCAGCCGTTGGTGAGGAACTCGGGGTCCAGCTCGATGCCGAGCAGCCCCTCCTCGTTCTTGATCAGCTCATCGCCGCCGCCCTTGTTGCCGAAGACGGTGAGCGCGCCCGCGAGCGTCACCTTGCCGGTCTTGGGGTCGTAGATGTGGATCTGACCCTGACCCTTGCCGATGTCGGGGTCGTTCCAGTCGGTGACGACGGGCGCGCTGTTGTCGCCGCCACCGCGGCCGATGTACAGCACCCGGCCGTCCGGGGCGGTGACCAGGCCGTGCGGCTCGCCGATCTGGTCCGACTGACCGGGTTGGTTGGGCTTGGTGACCCGCTCGGCCTGGTAGTTGGCGGTGATGGTGGCCTGGCAGTCGGCGCGGACGAGGCGGGTGGTCCACAGCAGCGCGCCGCGCAGATGGCTGCGGAAGTCCGTCTCCCGGAAACCCGCGGCGGTGCCGCCCATGCCGGTGTAGAAGGACCGGCCGCCGTCGTAGTCGCGGCACCAGGAGACGGGGTGGTCCCAGCCGCCTGCGCCGGTGCCCGGCTGGTAGCTGCTCTCCCGGACCCGGGCGACGGTGTGCACCTGGCCGGAGGGGTTCGTCTTCCAGTTGAGCCAGGTGTCGGGGCGCTTCCACTCCAGCGGCAGGTCCTTGGTGGCCGGGTGGGTGCGGTCGCCGACCTCGACGACGGCCCGCTGCACGGTGGCCGGGCCGGTGTCGGCGGGGCGGGCGCCGATCAGGCCGGTGAACCAGTCCGAGAACGGCTCGTTGCGGGCCGCGTCATGGATGCCGAGGAAGCCGCCGCCCGCCTCCATGTACGTTTCGAGCCCGGCTTCCTGCTCCGGGTCGAGCACATCGCCCGCGCCGGTCAGGAAGACGACCGCGTTGTACGTGCCAAGCTTTGGCGCCGTGAAGACGGAGGGGTCGGCGGTGGCGTCGACCGTGAAGCGGGTCGCCGCCGGGCCCTGGCCGCCGATGCGTTCGATGGCCTCGATACCGGCGTCCGCGGTCGGTGCCTCGTCCCCGGCCGAGCCATGGAAGACCAGCACCTTGACGTCGTCGCCGCCCGGCGGGGACGGCAGCGCCAGCCGCGGGCGCTCATCGGGGCGGGCGGCGGCCGGGGTGCCGCCGAGCATGGTCGCGGTGACGGCCCCGAACAGCAGGGCCGCCAACGCCGCGCGTCTCCTCCGCGGCCGACGCTTCGTCAGCCGACGCCTTTCCGAGGGCTTTTGGTACGGTCCATCCCGCATGAGTAACCCATCCCTCTCCGGTACCGGATACACCGCGAAGGAAGCTAGACGCCTTTTCGCACTCCGCCAATAGCTATGACCGCAACTCGACGAACTTTGTCCTGAGTGTGGATGAACGAGGTTTGTCCGGCTACCGTGATGCCATCCCCGGGGGACGTGTGCATGGCAACGCCAGAACGGCCGCACCGAGTTGGGAGAGCGATGAGCGACGCACCCGGCACCATTCCCAGACGCGGCTTCAGCCGCCGACTACTGGCCGGTGGCGCGGCCGCCGCCGCGATCGGCGGCCCACTCGCCTCCCCCACCGCCTCCGCGCGGGCCCCGAAGCGCCGGGTGGCCACGGCGGCGGCCGGTGGCGCGGTCCGCCGCATGAAGCTGTACGCGGAGAAGCTGCCGGACGGGCAGATGGGCTACGGCCTGGAGAAGGGCAAGGCGTCCATCCCCGGCCCGCTGATCGAGCTGACCGAGGGCGACACCCTGCACATCGAGTTCGAGAACACCATGGACGTCACCGCGAGCCTCCATGTGCACGGCCTGGACTACGACACCGCCAGCGACGGCACCCAGCTCAACCGGAGCGCCGTGGAACCGGGCGGGACGCGTACGTACACCTGGCGCACCCACGCCCCCGGCACCCGCGCGGACGGCACCTGGCGGCCGGGCAGCGCGGGCTACTGGCACTACCACGACCACGCGGTCGGCACCCCGCACGGCACCGTCGGCCTCCGCAAGGGGCTGTACGGGCCGGTGGTGGTACGCCGCGCCGGGGACATCCTGCCGCAGAAGCAGTTCACCATCGTCTTCAACGACATGACGATCAACAACAAGTCGGGCCATGACGCACCCCAGTTCCGGGCGACGGTGGGCGAGCGCGTCGAGATCATCATGATCACGCACGGCGAGTACTACCACACGTTCCATATGCACGGTCATCGCTGGGCGGACAACCGCACGGGCCTCCTGGAGGGTCCTGACGACCCGAGCCGGGTCATCGACAACAAGATCACCGGCCCGGCGGACTCGTTCGGCTTCCAGATCATCGCCGGGGAGAACACCGGCGCGGGCGCGTGGATGTACCACTGCCATGTCCAGAGCCACTCCGACATGGGGATGGCGGGACTCTTCCTGGTCGCCAAGGAGGACGGCACCATCCCGGGCTACGACCCGCACCACCGGTCGGCGGGGCACGGGTCGTAGCTCACGCGCCGGTGTGTGTCAGCCGCCGAGGATGTGCACTTCGGTGGAGTTGGTGCCGGTGGCGCTCTTCTTCACCGCGAACAGGTCGGAGGTGCCGTCGCGGTTCCAGTCCGCGAGACCGAAGTCGAAGGTGGCGCCGGTCTCGTGCAGCGCCGTACCGGTCTGGAGCACGAACCGCTGGAAGTTGCTCGCGGCCGACAGCACATGGACCTCGGTGGAGTTCGTGCCCGTGGCGCTCTTCTTGAGGGCCACCAGGTCCTGACGGCCGTCCTTGTCCCAGTCCGCCACCCCGAAGTCGAACGTGGCGCCGGTCTCGTGCAGCGCGGTGCCGGTCTGGAGCACGAAGCGCTGGAAGTTGCTGGCGCCCGAGAGGATGTGCACCTCGGTCGAGTTGGTACCCGTGGCGCTCTTCTTGATCGCGGCCAGATCCGGACGACCGTCCCGGTCCCAGTCCGTCACCGCGAAATCAAACGACCCATCGGTCTCATGCAGCGCCGTACCCGTCTGCACGATGAACCGCTGGAAATTGCTCGCACCGGAGAGGATGTGCACCTCGGTGGAGTTGGTACCGGTGGCGCTCTTCTTGATCGCGGCCAGATCCGGACGACCGTCCCGGTCCCAGTCCGTCACCGCGAAATCAAACGACCCATCGGTCTCATGCAGCGC
>NZ_JBHWJI010000014.1:138128-193808 GCF_042731515.1 Streptomyces sp. NPDC059850
CGTACCCGTCTGCAACACAAACCGCTGGAAGTTGCTGGCGCCCGAAAGGATGTGGACCTCGGTCGAGTTCGTACCCGTGGCGCTCTTCTTGACCTCGATGAGGTCCGGACGGCCGTCACGGTCCCAGTCGGCGACCAGGCTCGCGAACGTGTCGTCGGTTTCATGGAGGGGTGTGCCGGTCTGCAGGACGAACCCGCTGAAATTGGCGCGCACGCCGGAGTCGGCGGCGGACGCGCTTGCGGGGAAGGCGAGGATCATGCCCAGTAGTGCGGGGGCGACGACACCAATGGCTCTCTTGACGCGCATAGAAACGTCTCCCTGCCTCATGCCCTCGGGGGCTCCCGAGAGCCGGGTTGATGCTATGGGCGACTGTTGTGCCGAGCGCGCCGCGTGATGCGCCATAGGCCGGAAAGCACGGCTGAGCGACCGATTCCGGTCGGGGAGGCGCTGCGGGCGCCATGTGAAGACGGCCGCCCCCGGCGCCCGCGCTCAGGAGGGGCCGTCCGGGTCCCAGTTGAGCAGCCGCACCTGGGCGACGGTGCGGACGTGGCGGCGCATGGCCGCGGCCGCGGCCCGGGAGCGGCCCTCGGCGATGGCGTCCAGGATCTTCCGGTGCTGGGCGAACGACCGCTTGGGGCGGCCCGGCTGACGCAGCGACTCCTCCCGGCTCTCGCCGATCTGCTCGGCGATGGAGCGCATGAACTCGGCCAGCAGCGGGCTGTGGGCGGCCGCGGTGACCGCGGCGTGGAAGCGGCGGTCGCCCTCGACGCCGGGGCGGCCGGTCGCGATCTCGTCCTCCATCCAGTTGAGCGCCTGCTCCAGGGCCGCGAGGTCGTCGTCGGTGCGGCGCTCGGCGGCGAGTTCGGCGAGCTTGGTCTCCAGCGCCTCACGGGCGTCCAGCACATCGGGCAGCCGGCGACGGCGCTCCATCAGCCGCTCCACGGGCTCGGTGTCGAGGCTGTCGCGGAGCAGCCGCATCCCGCCGCCCTGGCGCACCTCGACCAGGCCCTGCACCTCCAGGACGACGATGGCCTGCTTGACGGAGGCGCGGCTGATACCCAGCCGCTCGGCGAGTTCCCGCTCGGTGGGCAGCTTGTCGCCCGCGCGCAGCCCGCCCTCCTCGACGTAGACCCGCAGCCGCTCCAGCACCTGCTCGTAAAGGCGCTGACGGTTCATCGGGCGCAGTGCGTCATCGGCCATCCGAGCTTCCCCCTGCTGCAGCCGGCCGCTGCGGTTGGTGACGGCTCCGATCCGCAGCGTAGCATCGGGCTACTGGAGGAGTGGTCGAGTGGCTGAGCCAATGTGTCACGCATGTATTGACTGTCGCACCACCGCGCCCGCAACGTGAGTCGCGGCTGGGCCACTTGCGACGGGAGCGCGCTCGATGTCCGACGAACTGATCTCGATACTCGTGCTGGTGGTGGTCTTCGTGATCGCCACCACCAGATCGATCAACATGGGCGCGCTCTCCTTCGCCGCCGCCTTCGGCGTGGGGGAGCTGGTCGCGGGCTTCGACGCGGACCAGATCTTCGCCGGTTTCCCGGGCGATCTGTTCGTGGTGCTGGTGGGCGTGACGTATCTGTTCGCGCTCGCGCGGGCCAACGGGACCACCGACTGGCTGGTGCACGCGGCGATCCGGCTGGTGGGCGGGCGGGTCGCGCTGATCCCCTGGGTGATGTTCGCGATCAGCGGCGTACTGACCGCGATCGGTGCGGTGAGCCCCGCGGCGGTCGCGATCGTGGCGCCCCTCGCGCTCAGCTTCGCGGCGCGCTACGCGATCAGCCCGCTGCTGATGGGCGCCATGGTGGTGCACGGCGCCCAGGGCGGCGGCTTCTCCCCCATCAGCATCTACGGCTCGATCGTCAACGGGATCGTGGAGCGGGAGAAGCTGCCGGGCAACGAGGTGACCCTGTTCCTGGCCAGCCTGGTCGTCAATCTGCTCATCGCGGCCGTCGTGTTCGTCGTCTGCGGCGGGCTGAAGCTGCCCCGCACGGACACCGCGGCCGATGCGAAGGAGGACGCGGCGCCGGACGCGGACACCCGGCTCACCCCGGCCCGTGCCGCGACCCTGGTCGCGCTGGTGGCGCTGGTGGTCGCGGTCCTCGTCTTCGACCAGGACGCCGGGCTCACCGCGATCACCCTCGCGGTCGCGCTCAGCGTCGTCTGGCCGGACCACGGCAAGCGGGCGGTCAACGAGGTCACCTGGCCGACCGTGCTGCTGATCTGCGGTGTGCTCACCTATGTCGGAGTGCTGGACGAGATGGGCACCATCACCTACGCGGGCAACGCGGTCACCGACATCGGCGTCCCGCTGCTCGCGGCGCTGCTGCTGTGCTACATCGGGGCGATCATCTCCGCCTTCGCCTCCTCCGTGGGCATCATGGGCGCGCTCATCCCGCTCGCCGTCCCCTTTCTCGCCCAGGGGGACATCGGCGCGGTGGGCATGATCGCGGCGCTCACGGTCTCGGCCACGGTCGTCGACGTCAGCCCGTTCTCGACGAACGGCGCGCTGGTGCTGGCGGCGGCGCCGGATGTCGACCGGGACCGGTTCTTCCGCCAACTGATGATCTACGGGGGCATCATGGTGGTCGTCGTCCCCGCCGCCGTGTGGCTGACGATGGTGGTCCCGGGCCTCGGCTGAACAGAGTCCGCCCCGGCCCGGGACCCCGGGCTCAGCACATCTTGTAGTCGGCCCGGCTGCTGTTGTACGAGCAGGTGTCGACCGTGCTGCCGCCGCTCTTGCGGAGCGTGGCCTTGTCGCTGGTGTTGTTCCAGACGTAGGCGCGGCGGTCCTGGTACTTGGTGGCGGAGGTGTCCGAGCCGGTGCCGGTCCGCACCGTCACGGTCTTGCCCGCGCCGAGGGTGTACGAGGGGAAGGTGTACGCGTGGCGGCTCGCGTCCACGACCACCCACCCCTTGAGGCTCACTCCGCGCGAGGTGGAGTTCTTGATCTGCACATACTCGGCGTTGAGGCTCTTGGTGCTCCGGGTGTCCGAACCGGGAGAGTCGTAGTAGATCTTGTGCAGATGCACGGAGCCCGCGGCCCCGGCGGGCGTCGCGGGATACAGCAGCGCGATGGCACAGCCCGCCGCGATGGCGGCACTGACCCTGGCGGTCGTACGGAACATGACGTCTCTCCCCTGGTGTCGCGGTGGTGCGCACACAGACGGACGGACGGCCGCGCCCGAGATGGTTTGGGAGTCACGAGGTGACTCCCTCGGTGCGGCCGTCCGTCCGTCTTCCCCCACCTGTGTGGGCAACCAGAGTGGACCGCGGGGCTCCGTGGCGGCAGGGCTGCGCGGCCCCTGATCAGGGGTCCGTCCGGCCCTTGCGCGGGGTGAGAGTTGGTGCGGGGGCGCGTCAGCGTCCGTACTGCGCCCCGCCGTTGATGTGCAGCACCTGCCCGGTGACGTACGCCGCCTCCGGGGAGGCCAGATAGCGGATGGCGGCGGCTATCTCGGCGGGCGTGCCCGGCTGTCCGGTGAGCGTCTGCCCGATCTGCTGGGCGATGAACTCGGGAGTGCCGCGCTCGCCGAAGAACTCGGTGTCCTCGACATAGCCCGGGGCCACCGCGTTGGCGGTGACGCCCTCCGCGCCCAGCCGCTTGGCCAGGTCGAAGGTGTAGGTGTGCAGAGCGGCCTTGGTGCCGCCGTACGAACCGGGGCCGCGCAGCGCCGCCACCGAGGAAAGGTGCACGATCCGGCCACCGGGGCGGGCGATATGCGGAATGAGGGCTTCGGTCAACAGCACGGCGGTGAGGACGTTGGCCTCGAAGTTGCGCTGGTACTGGTCGGCGATGCCTTCCAGGGTGCCGTCATTGCCGGGTGCGACATTGCCGCCCGCGTTGGTGACGATCACGTCGACGGGGCCGTCGGCGGCGATTTCGCCGGCGGCGCGCCGGGTCTGCCCGGGGTCGCTCAGGTCGGCGCCGGTCCAGGTGACCAGGCCGTCCCCGTGGGCGGCGTTCAGCTTCTCGGCCGCCGCGCGCAGCACTTCGGTGCGGCGTCCCACGATGACGACCCGGTCGCCGTCCGCCGCGAAGGACTCCGCGGTCGCCAGACCGATGCCCGTACCGCCGCCCGACACCACGATCCGTCGCCCCATTACGGCCTCCATCGTGCAAATCATTGAATCTCGATCATATGCGTGAATTGACGCTAAGCAGAAAGCGCTTTCCCGTCAAGGGTGTTGGCTTGCGTTCAGTATTGACAGGTTCTGTCGCGAATGGCCGAATGATCGGCGCCCCACCTTGTTCCAACAGCTGTTCCGGCAAGGAGGACCTGTGCGTTTACGTTCGGCTCTCACCAGACCCGTTGTCGCGGCCCTCGTCCTGGCGCTCGGCGTACTCGGCCTGCTGACCGGCCCCGGCCCCGTCGCGGCCGCCGCAGCGGACGACCGCGAACCCGGTCCCGTCATCAACGGCCTGCGCGGCGACTACTACCTCCAGTCCGCCCCGGGCGCCTTCGACTTCCATGAACTCAAGGCGACCACTCTCGATCCGTCCCTCGACTTCGACAATCTGGAGCCGCGGCTGCAGACCGCCACCGGGCGGTCCGACGACGTCAGCGTCCGGTGGACCGGGAGCCTCGTCCCCGAGCGCTCCGGGGCGCATACGTTCTCCATCACCGGCGACAACGGCTTCCGGCTGTGGATCGACGGCAAGCCCGTCATCGACCACTGGGTCGACGACTGGGACAAGGAACAGGTGTCCGGGCCGGTCGAGCTGACCGAGGGCCGCTCGTACGACATCAAGGTCGAGTACTTCGAGCACTACGGCGGCTCCAACTTCCATCTCGCCTGGACCCCGCCCGGCCAGGCCAAGGAGCCGGTACCGGCGTCGGCGTTCCGGCTGCCCCCGGACTTCGGCTACGAGGGTCCGGTGAGCAGTGCCGTGCAGCCGGACGGCCGGACGCTGCTGATGGACTTCACCCGCCCGCTCACCGCTCCCCCGGCCGGGCTGACCGGCCACCTCACCGCCGTCATCGGCGGCGCGGCCTGGCCGCTGGGCCGGGCCCGGCTGGACCCGGCCGACCCCTCGCGGCTGCTGCTCGCGCTCAAGGAGCCGGTGGTGGGCCGCGGCGGCGAGGCGATCGTGCGCTACGACGGCGAGGGCGGCCTGGAGAACGATCAGGGAACCGTCGATCAGTTCCTCGCCTTCGGCGGCAACAAGTCGACATATCAGCTCAGCACTCCCTGGGCCAAGGACGTCGGCCCGGACAACGCCCACCCCGAGTACCCGCGCCCGCAGCTGACCCGCGAGCGGTGGAAGAACCTCAACGGCACCTGGCAGTTCGCCGCCGCGACACAGGGCCAGGCGCCGCCGTTCGGGCAGCGGCTGAGGGAACGCGTCCTGGTGCCGTACCCGGTGGAGTCCAAGCTGTCCGGGCTGGAGCGCCACGAGGACCGCATGTGGTACCGGCGCACCTTCACCGTCCCCGAGAACTGGAACGTCGGCGACGGACAGCGGCTGAAGCTGAACTTCGACGCCGTGGACTGGCAGGCCGAGGTCTACGTCAACGGCACCCGGGTCGCCGAACACCGCGGCGGCTACGACCGGTTCAGCGCCGACGTCACCGACGCCCTGCGTCCCGGCCGCACCCAGGAGCTGCTGGTCGGCGTGTACGACCCGACCGACGCCAAGGACGGCGAGAACCCGCCGATGGGCAAGCAGCGGCTGGATCCCAGCGGCATCTTCTACACCCCCTCCTCCGGCATCTGGCAGCCGGTCTGGATGGAGCCGGTGGCCGCCGACCACGCCGACAGCCTCAAGCTGACCCCGGACGTGCCGGGCGAGGCAGTCACCGCTGAGGTCCGCGGCGTACGGGACGGCGTGCCGGTCACCGCGACCGCGTACGACGGGAAGCGCGCGGTCGGCACGGCGAGCGGGCGCACCGGCTCGGCCCTGACCGTCCCGGTGCCCTCGTCCCGGCTGTGGTCCCCCGACGATCCGCATCTGTACCGGCTGAAGGTGACCGTCGGGCGGGGCGCGCGGGCCGATCGGACCGAGAGCTACTTCGGCATGCGCGCCATCGCGGTCGAGGAGGTCGACGGCAAGAAGCGCATCGTGCTCAACGGGAAGCCGTTCTTCTCGATGGCCACCCTGGACCAGGGCTTCTGGCCGGACGGCCTGCACACCGCGCCGACGGACGAGGCCCTGGCGTACGACCTGAAGGCGCACAAGCGGATGGGGTTCAACTCCGTGCGCAAGCACATCAAGGTCGAACCCGACCGCTGGTACTACTGGGCGGACCGGCTCGGGCTGCTGGTGTGGCAGGACATGCCGTCCATGAACACCATCGCGCCCTCGGAGAAGGCGCAGGGCCAGTACGAGCGTGAGCTGAAGGCCATGATCGACCAGCACATCAGCAGCCCGTCGATCGGCATCTGGGTCACCTTCAACGAGAGCTGGGGCCAGTACGGCGGACCCAAGGTGCCCGCGCTCGCCAAGGGCTGGGACCCCACCCGGCTCATCGACGGCGCCAGCGGCTGGAACGACACCGGCAACGGCGACCTCGCCGACATCCACGCCTACCCCGGCCCCGGCGAGCCCCGCCCCGACGCGAAGCGGGCGGGCGTCATCGGCGAGTACGGCGGTCTCGGCCTGGCCGTACCGGGGCACGCCTGGCCGGTGCAGCACACCTATGTGGGCGTGGACCAGGAGCAGTACACGGCCGAATATCTGAAGCTGCTCGACAAGGTGCGGCAACAGGTCGCGTGCCATGGGAACAGCGGCGCGGTCTACACCCAGATCACGGATGTGGAGGGCGAGCTGAACGGGCTCATCACCTATGACCGCAGAGAGGTCAAACCCGATGTGGAACGGCTGCGCGAGGCGCACCGGTCCCTGATCCGCGCGGCGGAGGACCCGGCGTCGATGGAGTGCACCGGCTAGACCGCGAGGAGCGGTGGCGCCCCGCCCGGTGGTTTGCCGGGCGGGGCGCCCTACCGGGTCTACTCGTCGACCCTGAGCTTGAAGTGGAGGAGCGGGCCCGCGAGGGTGAGGGTGCCCTGGCCGTAGGCGGAGTGGTAACTGCCGGTGCCGCCGACGATCGCCGTCTTGGCGGTGACCGTCGCACGGCCCTTGTGGGTGACCTGGTCGCTGAGCACCAGCGAGCCCTTCTTCAGCCGCAGCACCCGGGTGCACTGGACGACGAGTTTGCTGGCGGTGACTCTGACGGTGTCGCACCGCGAGGTGCCGTTACCGGCGTACTTCTTGCCCTTCTCGGTGTAGAGCTTGAGCCGGGTCTTCCAGCTGTCGCCGGGCTCGACCCGGTGGGGCTTGGTGCTGACCACGGTGACGCCGAGCAGATCGACCTTCTCGATGTCCCCGCCCGCGGCGGCCCCCGCGACGGACGGCGGGAGCAGGGTCAGGGCGGTGGCCAGGGCGGCGGTGGTGACGATGCCACGGACAGCTGACGGAATCATGGAACCTCCAGGCTCAGGGGTGGGGTGTGACCGGCGGGCGGCGTAGCGGACGTGAGGTCAGTCGTCGACGGCGAGGGAGAAGCGGATCCGGTCCCGCCGCACGGTGACGGTGCCCTGGCCCTCGGCGTCGTTGTAGTGGCCGGTGCCGCCGAGGATGGCGGTCCTGGCGGTGACCGCCGCGCGGCCCTGATGGGTGATCAGGTCGGCGAGGACCAGCGAGCCCTTCTTGAGGCGCAGCACGCGGGTGCACTGGACAAGCCGTTTGCGGGCGGTGACCTCGACGGCGGTGCACTGGGAGGTGCCGTCACCGGCGCGCTTCCGCTTGGGGGTGTAGAGCTTCAGGTACGTCGTCCAGGAGTCACCGGCCCGGACGCCGTCGGGCCTGTTGTCCGCCACCGTCACACCGGTCACCGTGACCTTCTCGATGTCCTTGTCGCCCGCGTCCGCCCCTGCGGCGGAGGCGGGGAGCAGCACACAGACGGTGGTCAGAGCGGTGGTGGTGACGACGCCACGGACGGCTGGACTGATCATGGAGCCTCCAGGCTCGCGGGATGCCCCGGACCTCCCGGAGCCCTGACCGGTCATTCCATGTAAATGATCACTTTGGGGCAAGGCGGCCCGCACAAGCGGACCGATGTGCCACCCGGTCAGATGCATCGCCCGGGCCGCGCGCGGTCTTGAACGCCGCCGCGCGCCGTGTCAGCGTGACGAACCGTCCGGCCCGTCCGACCATTCGGGAGACACTGGTGACCGCATCCCCCTCCCTGCCCGTGGACATCATGCGCGCCCGGCGCCACGGCATCGCCGATCTGCTGGCGCGCAGCGCCGCCCGGCTGCCCGGCAAGACGGCCGTGGTGTTCGGCGCGCTGCGGCAGACGTACGCGGAGCTGGACGCCCTGGTGAGCCGTACGGCGGGCGCGCTGGCGGCGCGCGGTGTCGCCAAGGGCGACCGGGTGGTGCTGTTCGCGCGCAACTCGCACGGCTATGTGGTGGCGTACTTCGCGCTGGCCCGGCTGGGCGCGGTGTCGGTGCCGGTCAACTTCATGCTGCGGCCGCCGGAGGTCGCGTATCTCCTCGCCCACTCGGGCGCGGTCGGTGTCATCGCGGGGGACGGTCTGCTGGAGGCGGCCGACGCGGCGCTGGCCGAGGCGGCGCCGGAGCGTCTCGTGCTGCGCGCGGCCATCGGCGCGGAGGGGCGGCAGGGGCAGCAGGAGCGGGACGGCTGGGAGGACTTCGCGGCGCTGGGCGCGGAGTACGGCCATCCGGTGCCCGACCCGGCGCTGGAGGACGACGATCCGGTCCAGCTCATGTACACCTCGGGGACGGAGTCGCGACCCAAGGGCGCGATCATGACGAGCCGCTGTCTCATCTCGCAGTATCTGACGACGATCGTGGACGGCGGGATGACGGCCGACGACGTCGAGGTCCACGCGCTGCCGCTGTACCACTGCGGCCAGTTGCACGCCTTCCTCACCCCGGACGTCCACCTGGGCGCCACCTCGATCATCCTGCCCGGCCCGGACCCGGCGGCGCTGCTGGCGACGATCGAGGAGGAGCGGGTGACCAAGCTGTTCGCGCCGCCCACCGTGTGGATCGCGCTGCTGCGGCATGCGGAGTTCGGGCGGCGCGATCTGTCGTCGCTGCGGAAGGGGTACTACGGCGCCGCGGCCATGCCGGTCGCCGTGCTGGCCGAGCTGCGGCGGCGGCTGCCGGGGATCGCGTTCTACAACCTCTACGGGCAGACCGAGATGTCGCCGATCGCGACCGTCCTGGGCCCGGCCGACCAGGAGCGCAAGGCCGGGTCGGCGGGGCGGGCCGCGCTCAACGTCGAGACGCTGGTGGTGGACGAGGAGGACCGGCCCGTGCCGCCGGGCACGGTCGGGGAGATCGTGCACCGCGGCCCGCACACCATGCTCGGCTACTGGCGGGATCCCGAGCGCACCGCTGAGGCGTTCCGGGGCGGCTGGTTCCACAGCGGCGATCTCGGGGTGATGGACGAGGAGGGCTATCTGACCGTCGTCGACCGCAAGAAGGACATGGTCAACAGCGGCGGGGAGAACGTGTCCGGGCGCGAGGTGGAGGAGATTCTGCACGCCCACCCGGCGGTGGCGGAGGCCGCGGTGTTCGGCGTGCCGCATCCGTACTGGATCGAGGCGGTGACGGCGGTCGTGGTGGCCAGGCCCGGGGAGCGGGTGTCGGCCGAGGAGATCACGGCGCACTGCGGGGAGCGGCTGGCCGGGTTCAAGGTGCCCAAGTACGTGGTGGTGGCCGCGGCCCTGCCGAAGAACCCCAGCGGCAAGATCCTCAAACGGGAGCTGCGCGACACCTACGGACACCTCGGCACCGACGGTTGACGGTTCTGTGTCAACTGTTCGAGAGGGCCCTGGAAAGGGGTTTTAAGATGCGGTATTCCCCTGCCGTGCCGACGAACCGCCCGAGGGCCCTTGATGAGCAAAGTCCTGAATCTTGACGCTCTACCCGAGCCATCCAAGCTCAAACGCGTGAAGAGACGGCGGCCAGGGCTCTGGGTGGCCAATGCCGTGGTGCTGGTGTTCGCCGCGATGGCGGTGACCACGATATTCACCAACCCGCGCTTCGAGTGGGACACCGTCGCGAAATACTTCTTCGAGATCCGGATCATGAAGGGTATCGGGGTCAGCCTGGGAATGACCGGCGTGACCATGGCATTCGCCCTGGTACTGGGGACCGTTGTAGCGCTCATGCGGATGGGTTCCTCGCGGCTGATGTCGGCGGCCGCGGGCACGTTTATCTGGGTGTTCCGCTCAATTCCCATGCTGGTGCAGCTGCTTTTCTGGTACAACCTGGCGGCGCTGTTTCCCACGCTGTCCCTCGGAATCCCCTGGGGCCCAAGTTTCGTCACCTTCGACGCGAATTCCCTGCTGGGTCCGCTTACTGCCGCGGTCATCGGATTGACCCTGCATGAGACGGCCTACGTGGCGGAACTGATCCGTTCCGGTCTGCTCTCCGTACCGGAGGGGCAGCGCCAGGCGGCCGCCGCGCTCGGTTTGACGCCGACTCAGATCTTCTTCCGCATCACTCTCCCCCAGGCGCTGCGCGTGATCGTGCCGCCGATGGGAAATGAGCTGATATCTCTCCTCAAGGCGACATCTCTGGTCAGCGTGATCTCCCTTGCGGATCTGCTCTACTCGGTGCAGCTCATTTATTCCAAGAACTTCCAGACCGTTCCCCTGTTGATTGTGGCCGCGATCTGGTACATGATCATCACCGGCGTCATCACCCTCGTGCAGCAGCGCCTGGAGCGACGTCTGGGGCGACACACGCTGATACCGGCCGAAAAGGTCGGCAAAGTGAAGAGGATCGAGCACTCGGTATGACCGTGGCATCGGAAAGGGGAGCGCAGCCCATCGTCTCCCTGCGCGGGATCGTCAAGTCGTTCCGCTCCACGGAGGTGCTGCACGGCATTTCCCTGGATATCCACCGGGGTGAGACGGTCTGTGTCATCGGCCCGTCCGGATCGGGCAAGAGCACGCTGCTGCGCTGCGTCAACCACCTGGAGGTCCCGGACGACGGCATGGTCGTGGTCGACGGCAGCGTCATCGGCTACCGGCTGCGCGGCACCTCCCTGCATGAGCTGGGCGCCCGCGAACTGGCCGCGCAGCGCTCGGCCATGGGCATGGTCTTCCAGAGCTTCAACCTGTTCCCCCACCTCACCGCCCGCGAGAACATCGTGGAGGCGCCGCGCCGGGTCCTCGGTCTGTCGAAGGCGAAGGCCGACGCCCGCGCCGAGGAGCTGATGCGCCGGGTGGGGCTCGGCCACAAGCTCGACAGCTACCCCGAGCAGCTGTCCGGCGGCCAGCAGCAGCGCGTGGCCATCGCCCGGGCGCTGGCGATGCGGCCGAAGGTGATGCTGTTCGACGAGCCGACCTCCGCCCTGGACCCCGAGATGGTCCAGGAGGTGCTGAGCGTCATCCGGGACCTGGCCCGGGAGGGGATGACCCTGGTGGTCGTCACGCATGAGATGCGCTTCGCCGCCGAGGTCGCCGACCGCGTCGTGTTCATGGACGACGGGCGGATCGTCGAGGAGGGCCCGCCGGACCGGCTGTTCGGCTCCCCCTCCCATGAGCGCACCCGTACGTTCCTGTCGAAGGTCAGCGCATGAGCACCGGACGTCCCCTGCCCGCCAAGACCCGCGCCCGGCTGGACCTGTGGGACGGCTACCGCTCGTACCACTACCTGGAGCCGGGCGCGGACTTCCAGGACTTCCCGCTGGTGCCCGCGGTGGGCCGGGTGCCCGGATCGGGGCCGGTGTGGAGCGAGGACGTCGAGACCCGGGCGCGGGACTTCGAGGAACGCCATCTGGTGATCTCCGCGCACGACCATCTGTCGCTGCGGCCTTCTGACCCGGCGGACTTCGCCGCGTTCCGCCGCCAGGGCCGGGAGGCGATCCCGTACGAGGGCATGGCGCACTCGGGCGTGGACCTGTTCTTCGACGGCGGCCCGGCCGCCGTCAGCATGATCCGCTCGCACACCCCCTGGGACTGGGACGACGCGGTGAGCGATCTGGCCATGCGGCAGGCCGACTTCGCCCACCAGCGCCTGGTGGCCCCGGTCCGCACCCTGGAGGACGCGGAGCGGGCCCGGGCCGGGAACCAGGTGGGCGTGGTGCTGACCCTGGAGTCCGCGTCCCCCATCGGGAACGACGTCGACCGGCTCGATCTGCTGTACGGGCTGGGCGTACGGCTGCTCGGGCTGGTCTACAGCGAGAGCAACCAGCTCGGCTCGGGGCTCGCGGACACCGGCGACACCGGACTGACCGTGCTCGGCCGCCGCGCCCTGCGGCGGATGAACGACCTCGGCGTCATCGTCGACGTATCCCACTCCGGGGACGCGACGGCGCTGGACGCGGTGCGCCGCTCGACCCATCCCGTGGTGATCACCCACGCCGGGTCGCGGGCGCTGTGGCCGACGCCGCGGATGAAGCCCGACGATGTGATCCGGGCGTGCGCGGGCTCCGGCGGGTTCATCGGCGTCGAGGCGGCCCCGCACACGACCATCACCACCCGGCACCCCCGGCACAGCCTGGAGTCGGTGATGGAACACGTGGAGCGCTGCCTTGACCTGGTCGGCATCGACCACGTGGCCTTCGGCCCGGACACCAACTTCGGCGATCACACCGCCTGGCACCGCACGTTCGCCCCGCTCTTCGGCAAGGACGACGCGCACGACGGCCAGAGTTCCGGACCGCCGCCGCACGAGCCGGTCGACTACGTCCACGGCTGTGAGAACCCCGCGGAGGCCGTCGGCAACATGATCCGCTGGCTGTTCGACCACGGCTACTCCGAGGACGACGTGGCCAAGCTCGCCGGGGGCAATGTGCGGCGCGTCGCCGAGACCGTCTGGGGCCGCTGACCTTAAGGCCCGTAACCCCCCACGCCCTCTCATCCGGATCAGCCGGATCTCCCGAAATGGAGCACAGCCCATGCGCCACCGTCCCAGCGCCGCCGGGTGCGCCCTGCTCGTGTCCCTCGCGCTCACCCTCACCGCCTGTTCGGTCGACGACACTCCGGACGACAAGGGCAAGTCCAAGGAGGCCGTGCCCACGCCGACCCTCGCCCTGGAGCCGAAGGACGACGAGCTGGCCGCCCAGGTGCCCGCGGAGTACAAGAAGAAGACCCTGGTCATGGGGGTCAGCGAGTACGACCCATATGTGACCATCGGCTCCGACGGGAAGATCACCGGTCTGGTCCCGGACCTCACCAAGCAGCTCGCCTCCCAGCTGGACATCAAGATCAAGGTGACGCGGACGCCGTTCGACGCGGTGATCCCGGGGCTGAAGTCCGGCCGGATCGACCTCAGCGCGCCCTCCGGTGACTTCGTCGAGCGCCAGAAGGAGGTCGACTTCGCCGACTTCGCGCAGAGCCAGGTGACCGTGATGGTGAACAAGGAAAGCGGCTTCCGCCCGGAGTCCGGCATCGGGATCTGCGGGCACAAGGTCGGCGTCGAGAAGGGCGCGGGCACCGAGAACGTGCTCGCGGGGCTGAGCAAGCGGTGCGCCAAGCAGGGCAAGAAGGCCGTGCAGCCGCAGGCGTACGGGGACCTGGCCGCCGCGAGCCTGGCGCTGCAGAGCAAGCGGATCGACGCGGTCGTGGCGCCCAGCGCCTCCAACACCACCGTCAGCGAGGCCTCGGACGACAAGTTCGAGACGCTGGAGCTGAAGGACTTGCTCACCCTCCCCGCGGCGACGGCGATCTACGGCATCCAGGCCAAGAAGGGCACCGGCCTCGCCGCCGTGATCGTCAAGGGGCTGCGGGAGATGCAGGAGTCGGGCACCTACGCGAAGCTGTTCGGCGGCTGGGGGATGCCGCTGTCCACCGTCACCCGGTCGGAGATGCTGCTCAACGGCTCGAAGCAGTCCCAGACAAAATGAGCGGCTCCCCCATGGCACCGACCGGGCGGACCGAGGCCGCGGAACACCTCGGCGGAGGACTGTGGCGCCGCCTTGTGCGCGTACCCCTTCGGGACGGCGTGGTCCTCGCCGCGGATCTGTACGCGGCCGAGGAGCGGCCCGGTCCGCGCCCGGTGATCCTGGAGCGCACCCCGTACGGCCGCCGCGACATCCGCGAGTCGGACCGCTGCCGCCATGACGAGCCGGTGCCGGCCCCCGAGGAGACGTCCGCCTTCTTCGTCCGCGCCGGATACCACGTGGTGCGGCAGGACTGCCGGGGCCGGGGCGACTCCGAGGGCACCTTCGTGAAGTACCTGGGCGAGGGGCCGGACGGCGCGGACACCCTCGACTGGATCGCCGGACAGCCCTGGTGCGACGGGCGGGTCGCGATGATGGGGGTGTCCTACTCGGCGCACGCCCAGACGGCGGCCGCGGCCGAGTCCCCTGCCCCGCTGGCCGCGATGTTCATGGACTCCGGCGGCTTCGCGAGCGCGTACGAGGCGGGCATGCGGATGGGCGGCGCCTTCGAACTCAAGCAGATCACCTGGGCGTTCCGGCACGGTGAGGAGAGCCCGGAGGCGGAGCGGGACCCGCTGGTGCGCAAGGCGTTCGCCGGTACCGATCTGCGGGACTGGTTCACCGTGCTGCCGTGGCGCACCGGCGTCTCCCCGCTCGCGCAGGTCGGCCAGTACGAGCGGTATCTGCTGGACCAGTGGCGGCACGACGCGTTCGGCGCGTACTGGCGGCAGCCCGCGATCTACGGGCGGGGCCACTACGACCGCTTCCCGGACGTGCCGACGCTGCACATGGCGAGCTGGTACGACCCGTATGTGCGCTCCACGATCGAGAACTTCACGGCCATGGGGCGGCTCAAGACGTCCCCGGCGTATCTGGTGATGGGTCCGTGGACGCACGGCGCGCGCTGTGTCACCTTCGCCGGTGATGTGGACTTCGGGCCCGCCGCGACGTTCAGCGACAACGTGGACACCTCGTATCTGGCCTTCCGGCAGCGCTGGTTCGACACGGTGCTGCGCGGCGGTGATCCCGAGGAGTTCCCCCGGGTGCGCTACTTCCTGATGGGCGGGGGCGACGGCCTCCGCGACGCGGCCGGGCGGATGCGGCACGGCGGCCGGTGGCACACCGACACCCAGTGGCCGCCGACCGGGACCCGGGAGACGGCGTTCTACTGCCACACCTCGGGGGAGCTGAGCCGGGAGAGACCCGGGGGCACGGACGCGTGGGTCGAGTACGACTTCGATCCGGGCGACCCGGTGCCCACCCTCGGCGGTCAGGTGACCTCGGGCGAGCCGGTGATGGTCGGGGGCGCCTTCGACCAGGTGCCGGACGAGCGCTTCTACGGCGCCCGCGCACCGTATCTGCCGCTGAACTCACGGCCCGATGTGATCTCGCTGGTCACCCCGCCGCTGGCGGAGCCGCTGGAGGTGGCGGGCCCGGTCACCGCCCGGCTGTTCATCTCCTCGACCGCGCCGGACACCGACTTCACGGTGAAGCTGGTCGATGTGCACCCGCCGAACGAGGACTATCCGCACGGGTTCGCCATGAACCTCACCGAGGGCATCTTCCGGTGCCGCTTCCACGCGTCGTTCGAGCGGCCCGAGCCGCTGGTGGCGGGCGAGGTGTACGAGATCGAGATCCCGGCGCCGGACACCGCCAACCGCTTCGGGGCCGGACACCGGCTGCGGGTGGACATCTCGTCGAGCAACTTCCCGCGCTTCGACGTCAACTCGGGCACCGGTGAGGCCGAGGCCGTCACCCGGCGCAAGGTGGTCGCCACCAACCGCGTCCACATGGACGCCAGCCACCCCTCGGCGGTGCTGCTGTGGACGCGGCCCGGCTGACCGGCCTCGGCGTATGAGCGCATTCAGCGCATGATGGTGGCCAGTACGTCCTGTCCCAGCCGGAGCAGGGTGCCGGTGGCCAGCCGGTGGTACACGTACTTGCCCTCACGCTCCGACTCCACCAGCCCGGCGTCCCGCAGCTGCCGCAGGGTGCGCGAGACCTGCGTATCGTCCAGGCCGAGCCGCTGCGCCAGTTCGGAGGTGGTGATCGGCTCGCCCAGCAGATGGCGGCACAGCTCCATCCGGCCCAGCGAGGCCAGCGCGGACATCCTCTCCCGCAGCTCCCGCTGGGTGAGCTGGCCGTCGGCCTGCCCCTCCAGGGCGGCGAACTGCAGCACGACGGGATGGGACTCCTCGTCCTTGACGGTCAGATGCGGCCAGACATGGACGGACGGGATCAGGAAGAGCGGGCGCGGGCCGATGTCGATCTCGGCGACGGCCAGCTTGTCGTAGCGCACCCGCGTACCGCCCTGGGAGACGACCGCGGTGGGACTGAGCCCGGCCAGCACCTCGGCCAGACCGCTTCGGCGGATGTCGGTGCGGAACCGCACCACGGCCGCCTCCAGCCGGTCGTGCACCGCACGCCACTCGGCCGCGAAGAACGCGGTGCCGCAGCGCTCCAGGAAGTCGATCAGCCGGGCCCGCATCCCCTCCGGCGAGGCCATCAGCTCATGCGCCAGCTCACCGCGCCGGAACGAACGCCGCTCGCACTGGGTGATGAAGCGGCACGCGGCCTCCGGGTCGTTGAGCAGGCTGTGGGCGTCGGGCACCCGCTCCCGGAAGCCCAGCACGCCCTGGGCGCACAGCTCCGTGAACTCCTCCAGCGGCAGCTTCTCCAGCAGCCGCAGCTCGTCCTCGAAGGACTGGTCCAGCGGCAGCGCCAGCGGGAACAGCAGGCGGCAGCGCAGCCGCGCCCACAGCGGCGACAGGGCGCTCATCTCCTGGGTGAGCGGCACGTCGAACGTCGTGCCCAGGCGGCGCGTCCAGCGCTGGGCCTCGGGGTGGTGGTCGGGCTCGGCCAGGATGTGCAGCACCGACATGAGCTCGGCGAGCGGCGAGCGCCCGACGTGGACGTCGGCCGCTCGCGCTGACCGGAGGTTGAGCGTGATCCCCACCCGCGCAGCGTACCGCCGGACGCGGGCCGGGGGATCAGTCGCGGGGAAGGAGGGGGCCGAGCGGGCCGAGGTCGAGGTTCAGGTCATCCTCGGTGAGCCCGAAGTGTTCCCGCAGCTCCTCCATGTTCTTCTCCAGCGCCATCAGCGTGAGCCCGAGCTTCTCGATCTGCTCGTCGCTGACGCCTCCCTGGTCGACGCGGCGCAGCGCCTGCCGCTCCATGAGCTGGCGCAGCAGCTCCACGATGGTCAGCACCAGACCGGCCAGGCTCTTGCGGACCGACTCCTCGTCCACTTCGAGCCGACGGTGCTGGCCAGGGGTATGGTCGTCAGGGCGGCGCTCGATGCTCATCTGCGTCTTCCATGTCTTCTATCCGTACAGAAGCGATCAGCGCGCGAAGGGATATGCGCACCAGATCGATGTCGGCGATGCTCAGCGTGATCTCCCCGGCGATCACCACGCCCCCGGCCAGCACCCGGTCGAGCAGATCGACCAGGGCCACTTCGCGGCGTTCGATCGCGTGGGTCACGACGCCTCCTCACGCTCGGGCGGCGCGGTGAACGAGTACGGCGGCCACGGCCCGCTCAGCTCCAGGTCGACGTCCGGGTACCGCTCCCCCAGCTCGGTCACGGCGGCGGTGAACTGCTCCGTCCGGTCGTCCGGCACCAGATAGGAGTTGTTCAGCACCATCCAGCCCTCGTACGCGGCCAGCCGCGCGTCCTGCGGCGGATGGGCGGCGCTCGCCGCGGCCAGCGCGGTGAGGGCGGTGTGGATCTCCTCCGCCCGCTCGGTGGCCCGCAGATGGGCGGTCTCCTTGTCGTCCCGCTGGGCGCGGCGGCGCAGCAGATACGCGGTGCCTGGGGTGTCGCCGCCGGAGCCCTCCTCGTCGCCCGGGTCGGGCAGGAAGGCGCGCGGATCGACGTACGCCTTGACGCCCCACTCGGTCCGTCCGGCCACCCGGGCGAGGGTGTCCGTGAGGTCGTCCCGCCGCTCCCGGAGCATCGTGCGGACCCGGCCGTCGTCGTGGTAGATCGTGGCGAAGCGCAGCGGAATGACCTGGCCGTATCCGGCCGCCCGGCCGATGACCCGGTGGTGGGCCCTGGCCGCCCGCTCCAGCCACGGCAGATCCTCCAGGTGGGCGCGGAGCGGCTCCTCGCCGAAGTCGGCCAGCGGTACGGATCCGACGACGGCGGCCAGCCCGGCGTTCTCGACCAGGCGCACCGGTTCACCGGCCACTCCGGTGAGCCCGGGCGGGGTGCCGCCGCCCGCGTCGCGGGTCGCGGTGGTCACCGCGTACAGCCAGGTGGCACGGGCCTCCTCGGTCACGGTTCGTCCTCCCGTCCGCGCCCCTGTTCATCGGCGTGGCGCTCCGTGTCGCGGCCGGACTCCAGCTCGCCGACGCGCCGCCGCAGCCGCTCGTTCTCGTCCAGGACGTCGCGGGCGCCGGAGGAGAGCGTGGGGTCGTGCTCCCACCAGTCGATGCCCATCTCCTTGGCCCGGTCGACGGAGGCGACCAGCAGCCGGATCTTGATGGTCAGCAGCTCGATGTCCAGCAGGTTGATCTGGATGTCCCCGGCGATGACGATGCCCTTGTCGAGCACCCGCTCCAGGATGTCGGCCAGGCTCGACGACTCCCGGCGGGCCGGTTCTGGCGGGCCGCCCATGCGCCTGCTCGGCACGTTCCAGTCGGCGCCCTGGCTCATGTCCGCTCCTCCGACCTGCCGCGGTAGTAGCGCCGGGCGCGGCGGTACGAGACGAGTTCGCCGTCGTCGTCGACCTCGACCCGGTACTCGGCGAGGATGTCGGTGGAGTCCGGGATGCGGTGGGTCTCCAGCACTTCGACGCCGATGAGCCAGCCGCCGTCCCTCTGGCGCTCCACCGAGGTGACGCTCTCCGGGTCGTGTCCGGTCAGGTCCCGCAGCTGGCGGGCGGCGCTGCGGGCGGCCGACCGGGCGGTGGTCGCGGGGCGGCGCGTCTCGGCGGGGGCGCGCCGGTTCGCGGGCGCGGGGCGCTTGGATTCGGGCGCTGGGCGGCGAGCGCGGCGGGGCCGCTCCCGCTCCTCGCCGTGGTCGCGTCCGTCCCGTTCCTCAGGGACCACGGCTCACACCTCCAGGCCCCCGCCGGGCGGGCCGCCCGCCATCAGCCGCCGGACGAGTTCGTCCTCCTGCCGGGCCGCCTCCTCCTCGGTCAGCTCCCCGGATTCCCGCTGCTCCGCGACCTCTTCCAGGCGCTGCTGGATCACCCCGGGGTCGTACAGCTGCCGGTGGGCCTCGTCGTGGAGCTGCTCGGCGATCCAGACGACGCCGCGCACCGGGGCCCGCGGCCAGGTGACCAGTCCGCTGAACAGTCCCATGGCTATGCGCCTTCCTCGACCGTTTCCTCGACCGTTTCCTTGGCCGGGCTCATCGCGTCGGCCACGAAGTCGTACGGGGCCAAGGGGCCGAGCAGCCGGATCCTGACCCGGCCGTCCCAGTGCTTGGCCAGCTCCTCGGCGGCCTGCTCGAAGGCGGTCCGGCGGTCGTCCTCGACCAGGAAGGACGCGGTCACCAGCCCTTCGGCGGAGGACGGTTCCGTAACTCTCGAGGCGAGCACGCACGGGCCCAGCCTGCGGTCCACCTCCAGCACGTCCACCGCCCGCTTGGCGGCGATGGCGTCCATGACCAGCTGGCCCAGCTGGATGCGCTGGTCGTACCCGGCCTCCTCGGGCAGCCCCTGAAGCTCCTCGCGGAGCCGTACGGCCTCGGGCTGCTCGGTCAGCACCTCACGCAGCACCGCGTCCTGGACGTAGCGGGCGCGCAGGGTGAACTGGGAGCGGCCGCGCAGCCGGTCGAGGGCGCGCTGGAAGTCCTCGTGTCCCTCGGGGAGCAGTTCACCGGTGACCGCGGTGGTGTCGCGCACCACCGTGCCGAAGCGGAACGGCAGCACCGGGGATGACCTGGCCGCCAGGGAGTCCAGCACCCGGGCGTGGGCGCGCAGATCCTCGGGGGTGCCCAGCGGCTTGTCCACGGGCACCTCGCTGACCACGGCGGCCTGGCCGCCGTGGCGCACCAGGGTCACCGCGGCGTCCGGATCGCCCACGGCGCCCAGGTCCCTGACGGCGTCGTCGCTCCGGTCGCCCGGGACGACCCCGTATACGTAGCAGGCACGTCCGTCCTCGGCCATCACCGCTCGCGCTCCCTGCTCGAACTCCGCCGGTGCCGGGGCCGGTCACCGGATTCCCGCCGTGGCGCTTCCTCGCGCTCCGCCGCCCCGTCCCCGAACTCGTCGCTCCTGTCGGCCTCGTCGGCCTGGTCGTCGCCCTGGAGCAGATCGGAGACGGTGTCCTTGACGCCTTCCAGCGCGCCCTTGGTCTTCTTCCGCCCGCCGCCCTCCTGGATCTCGTCCATGAGGCCGGGCAGCCCCTTGGTCTCGGTGCCGCTGCGGGCGAGGTCGAGACGGTTCGTCGCCTCGGCGAACCGCAGATAGGTGTCGACGCTGGCGACGACGATGCGGGCGTCGATGGTCAGGATCTCGATGCCCACCAGGGACACCCGGACGTACACGTCGATGACCAGTCCCTTGTCCAGGATCAGGTCGACCACGTCGACCAGGGCGCTCGAACTGGCCCGGTCGAGATACTGGCTCTGCTGGCTTGCTACGGTCACCACGCTCACCTGTTCCGGGGACGGGGCCCGTCAGCGCCGCGAAGGCTGCGCCCGCTCCTCGTCCTCCTCGTACTCCCCCTCGTAGGCGTCCTCGTCGCCGTATTCGTCCTCGGGTCCCTCTTCGGGCTCTTCCTCTTCGGCCGCTTCGCCTTCCACGACCTCGCCCTCGCGGATCTCCCCGCGCCAGCCCTCGATCTCGTCGGGGTGCAGCAGCACCTCGGCCATCAGATGGCGGCGGAAGTGCTTCAGCTCCAGGCGCACCCGACGGCCCTGGGCGCGCCAGATGTTCCCGGTCCGTTCGAAGAAGCCCTGGGGGTAGTACTGGAGGACGACCATGATCCGGGTCAGCTCGGGAGCCAGCTCATGGAAGGTGATCGCGCCGTTGACGTGCCCCTTCTCGGCGCGCGACGTCCAGACGATCCGCTTCTCGGGCACCTGCTCGACGATCTCGGCACGCCACTTGCGGTGCGACCAGAAGACCTGGGCCTTCCACTCCATCTCGGTCTCGGACTCCTGCTGGACGTCCTCGACCTTCTTCATGAAGGTGGGGAAGTCCTCGAACTGGGTCCACAGGTCGTAGGTGAGGTCGATCGGGGCGCCGACATCGATCTCCTCGACGATGTTGGTGACCTTGAGCTTCTTGTCCTTGTCGCCGTCCTTGCCGCCGTTCTCGCCCCCGCCGAGGCCCGGGATGGCTTCCTTGGCCTTGTCCACGGTCTGTTCCTTGAGCTGGTGCAGTCCGGCCTTGACCAGTGGCTTCACCGGGAGTCCTGGGCCTCCGTCGCCGAGATGGGTCACCGTGGTCAGCGCCTTCTCGCCGAGTGCGGTGACCAGGTTCTGCGCTTCCTTCATCAGCCGCTCGGTGGGCAGCTCCTTGGCGAGCGTGCCGAGGGCGCCCGTGCGCCCGTCGTCCGGTCCCTCAGCCATCACCGATCACCCTTGTCGCCCTTGTCTCCCCTGCTGCTTCTGGTCTCGCCGCCGCGGCCTCCCCCGGACGCGGTCCGCTTCCGGGGCCGGTCCGGACGGTCGCCCGAGGGGCGCGTACGGTCTCCTCGCGAGGACTCACCACGGGACGAACCGCCTCGCGATGTCTCACCGCGCGACCGGCCGCCGCCCCCGCGCCGCTCGTCGTGCTCCTGCTCGTCGTCGGCCTTGTGCCCGTCAGGACCGTGGCCGTTCGGGCGCAGTGACGTGGCGCGCTGCTCCAGCCGGTCGCTCAGCGCGTCCATGCGGTGGCTGGCCGCCGACAGCGCGGCCGACCGCCCAGCGGACACCAGCTGGCCGCGCAGCCGCCCGATCTCGGAGGACGCCAGCTCCTGCATACCGCCCGGGAGGTGTCCGGACGCGAGGCGTCGGCCCGCCGCCATCCCGGCGAGGGTGAGCGCCAAGCCCACCTTGTGGCCGCGCCCGAAGAGATAGCCGCCGGTGAAGGCGAGTGCCGCCTGGCTGCCCTTCATGATCGCTCCTCCTCTCACCATGGAAGCGATACGCCCATATGGGCTCATTTTCCAATTATGGTGCATTTCACCCATTCGGCCATCAGGGGATGCGGGGGTCCGACGCGGGACTTCCCGGGCCCGCGACCGCACCCGGGATGCCTGACGCGGCGGACTCGGGCCGCCAGCGCCGGGTGCAGGACCACCTTGGTGTAGCCCTCGACCCGCTTGTCGAACGGCGGACCCGGCCCAGGGCCGGACCCGCCCGCAGCCGGGCCCCGACACCCCGCGGCGGGCCCGGGGGGCTGGGGGTGTCCCCCAGTTTCGGGAAGGGGCGGGGTGGGGTGAATCCACCGGGGTCCGGAGTCCGGCGTCAGTCGACCGGGACCCAGTTCAGGGTGCGCTCCACGGCCTTCTTCCAGCCCGCGTAGCCCTCCGCGCGCTGGTCCTCGCTCCACTGCGGCTCCCAGCGCCGCGATTCGCTCCAGTGCGAGCGCAGCTCATCGGTGTCCCGCCAGAAGCCGGTGGCCAGGCCCGCGGCGTAGGCGGCGCCCAGGGCGGTGGTCTCGGCGATGGCGGGGCGGCTGACCGGGACGCCGAGGACATCGGCCTGGATCTGCATGCACAGCTCGTTGTCGGTGACACCGCCGTCCACGCGGAGGACGTCGAGGTGGATACCGGAGTCGCGCTCCATGGCCTCCACGACGTCCCGGCTCTGGTAGCAGATGGCCTCCAGGGTGGCGCGCGCCAGATGGCCGTTGGTGTTGTAGCGGGTGAGCCCGACGATGGCGCCACGGGCGTCGGAGCGCCAGTACGGGGCGAAGAGGCCGGAGAAGGCGGGGACGAAGTACACCCCGCCGTTGTCCTCGACGGTGCGGGCGAGCCGTTCGCTGCCCGGGGCGTCGTCGATGACCTTCATCTGGTCCCGCAGCCACTGGACGGCCGAGCCGGTGACGGCCATCGAGCCCTCCAGGGCGTACACGGCGGGGCTGTCGCCGAACTGGTACGCCACGGTGGTGAGCAGCCCGCTGGTGGAGCGGACCAGCTCGGAGCCGGTGTTCAGGAGCAGGAAGTTTCCGGTGCCGTAGGTGTTCTTGGCCTCGCCGGGGGCGAAGCACACCTGCCCGACGGTGGCCGCCTGCTGGTCCCCGAGGACACCGGTGATGGGGGTGGGGTTACGCAGCGGGCGGGAGGTGCGGGCCTGGCCGTAGGCCTCGGGGTGGGAGGAGGGGTTGATGACGGGGAGCATGGCGCGCGGGATGCCGAAGATGTCCAGCAGCTCGTCGTCCCAGTCGAGGGTCTCCAGGTTCATCAGCATGGTGCGGCTGGCGTTGGTGACGTCGGTGGCGTGGATGCCGCCGGAGGGCCCGCCGGTGAGGTTCCACAGCACCCAGGCGTCGGTGTTCCCGAACAGGGCGTGGCCCGCTTCGGCGGCCTCCCGGACCCCGTCGACGTTCTCCAGAATCCACTTGATCTTGCCGCCGGAGAAGTAGGTGGCGGGCGGCAGGCCCGCCTTGCGGCGGATGGTCTCGCCGTGGCCGTCGCGTTCGAGGGCGGAGGCGATGGTGTCGGTGCGGGTGTCCTGCCACACGATGGCGTTGTAGTACGGCTGCCCGTTGCGCGGGTCCCAGATGACGGTCGTCTCGCGCTGGTTGGTGATGCCGATCGCGGCCAGGTCGGCGGGTGAGAGGCCACCGGAGCGCAGCGCGTTCTGCATGACGGAGTTGGTGCGCTCCCAGATCTCCACCGGATCGTGCTCGACCCAGCCCGCACGGGGCAGCAGCTGGTGGTGTTCGAGCTGGTACCTCGCCACCTCGCCGCTGTCGTGGTTGAAGATCATGAAGCGGCTGCTGGTGGTCCCCTGGTCCACGGCACCGACGAAGTCCGGCATGCCCACTCCTTCAGCTCTCGGGACCCTCGGGGGCCGGGGTGCGGCCCACCTCCTGCGGTCCGGCCGCCGGGAGGAACCGGCTGATCAGGAACTTGTAGAGGGCGGCGCCGACCAGGCCGCCGATCAGCGGGCCGACGATGGGCACCCAGAAGTAGAGGTTTCCGTACTGGTCCCGCCAGGCGCTGTGGTAGCCGGTGAGGAAGCTGGCGAGCCGGGGGCCGAAGTCACGGGCCGGGTTGATGGCGTATCCCGCGTCGGCGCCCCACGCCATGCCGATCGCGACCACGATCAGGCCGATGATGAACGGCGCCAGGTTGGCCTTCGGGGGCTGGTTCAGCAGATCGGTGACGGCGAAGATCAGCAGCACCAGGATCGCGGTGCCGATGATCTGGTCGCGCAGCGCGCCCCACTCGCTGACCGGCAGCGACCCGTTGCCGGGGAGGGTGGAGAACACGAACTGGGTCTTGAAGGTGTGTCCGGGGTCGGCGTGGCCCAGCACCTCGGTGTAGTTCCAGCGCACCAGCAGCGCCGCGACGAACGCGCCGAGCGTCTGCGCCACCACGTACGGGCCCACCTTGCGCCACGGGAAGCCCTTGAACGCCGCCAGCGAGACCGTGACCGCCGGGTTGATGTGGGCGCCGCTGAGCCGCGCCGCCACGTACACGCCGAGGGTGACGCCGAGCCCCCAGGCCCAGGCGATGGAGTCGTGGTCGCCGAGCGCGCCGACCGGCTTGGTGAGCGCCCCGCCCGCCACCACCTGGGCCACCACACCACAGCCGAAGAGGATCAGAATCATGGTTCCGGCGAACTCGGCGCAGAGTTCGCCGAGCATGCCGCCACGGGTGCCGGTGTTCTTCTCCCCCGCGTTCTTCTCCTCCGCCATGGCCGCCCCTCTCCAGCGGTGTGCGAGCGGCGGTACCGATCGCGTTCGCACCATCGTGTGCGCGGCCCCGGTCCGGTGGCCCGTCCTGCTGCTCCGTACGGGTCACATCGGGCGGTGCACACGGCGGTCTGTACGGATCAGGGGGCGGGCCTGTACCAAGGTCCTTGCCACGTCCCCCCAGGCCCGGAGCGGGCCCGGCCCCCAGCGAGAAGCAGGAGCGCGGATGCTGACCACCGGAGCCACCACCAACTGGGCACGGAACATCACCTTCGGCGCGGCCCGCCTGCACCGCCCGGACTCGCTCGCCGAACTGCGGCGGATCGTCGGCTCCGCCGACCAGGTCCGGGTGCTGGGCACCGGCCACTCCTTCAACCGCATCGCCGACACCGACGGCGATCTGGTGTCCCTGGAACGGATGCCACAACGGGTCGAGATCGACCCCGGCGGCGCGACGGCCACCATCGCCGCGGGCATGCGCTACGCCCAGGTGGCCGAGGAACTGCACCTGGCGGGCTACGCCCTGGCGAACCTCGCCTCGCTGCCGCACATCACGGTCGCGGGCGCCTGCGCCACCGCCACCCATGGCTCCGGCAACGTACAGCGCTGTCTGGCCGCGTCGGTGGCGGGCCTGGAGATCGTGGGCCCCGAGGGCGATGTGTCCGAGCTGCGCCGGGACACCGGAACCGACCGGCTCTCCGGCGCGGTGGTCGGGCTCGGCGGCCTCGGTGTCGTCACCTCGATGACGCTGGACATCGAGCCCGCGTACGAGGTGGCGCAGTGGGTGTGGACCGGGCTGCCGCTGGACCGGCTGGGCGACAGCTTCGACGAGATCTTCGCCGCCGCGTACAGCGTCAGTGTCTTCACCGACTGGCACGCGGACGAGGGCGTGGTGTGGCTGAAGTGCCGTACGGATCTGCCGGGCCCGCCGGAGCCGGGCCAGCCGTGGCTGGGCGGCCACCCGGCCGACCGCCACCACCACCCGGTGCCCGCGATGCCACCGCTGCACTGCACCGAACAGCTGGGCTCGCCCGGGCCGTGGCATGAGCGGCTGCCGCACTTCCGGCCGGACTTCACCCCGAGCAACGGCGACGAGCTGCAGTCGGAGCTGATCCTGCCGCGCACCGCCGCCACCGAGGCCTTCGCGGCGCTGCGCGGCCTCGGGGACCGCATCGCGCCCGTGGTCCAGGTCTCCGAGGTGCGCACGGTGGCGGCGGACGAGCTGTGGCTGAGCCCCGCGTACGGCCGCGACTGTGTGGCCCTCCACTTCACCTGGGTGCCGGACCACGCCGCGGTCATCGAGGTGGTGGCCGCGATGGAGGAACTGCTGCTGCCGCTGGGGGCGCGGCCGCACTGGGGCAAGCTCACGGCGGCCTCGCCGGAGCGGATCGTCGCCTCGTACGAGCGGGCCGCCGACTTCGGACGGCTGCTGGCCGACCACGACCCCGCGGGGAAGTTCCGCAACGCCTTCCTGAACGGATACTTCCCGGCGGACTCCTGGCGCGCCACCCGGTAACCGGTGAACCGCCCGCTAGCCGGTCCAGGACCACTCCGCGACCTCGGGCATATCGGTGCCGTGGTCGCGGATCCACTGGTGGTGGCGGGCGCGGGCGTCCTGCATCCGCTGGCGTACGGACACGGCGCGCACCGCGAGGCCCGGGGTGCGGTCGATGACGTCCATGACCAGGCGGTAGCGGTCCAGGTTGTTGCGGACCACCATGTCGAACGGTGTGGTGGTGGTGCCCGACTCCTGGTAGCCGCGCACATGCAGACGCGGGTGGACGGCGCGCCGGTAGGCCAGCCGGTGCACCAGCCACGGGTAGCCGTGGTAGGCGAAGATGACCGGCCGGTCGCGGGTGAACAGGGCGTCGAACTCGGCGTCCGGCATCCCGTGCGGATGCGCGTCCCGTGGCAGCAGCCGGGTCATGTCGACGACGTTGACCACGCGCACGGCCACATCGGGCAGATGGCGGCGGAGGATCCCGGCGGCCGCCAGCACCTCCTGGGTGGGCACGTCGCCCGCGGCGGCCAGCACCACATCGGGCTCGCCCGCGCCGCTCTCCGTACCCGCCCAGTCCCAGCTTCCGGCGCCGCGAGCGCAGTGGACCCGGGCCTGGTCGAGGTCGAGCCAGTCGAAGCAGGGCTGTTTGCCCGCGACGACGACGTTGACGTAGTCGCGGCTGCGCAGGACGTGGTCGGCCACGCACAGCAGGGTGTTCGCGTCCGGCGGCAGATACACCCGTACGGCCTGGGGGCTCTTGTTGAGCACATGGTCCACGAAGCCGGGGTCCTGGTGCGAGAAGCCGTTGTGGTCCTGCCGCCACACATGGGAGGTCAGCAGGTAGTTGAGGGAGGCGATGGGGCGCCGCCAGGGCAGGTCGCGGGCCACCTTCAGCCACTTGATGTGCTGGTTGACCATGGAGTCGACGATGTGCACGAACGCCTCGTAGCAGGAGAACAGGCCGTGCCGTCCGGTGAGCAGATAGCCCTCCAGCCAGCCCTGGCAGAGGTGTTCTGAGAGGACCTCCATGACCCGGCCGTGCCGGTTCAGATGCTCGTCGGTGGGGAAGACATCCTCCTGCCACGCATTGCCGGTGGCCCGGTAGACGGCGTCGAGCCGGTTGGAGGACGTCTCGTCCGGGCCGACGAGGCGGAAGTCGCGGCGGTCGGCGGTGTCCTCCATGATCTGCTCCAGCAGCCCGCCGAGGACCCGGGTCGGCTCGTGCAGGGTGACGCCGGGCTTGTCGACGGGCACCGCGTACCGGGCGAGGTCGGGCATGGGCAGATCGCGCAGCAGCAGTCCGCCGTTGGCGTGCGGATTGGCGCCGAGCCGCCGGTCGCCCTCGGGGACGGTGGCGAGGACGTCGGGGCGCGGGCGCCCCTGGCCGTCGAACAGCTCCTCGGGGCGGTACGAGCGCAGCCACCGCTCCAGCTGCCGCAGATGCTCCGGGTTCTCCCGGACGGCGGGCAGCGGCACCTGGTGGGCGCGCCAGGTGTCCTCGACGGGCACGCCGTCGACCTCGGCCGGTCCGGTCCAGCCCTTGGGCGTACGGAGCACGATCACCGGCCAGCGCGGGCGCTCGACGGCGTCCTCCTCGCGGGCGGTGCGCTGGAGGAGGGCGATCCGGTCGAGGGCCTGGTCCATGGCGTGGGCCAGCGCCCGGTGCGTCCGCAGCGGATCGTCCCCGGGGCGCGCGGCGACGTGGATCGGCTCGTGGCCGTATCCGCGCAGCAGATCGTCCAGCTCGGGGCCGGGGAGCCGGGCCAGCACCGCCGGGTTGGCGATCTTGTAGCCGTTGAGGTGGAGGATCGGCAGCACGGCGCCGTCGTGCACCGGGTCGAGGAACTTGTTGGCGTGCCAGGAGGCGGCCAGCGGCCCGGTCTCGGCCTCCCCGTCGCCGATGACGCAGACGGCCAGCAGACCGGGGTTGTCGAGCGCCGCGCCGTACGCGTGCGCCAGGGAGTAGCCCAGCTCACCGCCCTCGTGGATCGAGCCGGGGGTCTCCGGGGCGACATGGCTGGGCACCCCGCCGGGGAAGGAGAACTGCCGGAAGAGCCGGGCCATGCCCGCCGCGTCCCGGCTCACATCCGGGTAGACGTCGGCGTAGCTGCCGTCCAGCCAGGACCCGGCGAGCACCGCGGGCCCGCCGTGGCCCGGGCCCCAGACGCAGATCGCGTCCAGGTCACGGGCCTTGATGACCCGGCCGAGGTGGGTGTGGACGAGGTTCAGCCCGGGTGAGGTGCCCCAGTGGCCGAGCAGCCGCGGCTTGATGTGCTCGGGGCGCAGGGGCTCGGCCAGCAGGGGGTTGGCCAGCAGATAGATCTGGCCGGCCGCGAGGTAGTTCGCGGCGCGCCAGTGGGCGTGCAGGGCGCGCAGTTCGTGCTCGGTGGGGGCCGTGGTCGCCGCGTCGGACATGAGCCTCTCTCTCACCTCGTCCTCGACCTGCTTTGAGTGATGCGTACCCCTTTTGCCGGTCGGGTCACGGTCGGACCCGGGCCGTTCGGCCCTGACCCGACCCCGGGCAGCCCAAGTGGCCGGGCGCGCGGCCGGTGGAGGCTGGTCCGCGAGGAGGCGGGGATGAAGCATCGCAAAATCGGCAACGTGATGACCGACGACGTCGTCCGGATCGGCCACGGGGCCTCGTCCGAGGAGGCCGGGGCGCTGCTCGCCCGGCACCGGATCGGCGGGCTGCCGGTAGTGGACGAGGACGACAAGGTCGTGGGCGTGATCACGGGCACCAATCTGGCCCACTCCGATCCCGCCCACCCCGACCGCGCGACGGCCGATCCCGCGATGGGCGGTCCCGCGACGGCCGGGCAGCTGATGTCCCGCCCCGCCGTCACCGTGCGCCCGCAGGACACCATCGTCGACGCCGCGCGCTCCATGGCGCGCCACCGGGTGGAGCGGCTGCCCGTCGTCGACGAGGAGGACCGGCTGATCGGCATCGTCACCCGCCGCGATCTGCTCCGCGTCTTCCTCCGCCCGGACGACGAGATCCGCGCGGAGGTCATCGACGAGGTGCTGGTGCGGTCCCTGTGGCTCGGGCCGCACGCCGTCGGGGTGACCGTCACCGACGGTGTCGTACGGCTGGAAGGGGAGCTGGACCGGCACAGCGAGATCCCGATCGCGGTGCGGATGGCCGCGCAGGTGGACGGGGTGGTGGCGGTCGTGGACCGCCTCACCTACCGCGTCGACGACTCCCGTACGGCGGCCCCCTCGGGCGGTGCGTCATGACGGAGCCCGTACGGCCGACGTCGCGCAACGGCGGCCGGGTCGTGGTCGGCCTGGACGGCTCCGACAGCGCCTGGCACGCCCTGGACCGGGCGGTCGGCGAGGCGCGGCGGCGCGGCGCCACGCTGGAGATCGTGCACGCCTGGCCCTGGGCGCGGACCGATCCGCTCGCCTTCGACGCGGACACCGAGCCGCAGCGGCCCCCGGTCGAGGTCGCCCGGACCGTGCTGCGGCTGGCCATGTCGCGGGCCGCCGAGCAGGACCCGGGCCTGCGGATCGTCCCCACCCTCACCCCGCAGGACGCGGTGCCCGAACTGCTGCGGATCGGCGAACGCGCCTCGCTCATCGTCATCGGCACCCGGGGGCTGGGCGGCTTCACCGGGCTGCTGCTGGGCTCGGTCGGCCTGCGGCTGGCCGCCCACACCCACCGCCCGCTGCTGGTCGTACGGGGCGACACCCCGGCCCCCGCGTACGGGCCCGAGGGCCACGGCAAGGTGCTGGTCGGCGTGGAGAGCGGCGCGGACGAGGCGGCCGCCCGGTACGGCTTCGAGGACGCGATACGACGCCGCGCCCGCCTGCGCGTGCTGTACGCCTGGGCCCGCCCCCGCCTCTTCGCGGGCGACCACGCCCTCCCCTCCCGCGAGGCCGTGGCCCTGCGGGCCGAGCGGGACCAGGAGGTCACGTACCGCGTGGTGGCCGCGCTGCGCGAGGAGTTCGGCCAGGTGCGCGTGCAGGAACACACGACCCACACCGCCCCGGCCCAGGCCCTGGTGGAGGCGTCGCGAGCGGCGGACGTCCTGGTCCTGGCGGTGCAACGCCGAACGGCCCGCCTGGGCATGCAGCTGGGCCCGGTGACCCACGCGGTCCTCCACCACGCCCACTGCCCGGTGGTCCTGGTCCCGGTGGGCTAACCCCCACCCCGCCGAGGGGCCAGCGGTCAGGGGCCGGGGCGGCGGGGCCCCGGCGGCCTGGCCGGGGGTGGTTGGGCCGGTTGACCTGGGGTGGGGCCGGTTGGCCCTAGGCGGGGGGTGGGGGCCTCGTGGTCGGCTGGAACCGGCACCGGGGGCATTCGACACGACGCGGAGAAGCGGACCGGCAAGCACTCACCGCGTACCGCGCACCGCGCAATCCGGGCCCACGAGAAGCGGGCGGCCCCCGGCGCCGCGACGCCAGCGCCAACGCCCCGCACGAGAGGAAGTGGCCATGAAAGCACTCGTCTTCCAGGGGCAAGGGCTGTCCTCCTGGCAGGACGTGCCCGACCCCGGCATCGAGGACGCCACCGACGCCATCGTCCGCGTCGACACGGTCACCGTCTGCGGCACCGATCTGCACATCCTCAAGGGCGAGGTGCCCGACGTCAGGCCCGGTACGGTCCTCGGCCACGAGGCCGTCGGCGAGGTGGTCGAGACCGGCCGCGAGGTGCGGAGCGTACGCCCCGGGGACCGGGTGCTGGTGTCGTGCATCTCGGCCTGCGGCCACTGCCGGTTCTGCCGGGAGCGCGCGTACGGGCAGTGCCGTGGTGGCGGGGGCTGGGTCCTGGGGCGTTCGATACACGGCACGCAGGCCGAGTACGTCCGGGTGCCGTTCGCCGATCTGTCCACGCATCCGCTGCCCGCCGCGGCGGACGCCCAGTACGCGGTGCTGCTGGCGGACGTGTTCCCCACCGCCTACGAGGTGGGCGTGCTCAACGGCCGGGTCGCGCCGGGCGACACGGTGGCGGTGGTCGGCGCGGGCCCGGTGGGGCTCGCCGCGATCGCCACCGCCGAGTACTTCTCCCCCGGCCGGATCATCGCCGTCGACCTCGCCCCGTCCCGGCTCGACGCGGCCAAGCAGGTCGGGGCCGACGCGGTGGCGGACGCCGCCGAGGAGCCCGAGCGGCTGATCGACGACCTCACCGAGGGGCTGGGCGCCGATGTGGTGATCGAGGCGGTGGGGACGCCGCGGAGCTTCGAGATCTGCACCCGCATGGTGCGTCCGGGCGGACGGATCGCCAACGTCGGCGTACACGCCCGGCCCGCGACGCTGCACCTCGAAGAGCTGTGGAAGAAGAACATCACGATCACGACCGGGCTGGTCGACACGTACTCCACGCCCACGCTGCTGTCGATGCTGGCCGCGGGCCGACTGCCCGCGTCCTCGCTCATCACCCACCTGTTCGAACTCGACCAGATGGAGGAGGCGTACGACGTGTTCGCCGGGTCCGCCGACACCGGCGCGCTCAAGGTGGCGATCGGCGGACACCATCCACCCCTGGTCACCCGAGGGAAGTGAACGGCGATGGCCGAAGCATCGAGGACGGCTCACGCGGACACCCGGCCGATCGGCGCCGGAGGCGGCGGCGACCTCGGCCGCCGGGTGGCGCTGCGACGCGAACAGCTCGGCCTTTCCCGGGCGGCCCTGGCCGCGCGGGCGGGCACCTCGCCGGGCTATGTGCGCTACGTGGAGGAGTACCCCGCCGATCCGGGCGCCGGAGTCCTGCTCCGGCTCGCCGCGGCCCTGGAGACCAGCGCGGCCGAACTGCACGGCGGCACCGCCATGTCCCCGCCCGGCCTCGGCCGCGCCGGGCACGACGCCGATCTGCTGGAGCTGAGCCCACGGGAATGCCGGGACCTGCTCGCCACGCACGGCGTGGGCCGGGTCTCGGTCTCCACCGCGCCGGGCCCTGCCATCGTGCCCGTCAACTACAGCGTCGTGGACGACGCCGTGGTGTTCCGGACCGCGCCCGACGCCACACCGGCGGCCGCGGCGGGCGCCGAGGTGGCCTTCGAGGTGGACCACATCGACGAGGCGCTCAGCGAGGGCTGGAGCGTGCTCGTGGTGGGCCGCGCCCGGCGGGTCACCGACCCGGCGGCGGTACGTCGGCTGGACGACGCGGCGTACACCCCGCCCTGGCCCGGCGGCGGCCGCGACCTGTGGCTGCGCATCGAGCCCGAGCGCGTCACCGGCCGCCGGATCCGGGTGCTGGGCGGCCCGGGGTGACAGAGCGCTGAGAGCAGGAGGATTCCGTGTCCCGGACCGCGCGCATCGTGAGCGATGTGATGACCCATACCGTCGTCGCCGTCGGCCGCGAGGCGCCGTTCAAGGAGATCGTCAGGACGCTGGAGCAGTGGAAGGTGAGCGCCCTGCCGGTGCTGGCGGGCGAGGGACGGGTCATCGGGGTGGTGTCCGAGGCAGATCTGCTGCCCAAGGAGGAGTTCCGGGACAGCGATCCGGCGCGCCTGTCCCAGCTGCGCGACCTCCCGGGCATCGCCAAGGCGGGCGCGGTGAGCGCCGGTGAGCTGATGACGAGCCCGGCCATCACCGTGCACGCGAACGCGACGCTCGCCGAGGCGGCCCGGATCATGACCCATCGGCGGGTCAAGCGGCTTCCGGTGGTCGACGGCGAGGGACGGCTGGAGGGCATCGTCAGCCGCGCCGATCTGCTGAAGGTGTTCCTGCGGCCGGACGAGGAGATCGAGGACGAGGTGCGCCGCGAGGTGGTGGCGCATCTCTTCCCGGCGCCGGGTCAGGCGGTCGAGGTACGGGTGAGCGAGGGCGTGGTCACCCTCACCGGACATGTCCGGGACGCCGTGCTGATCCCGGCCGCGGCCCGGCTGATCCGGGCGGTCGAGGGCGTCGTGGACTTCGACAACCAGCTGACCACGACGCATCTGACGGCGGGGCCACCGGCCTGAGAACACATGCAGCCTGAGAACACACGCAGCCTGAGAACACATGCAGGGTGACGGATGACGCGGCTACCTCAGGCGGCGCGTCCAGCGGGGTCCGACCTCGGCCCACGCCCGCTCCCACTCACGCTCCCGGCCCCGGTCCAGCCGCCACCGCACCACCCCACGGCCCACCAGCGACACCAGGCACACCCCCGCCGACGCCGATGCCCCGGCCAGCGTGGCCCGGGTCGCGGCCTGCCGCTCCGTGGGCGGGTCGGTGACGAGACGGCCGCGGTCATCGGTCCAGACCGTGGTGGCCGTACCGGCGCGCCTGCCCTCGTCGACCCGCGCCGTGCCGGTGTGCACGACGCCGTCGGGCCCGGTCCACCGCACCTCGGCGCGCACCCGCGCGGTGTCCGTGCCGTCGGCGGCGGGCAGCGCGGCGGGCGCGTTCTCCAGCAGCACCGCGGGCACCCGGTGCCGGTCCGCGCGCTCCTGCCGCAGGCCGTCCGCGACGGCGTCGCCGGTCGCGACGCCCGCCGCCGGGCCGCCGACCACCATCACCAGGCCGGTCACCAGGACCACCCAGGCTTCCACCACGTCCGAGCGGCGTTTGAGGGGATTGCGCCGCCATCGCCACAACCACCGCCCCCGCACGTTCGTGCCCATGATTCAGACCGTGGCACGCGTACGGAGGTGAGACGAGGGCCGTGCAGCCCTCTCCACCGGGGGCCTTTCGGTCCCGTCGCGGCCGTGCGGGGGCCCGTTCGGCCCTGGTGCGGCGCGGGGCGGATGCGCCACGCTCGACTACCGGGGGCCGGACGGACGTACGTACGTACGTAGCGGAACGACGGCGAGGGCGCCATGACCGAGACCTGGGCCGGGACACGGGCGACACCACCGGCGCCCATCAGGGTGTTCCTGCTCGACGACCACGAGGTGGTACGGCGCGGGCTGCACGATCTGCTGGACGCCGAGCCGGACATCGAGGTCGTCGGCGACGCGGGCACGGTGGACCACGCGCTGGCCCGGGGCCCCGCGCTGCGGCCCGACGTGGCCATCCTGGACGTCCGGCTGCCGGACGGGGACGGCATCACGGTCTGCCGGGAACTGCGCTCCCGCATGCCGGGGCTGGCCTGTCTGATGCTCACCTCGTTCGACGACGACGATGCGCTGCTGGACGCGATCATGGCCGGGGCCGCGGGCTATGTGCTCAAGCAGATCAAGGGGTCCGACCTGGTTTCCGCCGTACGGACCGTCGCGTCCGGCCAGTCGATGCTGGACCCGGCCACCACGGCCCGGCTGATGAGGAGCCTGCGCGGCGACACCGCCCCGCAGGAGCCCCGGGACGAGGCGCTGGCCGGGCTGTCGCCGCGCGAGGGGGAGATCCTGGCGCTGATCGGCGAGGGACTGACCAACCGGCAGATCGGCAAGCGGCTCTTCCTGTCCGAGAAGACGGTCAAGAACCACATCTCACGGCTGCTGGCCAAGCTCGGCGTCGAACGCCGTATCCAGGCCGCCGTCCTGGCCAGCCACACGCCCCCGTCCCCGCCCCCGGCGCAGGCTCCCGACGCCCGTCCTGCCCCGCCCCGCTGACCCTGCCCGTCCCCGCTCCGACCATCGGCCCGCCCCCGGCGAGGAGAAGACCATGCAGCCCGCAGTACTGGACGCGGCGACGCTGGAGAAGCTGATCTCCGCCGCCGTCGCCGCTCCGTCGATGCTCCACGCCCAGCCGTGGCGGTACCGGCTGAACCCGGACACCGTCGCCCTGGAGGTCCGGGCCGCCCCGGAGCGCGGGCTGCGGCAGGCCGACCCCATGGGGCGGGCGCTGTGCGTCTCCGCCGGGGCCGCGGTGTGCAATCTGCGCGTGGCCGTGGCCCACTTCGGCTGGGAGCCGGTGGTACGGCTGCTGCCGCACCGCTCCCAGCCGGACCTGCTGGCCACCGTACGGCTGACCATGGCCCCGCACGGCGTCCCCGCCCCGCACCCCGACGGCGCCCACCCCACCACCCTGTACGACATGATCTGGCGGCGGCCCGGCGGCCGGTTCCCGTTCCCGGGGCGCAGGCTGCCGCCACGGGAGCTGGGCGCGTTCACCGAGGCCGCGCGCCTGGACGGGGCGTCGCTCTATCCGGCGGGCCCCGAGGAGACCGCGCGGCTGCTGGAGCTGACCGCGGAGGCCGAGCGGCGCAGCGCCGATGACCACCACGGGCCGGGGGCGGACGGCTGCCGGGGGCGCGACAGCGGTCCGTACGGCATTTCCAAGGGCCTGCCGGTGACCGCGCTCGTCGAGAGCAGGCCGACGATCGCCGTGCTCACCACGGCCCACGACCGGCGCGCCGACTGGCTGCGGGCCGGTCAGGCGCTGGAGCACGTCCTGCTGCTGGCGACGGCGCACGGCATCCGGGCCTCGCTGCTGCACCAGGCGCTGGAGTGGTCCGATCTGCGCTGGGCGCTGAGCGACGGGCGGCGCGCGCCCGGCCATGTCCAGATGCTGATCCGGCTGGGAGGCGTCAGCGCTCCGGAAACCAGCGCTGCGGACGTGGGCGTCAGCGGTCCGGAAGGGGCACGTCCCACACCAGCCGGGTGCCACCGTCCCGGGGTGCGCTGAGGTCCAGCCGCCCGCCCAGCTTCTCGGCGCGCTCCGCGAGGTTGCGCAGACCGCTGCGGCGGCCGCCGTCCGGGATGCCGACGCCGTCGTCCGTCACGGTCAGGGCGAGCCGTGCGCCCCGTACGATCAGCGTCACCTCGGCGGTGTGCGCCCGGGCGTGCCGGGCCACGTTGGACAGCGCTTCGGCGAGCACCGCGACCATGTCGTCCGCGACCGGCCGCGGCACATCGGTGTCGACCAGGCCCTCGGTGCGCAGCGCCGGGGTGAAGCCGAGCGCGGGCACCGCCTCCTCGATGGTCTTGGCGGTACGGACGCGCAGCCCCTGCACCGCCGGACCCGCCTCGTGGGAGCGCAGCCCGAAGATCGTGGAGCGGATGATCTTGATGGTGTCGTCGAGGTCGTCCACCACCCGCAGCAGCCGTTCGGAGCCCTCCGGGTGCTGGACGAAGCGCAGAGTGGACTGGAGCGTCATCCCGGCCGCGAACAGCCGCTGGATGGCCAGGTCGTGCAGATCGCGGGCGATGCGGTCGCGGTCCTCCAGCAGGGCGAGCTGTTCGGCGTCGCGCCGCCGCTCGGCCAGCTTCATGGCGATCGCCGCCTGGCCCGCGAAGCCGAGCAGGGTGTCCGTCTCGATCTGGGTGAAGGCGGGGCTGCCCTCCGTACGGGCCAGGGAGAGGACGCCGCCGACCCCGTCGCTGGTGCGCATGGGGACCGCGACGGCCGGGCCGAGGCCGTTCCAGCGCCGGGGGCCGACCGTGATCCGGGGGTCGTTCGCGACGTCGGTGCTGGTGACCGGCTCGGAGGCGGTGAAGGCGGCTCCGGCGAACGTGCCCTCGCGGGGCAGCACCAGACCTCGGTGCGCCTCGGCGTCGGTGCCGGACGCCAGCGCGACCTGGAGGGAGTCAGAGCCGGTGACGGGCAGCATCAGCACGCCCAGGTCGGCGGAGAGGATGCGGCGGGCGTGGTCGACGATCAGCTCCAGCACCCCGGTCTCGTCCATGCCGGACAGCAGGTTGTTGGTGACCTCGGCGTTCGCCTCCAGCCAGTGCTGGCGGTGCCGGGCCTCGTCGTACAGCCGGGCGTTCTCGATGGCGACCCCGGCGGCCACGGCGAGGGTGGACAGCACCGTCTCGTCCTCGCCGTCGAACTCCTTACCCCCGCGCTTCTCGGTGAGGTAGAGGTTCCCGAACACCTCGTCCCGCACCCGGATGGGCACGCCCAGGAAGGAGTGCATCGGCGGATGGCCGGGCGGGAATCCGTACGAGGCGGGGTGCTCGGACAGCTCGGCCAGCCGCAGCGGCTCGGGGTGGCGGATCAGCTCGCCGAGGATGCCGTGCCCGGCCGGGAGCGAGCCGATCGCCTCGCGCTGCTCCTGGCTGACGCCCACCGGCAGGAACTCGGCCAGCCGCTGGTCGTCGCCGACGACGCCCAGGGCCCCGTACTCGGCGTCCACCAGCACCACCGCGGCCTCGACGATCCGCCGCAGCACCTGGCGCAGATCCAGCTCGCGGCCGACCGAGAGGACCGCTTCGAGCAGGTTGTGCAGCCGGTCCTGGGTGCCGCGCACGGCGTCGATGCGCACCTGCAGCTCCTCCAGCAGCTCGTCCAGGCGCAGCCGGGGCAGGTACTCGGAACCTCGTACGTTCTCCATGCCCACCACCGTGTTTCCCGTCAGCGTGGCCCGGGCGCCCCGCCGAGCAGTTCGCCGAGCCGGTCGAGGAAGAGCTGCTGCTTCGCGACGATCTTCGTACGGGCCCGGTCGAGGTCCAGCCAGGCGACCCGGTCCAGCTCCGGGAACTCCCGGGTGCGGCCGGATCCGCGCGGCCACTCCATGGCGAACGTGCCGGGGGTGATCCGTTCCGGGTCGAGGTCGCCCGCCAGGGCCCATACCGTGACCAGCTTGCCGCCGGTCTGCCGTACGGTGCCCAGCGGGCGGAGGTCGCCCGGGGGCGGCGGCAGCCCCAGTTCCTCCTGGAACTCGCGCCGCGCGGCGGTCTCGGGCAGCTCGTCCCCCTCGTACTCGCCCTTGGGTACGGACCACGCGTGCTCGTCCCGGGCGGCCCAGAACGGCCCGCCCATATGGCCCAGCAGAACCTCGGTGTCCGGGCCCGTCCCGCGGTACAGCAGGATCCCGGCGCTGCGTTTACCCGTCACAGTGCCAGTGTGCGCCGGAACGCGCGGGCTGCCGCGTTCAGCGCTTGACGGCGTATCCGAGGTAGGTCACCCGTGGCCGGGCGTCCGGGGCCAGGACGAACCCGGCCAGCGGCGGGATCCGCTCGTCGGTGATGCGGCCTCGGCGGCGGGCGACGGTGGCCGTGATGAGGCCGCGCGGGTCGCGGGGGCGGAAGTCGCAGATGTCGTCGTTGCGCAGGCCGTGCCGGTCGAGCGCGGCGGTCAGCTCGGCGGGGGTGCGCAGCCGGGCGGCGGTGTAGCGGCCCGGGGGCATGATCCGGGTGAGCGGGAGGCGCTGGAAGGCGCCGAGGTAGACGAGCCGGGACAGCGGGGTGCGGTTGACCGTGTCGTAGACGAGGACGCCGCCGGGGCGCAGCAGGCGGGCGGCCTCCGCGAGCACCCGGTCGAGATCGGGGGTGATCTCGAAGGTGTCGGCGTAGTAGGCGAGGTCGAACGAGGCGTCGTTAAGGCCCAGTTCCCCGGCGGGCGCGGTCCGGTAGTCGACGGCGGGGTGGCCGTGCGGGTGGGTCTCGCGGGCGATGCGGGTGGCGGTGGCGGACGGGTCGACGGCGGTGACGCCGAAGCCGAGCCCGGCCAGACCGCTCGCCAGCAGCCCCCGGCCGCTGCCGACCGCCAGGGCCCGGCGCCCCGCCGGGGTGCGGCCGAGGGCGGTGAGGGTGGTGCGGACGTAGTCCATGCGGCACTTCTGGAAGGCGACGGCCCTGATCTGGCGGCCGTCGACGGCCTCGGGCGAGGGTGCGTCCAGCTCGATGCGCGGGGTGCGCGGGGTGGCTGCCATGGTCTTCCTCCGTCGCAGGCGCGGGCGATGGTGAGTTCCCTGAGGAAACTTAACACTCCGGGTTCCCCGAGGGAACGCGGGTAGGGTCGGGGCATGACCCGTACTCCGCTCGCCGATGTGGCCTGCTCGATCGCCCGCGCCACCGATCTGTTCGGCGACGCGTGGACCGCGCTGATCATGCGGGACGTGCTGTCCGGGGTCAGCCGGTTCGACGACCTCGCCCATGACCTCGGCATCTCCCGCAAGGTGCTGGCGGCCCGGCTGTCCCGGCTCGTCGAGGAGGGCGTTCTGGTCAAGGAGCGCTATCAGGAGCGGCCGCCGCGCGAGCACTACCGCGCGACCGGGAAGGGCGAGGAGCTGTACCCGGTGCTGCTGGCGCTGATGGCCTGGGGCGACCGCTGGTGCGCGGGTACGGACGGGGTACCGGCCCGCGTCCGCCATCTGACCTGCGGCCGGGACACCACGCCCGTCACCGCGTGCGCGCACTGCGGCGATCCGCTGACCGTCGACAACACCACCCAGCTGCCGGGCCCCGGCGGCCGCACCGGCCCCGGCACCCGGGTCCTGGGCCCGCTGCTCGCCTCCCGCGAACCGGAGTGACGGTCCGGGGGCGGCGCACCGGCGGCCACGGGGTCCGGGACTCCGCGGCCGCCGGTGGTCCGCCTCCGGCCGGGAGCTGACCGGGGGCCGACCTGGGGCTGCCGCTCCGCCGCGTACAACCGGGGAGAGACACCGCGGAGCGGCAGCGAACCGAGTCTCGGGAGGACCCGGACGAGCCGCGGAGGCGTGGGATTCCCCGGCGGCTCAGGGGCGGGTACGGAGCGCGCCCGCGCCGCGTTCACTCATTGTCCGATCGTGAGCATCAAGCGGAAGTTCCCGTTCCGCGCACTGCCGCACGCCGGACGGATTGCCCCGGCCCGGCCTCCTTGCCAGGCTGTCCCCATGCCCACCACCTCCCTGTCCGAGCTGGTCGAAGAGTTGCTCGACGGCTGCCGCCCACTCCCCATCGTCTCCGCCGGTCTCCCCGTCCTGCGGCAGGCCGCGCTCCCCTACGACGGCCAGCTGTCCGGCGGCCAGCTGGACCGGCTGCTGACGGCGATGCGCGAGACGATGCACAACGCGCCGGGCGTGGGGCTGGCCGCTCCGCAGATCGGCGTGCCGCTGCGGCTCGCCGTGATCGAGGACCCGGCCGAGGTGGCGGCCGAGGTGCGCGAGGCGCGCGGCCGGGTGCCGCAGCCGTACCGGGTGCTGGTGAATCCGTCGTACGAACCGGTCGGCGACGCCCGGGCCGGGTTCTTCGAGGGGTGTCTGAGCGTCCCCGGCTGGCAGGCCGTGGTCAGCCGCCCCGAGCGGATCCGGCTGCGCGGGCAGGACGAGACGGGGCGTGAACTGGACGAGGAGTTCACCGGATGGCCCGCCCGGATCGTCCAGCACGAGACGGACCATCTGGACGGTGTGCTCTATCTGGATCTGGCCGAAACCCGCTCCCTCTCGTCCGCACAGGCCGTCGCCGACCACTGGTCACAGCCCACCCCGGCCGCCGCGGCCCGGGCACTGGGCTTCCCGCTCCCCGGGGACCAGGGGCCTCATGGACGCCAGCACCCCCACAGCGCCCCATAACACCTCGCCGACCGACCTGTGGCATGTTTTCGTCATCGGCTGGCAGTCGTCGAATCACCACGCGGACACTGTGCCGTTCGGAGCCGGAGCAACAGTGGTGGCATCACCGCTCCTGACGGTCCCCTGAACGGAGAACAGGAATGTCCGTGCTCACGACGTCCCCGGCTGCGGCCTCCACGAGCTCGTACGTCACCTCCATCGCCCATACCGAGGAGCAGATCCACGCCGCGCAGCGACTGCGCTACCAGGTGTTCGGCGAAGAGCGGGGAGGGGTGCTGAACACCCCCTTCCCCGGCCGTGACGTGGACGAGTTCGACGACGTCATGGACCACCTGATCGTCACCGACACCGCGACGGACACCGTGGTCGGCACCTACCGGCTGCTGCCTCCCGGGCGCAGCGAGCGGCTCTACTCGGACACCGAGTTCGATCTGCGGGGGCTCCCCGAGGAGGTGCGCTCCTCGATGGTCGAGGCGGGGCGCGCCTGTGTGCACCCCGACCACCGCTCCGGCGCGGTCATCAACCTGATGTGGGCCGGTCTCGCCCGCTACGTCCTGCTGTCCGGCCACCGCTACCTCGCGGGCTGCGCCTCGGTCCCGCTCGGCGAGGGCGAGCAGGCCGCGGCGAACGCCTGGCTGCTGGGCACCAGCAAGCACGCCGCCCCGCCCGAGCTGCGGGTCCACCCGCTCGACCCGTGGGTTCCGACGCAGACCCTGGACGCCCAGCCCGGCTACTCCGAACTGCCGCCGCTGCTCCGCGGCTATCTGCGGGTCGGCGCCTGGATGTGCGGCTCCCCGCAGCACGACCGCGCCTTCAACGACGCCGACTTCTTCGTCCTGCTGGACACGGAGCGGATGAACGACCGCTACCGCCGCTACTTCCTCGGCGATTCCCAGTGACCCTGCCGGTGAGCGTCAACGCGAACGTTCCGGCGCACGCGTGGGCGGCCTGGTCCCCCTGCTCCCCCAGCTGTGTGTCGCACGCGGCGGAACGGCTGCCCACCACCCGGATCGCCCGCCGTTACGCGGCGTTCAGCCGGGCGATCATGGGCGCGCTCCTCCGGGGCGAGCGCATCGCCGACCCGGAGGCGCTGCGTTCGACCGCCGCGGCGATGCTGGACGCGCTGGACATCCGGCTGGACGTGGCGGGCGACCGCACCCTCAGCGCATCGGGCGGGACCGGCACGCTGGTGGTGGCGAACCACATCTCCTGGCTCGACATCATCGCGCTGCTCGCCGTCGAGCCGGTGGTCATGCTGGCCAAGCGGGAGGTGGGCGCCTGGCCGGTGGTCGGTCCGCTGGCGAAGCGGGCGGGCACGATGTTCATCGACCGCGGCTCCCTGCGCCAACTCCCCCACAGCGTAGGGGAGATGGCGGACCTGCTGCGGTCCGGTCAGTCGGTGATGGTCTTCCCGCAGGGCGTCACCTGGTGCGCCGGGACGGGCGGCAGCTTCCGGCGGGCCACCTTCCAGGCGGCGCTCGACGCGGGCGCCCCGGTGCGGCCGGTGTCGCTGGACTACGTCCAGCACGGCGCACCGACCACGGTGGCCGCCTTCGTCGGCGAGGACGACTTCAGCAGCTCGCTGCGCCGGGTGGCCAGCGCCACCGGGCTCACGGTGCGGGTACGTACGCACCGGCCGCTGCGCCCCGCGCCCGGGACCGACGACCGGCGCGCCCTGGCCGCCCGGGCGCAGGCGACGGTGTGCGGTGCGCGGCTGTCCGTTCACGAAGAACAGATAACAGCTGACAGATGACAGGTATCAGCTGACAGATGACGTACGGTGTCCGGCCCCGCGCCGGACACCGTACGTACTCAGTTCCGCTCCGTGCCCTCGGTGTGCGGGATCCGCTCGGCGGGGATCACGCCGAGGCGGCCGCTCTGGAAGTCCTCGACCGCCTGGGCGATCTCGGCCTTGGTGTTCATCACGAACGGGCCGTAGTGCGCGACGGGTTCACGGATCGGCTGGCCGCCGAGGATCAGCACGTCGAGGTTGGGCGTGCGGTTGTCCGGCCGCTCGGTGGCGGCGACGCTCAGGGAGCCGCCCTGGCCGAAGACGGCCAGCTCGTGCGCGTCCAGCGGGCGCTGTTCCGCGCCGACCGTGCCGCGTCCGGACAGGGAGTAGACGAGCGCGTTGAAGTCGGGGCGCCAGGGCAGATCGAGCCGGGCGCCCGGGCCGAGGGTGGCGTGGATCATGGTGATCGGGGTGAAGGTGCCGCCCGGCCCCTGGTGTCCGGCCACGTCACCGGCGATGACGCGCACCAGCGCCCCGCCGTCCGGCGAGGAGAGCAACGCGGCCTCAGGACCCTCGATGGACTGGTACTGCGGCGGGTTCCACTTGTTGGCGCGGGGCAGGTTCACCCACAGCTGGATGCCGTGGAAGAGGCCACCGGAGACCACCAGGTGCTCCGGGGGCGTCTCGATGTGCAGGATGCCGCCACCGGCGGTCATCCACTGGGTGGCACCGTCGGCGATCAGCCCTCCCCCGCCGTTGGAGTCCTGGTGTTCCATCTGGCCGTCGATGATGTAGGTGACGGTCTCGAAGCCGCGGTGCGGATGCCAGGGGGTGCCCTTGGGCTCGCCCGGCGCGTACTCCACCTCGCCCATCTGGTCCATGTGGATGAACGGGTCGAGATCGCGCAGCGAGGCCCCGGCGAAGGCCCGGTGGACCGGGAAGCCCTCCCCCTCGAAGCCGCGCGGGGCGCCCGTCACCGAGCGGACCGGGCGCGGCGGCGCGGTCTGCGGATCGGGGGCGGGGACGTGGGGCAGCCGCACGGTGCTCTCGACGGTGACGGCGGGCATGGCGCTCTCCTCCCTGCGGGTGCTCGGCGGCCGGTCGGCCACCGATGTCTTGTTGAACGCTAAACCATTCGGTCGCATTCCCGCATCCGGGCAATGACCGGGAAGGCGCTGAACAACCGCTTCCGCTCGTCCGTACCCCTGGGGGTGAGGTACGCACCGGAAGCGAGAGGGAGCCTGATGGAAGCTTCACCCCACCCGGTCAGAACGCGGCGCCGCCCCGGGCGGCGCATGGCGCCGGTGCTGGCGGTGGCGAGCGTGCTGCTGGCCACCGGCTGCGGCGGCAGCGGCGGTTCTGCGGACGCCAACGCGGGCGGCAAGGGCGGCAAAGGTGCGACGGCGCGGCCGGGCGGCGGCGAGTCGAGCGCCGCGCCCAAGCCCGCGCGGGTGGAGCAGCTGGCGAAATCGGCTGGCTGTAAACCGGAGTTCACGACCGAGGTGGACGACTACCGGCAGGCGGTCTGCACGAACTCCAAGGGGAAGTTCCTCTTCCTCGACTTCATCAGCATGAAGGCGCAGCGCGACTGGCTGGAGACCGCGCAGATGTACGGCGGGGTCTATCTGGTCGGCAACCGCTGGGCGCTGTCCTCGTCCCCGACGAAGAACATGAAGACGCTCCGGGGCGAGTTCGGCGGCACCATCGAGGAGAGCGGCGCGTTCGGCTCCTCCCCGGGCGCCGCCTCCTCATCGGGTGCGGCACCGTCCTCGCCCGGCACCGGCTAACCGCTCACACGGCGGCGAGCGCCCGGAGCGTCGCCGCCTCCCTCGGCAGCAGCCGTTCGTCGTCCCCGGGGACGAACTCCAGCAGCACGTCCAGCGGCGCCGCGCCCTCGGTGCTCAGCCGCTCGAACGCGCGGCGCCACAGCGGGGCGCGCGCGGTCAGCGGCAGCCGGGTGGTGCCCGGCCACCAGGAGAAGGCGTGGACGGCGGCGACCCAGCCACCGAGCACATCGAGCCCGGTCAGCGCCTCCGCGTCGGGCAGGTCGACCGGCGGCTGCCAGTAGGTGCGCACCCCGGGGCGGTCCACCTCGTCGAGCAGGCGGAGGGTGTGGGCGGCGCCGTCGGTGAGCGTGTTGCGGTGGAACTCGTAGGCGAGTTCCACGCCCGCGTCCGCCGCGAGCGCCGCAGCGCGCCGGGTGTCCTCGACCACCACCCGGCGCTGTTCCGGCGGTGTCGCGTCGGTGCCCGTGACGCCCGCCCAGATCCGCACCCGGGGCGCGCCGAGGGCCACGGCCGAGCGCAGCACGGCGTCGAACTCCCCCGGGTCGGTGTGCCCGGCGCGGTAGTACGAGCCGTACGAGGCGACCGCGAGCCCCGCGTCCACGGTGGCCTCGCGCACCGCCCGCGCCACGGTCGTATCGCCTGGGGGCACATGGACGTCGCCGCCCCACTCGACGCACTCCAGACCCGCCCCCGCCACGGCGGAGATCACACCCGCCGGGTCGAGGTGGCGAAGGGTGACCGAGCAGATGCCCAACCGGCTCACGCGGTCTCCTCCGTCACGGTGGGAGCGGTGCTCGCGTCGCCGAAGTCCACGACGGTCCGTGCGCCGTCCGGCCAGCGCACGGTGACGGTGTATCCGGCGGCCTCGGCGGTGGCGAGCCCGGTGAGCGGGGCCGGGCCGGGCTCGCCGGTGAGCGAGGCGAGCGCGGCGAAGAGGGTGCCGTCCGGGCCCTCGCCGACGCTGCCGGTCAGCTCGGGTACCAGGGCCCAGGTCCCGTACGCGGTGCCCCGGGGCGCCCGTACCGTACGGGAGGTGTCCCAGCCGTGCAGGGCGAGCAGCTGGCCGGTGACCTCCGCCCCGGCGAGGGTGACTTCGGGGGCGCCGTCGGTCGCGTCGGTCTCGGTGGCCGTGCCCGGGGGCAGCGCGACGGCCCAGCCGGTGTGGTGGACCGCCGTCCCGGCCGGGATGTTGACGGTGCGGTGGACCCGCAGTTCGAGCCTGCCGCGCACCAGGGTCAGGCTGTCGAGGCGCGCCGCGGGCAGGACGGGGCCGCCGGGCGGGAAGAGCGGGATGTGCGAGGAGGCCAGCCAGCCGGGGCCCGAGGCGAGCGGTTCGATGCGCAGCCGGTCGCTGCGCACACCGCGCATCCGGAGCGCGATGTGGTTGTCGGGGATGTTGTCGGCGCTGGTGGGGCCGGTGCGGGTGGAGTAGGCGAGCCGCCCGTAGAGGGGTTCGGCCGGTGGCCGCTCCGCCTCCCAGGGGCGCACCTTGCAGCTGCCGTGGTTGTGCAGCCGCACCAGCCCGTCACTCGCGGTGGTCTGGACGAGCAGCCCGGGGGCGGGCAGCGCGAGCGCCCGGTCGGGCCCCTCGGCCGGGGCGGCCTCCTCGGGGGCGGTCCATACGGGGTGGTCGGCCGGGAGCAGCAGGCCGAGGAAACCCTTCGACGCCCAGTAGGGCGAGGCGGGTCCGGAGTAGCGCTGCACGGTCGGCAGGTGCGGCCCGTACCAGCCGAGGCCGAGGATGCCATCCGTCGTGAGCGCGCCTCGGTCGAGGAAGTGGCGGAGCGCGCCACTGAGCAGGCGGCGGGTGGTGCCGGGCGCGAACGGGGTGTGGCCGGTGAGCCCGCCGAGCGCCACGGCGGCTCCGGCGGCGAAGCGGTAGGTGAGGGAGCGCCCGTGGTGGATGGGGGCGCCGTTCGCGTCGAAGAGCAGCCCGAAACCGTCGAGGAATTCCTCCAGCCGGGGGCCGAGCCGGTCCAGCAGGGCTTGGTCCCCGGCCAGGTGGGCGTGGAGCAGCGGATACATGTGCAGCGCCCAGCCGTTGTAGTGGTCGAAGGCGCGTCCGTCGCCGTCGGAGTACCAGCCCTGCCCCTGGTACCAGCCGTCGAGCAGGCCGAGCGCGCGGTCGATGGCGCGGGTCGTCTCCGCGTCGCCCCGGCCGGCGGATTCGAGGAAACCGGCGACGGTGAGCTGGAAGAGGTACCAGTTGTTGGGCGCGGGCGCGTGGCGCAGCGCGCCGCGCAGCCACTCCTCGGTGCGGTCCCGGGCGTCCGGGGTCAGGGCCTCCCAGGTCCACGGCGCGGTCAGGCGCAGCCCGAGCGCGATGGAGGCGGACTCCACCATGGGCTGGCCCTGCACCCCGTGGTGTCCGATCAGCGGCCAGGATTCGGCGTCGTCGCGCCCGGGGGTGCGGGTGCCGCGGTCGATGCCCTCGGTGTAGCGCTCCAGGAAGCCCTGCGGGTCCTTGCCGTGGTCGCCCGCCGCGCGGAACGCGGCGAGCAGGAAGGTGCGGGCGAACCCTTCGAGCCCGTCGGAGCGGACCCCGGACTGGGACGGCGGCCCCGGCAGGTCGAGCAGCGCGTGGTGGGGGGTGGCGAAGCGGAGCGCGGCCCGCAGCAGTCCGTCGGCGGCGGCTTCCCAGTGGGCGCGGGTGTATCCGGTGTGCGGGCTGAGGGAGCGGTCGTCTTCGGGGAGGTCGAGTACGAACATGTGGGGGTGTGTCTCCTTGTCCGGTGCGTCCGGGGCGGCCGTGTCGCGGGGGCGGTTACGCGGAGCGGTCCAGCCGTTCGTGGAGGACGGGATGCGCGAAGTCCCGGCCCGCCACGTAGTTCTCGACCTCGCCGATCGCGAGGTCGGCCAGCCGCCGCAGCTCACCGCTCTTCGACCCGGCGATATGCGGCGTGAGGAGCACGTTGTCGCAGGTGTACAGCGGCGACTCGGCAGGCAGGACCTCCGGCACGGTGACGTCGAGGACCGCGTGGATACGGCCCGCCACCACCTCGTCGGTCAGCGCCGCCTGGTCCAGCACCGCGCCCCGCGCCGTGTTGATCAGGGTGGCGCCGTCCGGCATGGCGGCCAGCAGCTCCCGGCTGACCAGGCCGTGGGTGGCGGGCAGCAGAGGGGTGTGCACGCTGACGACGTCGCTGGTGGCGAACAGTTCCCGCAGGCCCACCTGGCGTACGCCGAGGTCCCGGGCGTCCGGCGCCGTGACGTACGGGTCGTACAGCTGGACGTCGAGGTCGTACGGCTCCAGCAGCGCGATCACCCGGCGGCCGATCTCCGAGGCGCTGAGGATGCCGATCGTCCTGCGGTAGTTGCCCGCCCGCGGGTAGCGTGCGCTCCAGTCGATGGCGTTCCGTTCGGCGCGGTAGTCGCGGGCCATGTCGAGGACGCGCTTGTTGGAGAGCAGGATCATGGCGAGGGTGAATTCCGCGACGGGTACGGCGTTGGCCGCGGCCGCCGAGGAGACCGCGATGCCGCGCTCCCAGCAGGCGTCGGTGATGTGGTGGCGTACCGTCCCGGCGGTGTGGACGACGGCGCGGAGCCGGGGCGCGGCGGCCAGGGCGCGGCCGTCCAGCGGCGGGCAGCCCCAGCCGGTGACGAGGAGTTCGGCGTCGGCGAGGGCGCGGCGCGCGGCGGGGGTGGTGAAGTCGTCGAGGACGACGTCCGGATCGAGGTCGAGGAGCGTGGTGAGCCGGTCCAGCGCGCCGGAGCCGAGCACCTGGCGGGCGGTGCGCTCCGTCATGGCCAGGGCGGCGCGCGGGCGGGGGCCGGACGGCGGCCGCGACGGCGGGGGTTGCTGCGGTGCGATCACTTGACACTCCCTGCGGTCAGTCCGGACTTCCAGTAGCGCTGCAGCATCACGAACGCCACGATCAGCGGTACGACGGCGAGCAGCGAGCCGATGACGACCAGCGGGTAGTACTCGGGCGAGACGGTCGCGGAGCTGTTCCAGGTGTAGAGGCCGAGGCTCAGCGGATACAAGTGCTGGTCGGACAGCATCACCATGGGCAGGAAGAAGTTGTTCCAGATGGCCGTGAGCTGGAACAGGAAGACGGTCACGAAGCCGGGGCCGAGCATGCGCAGGCTGACCCGCACATAGGTCTGCAGCTCCCCCGCGCCGTCGACCCGGGACGCCTCCAGCACCTCGTTCGGTACGTAGCCGCTGCTGAGCAGGCGGGCCAGGTACACGCCGAAGGGGTTGAAGAGGACGGGGATGAAGACCGCCCAGAAGGTGTTCACCATGCCGATGCCGGAGGCCACCAGGTACAGCGGCAGGGCGAGGACGGTCGGCGGCACCATGACGCCCGTGAGGACGAGGGCGAACAGCTTCTCCTTGTGCCGGAACTCGTACTTGTCGAACGCGTAGCCCGCGGCGACGCTGATCAGCGAACCGGTCAGGGCGCCGACGACCGCGTACAGCAGGCTGTTGACGTACCACTCGCCGTACAGCCCGCCGTCCATGGAGAACAGGTCGGAGAGATTGCTGGCGAGGGAGAAGTCGCCGAAGGAGAGGATGTCGCTGCCGAAGAGGGCGTCGGCGTTCTTGGTGGACGCCAGCACCAGCCACAGGGCGGGCAGCATGGTGTAGAGGGCCGCGATCAGGACGACGGCGTTGGCCACACCGCGGCTGGTCAGCCGGGACCGGCCGCCGGATCTGGGAGTGCGCAGGGGGCTGGTCGGGGTGGTCGTGGTCATCGCGCGCTCCGTTCCCGGCGGCCCGACCAGCGCGTCACGGCGTACGACAGGGCGCAGGTGACGACGAGCAGGATGACCGAGGCCGCGGAGGCGAGTCCGTAGTTGTTGCGGCGGAAGGCCGCGTCATAGATGTACATGTTGGGGGTGAAGCGGGAGTTGACCATCGGGGTGGCCTGGTTCATCAGCATGGGCTCGGTGAACAGCTGCAACGCGCCGATCAGGGAGAACATGCACACCATCACCAAGGACCCCCGGATGATGGGCACCTTGACCTGGAGCGCGGTGCGGATGCCGCCCGCTCCGTCGATGGTCGCGGCCTCGAGCACCTCGCGCGGCAGCGCCTGGAGCGCCGCATAGAAGATGATCATGTTGTAGCCGAGGCCGCTCCACAGGGCGATGTTGACGATCGACGGGAGCACGGTGTGCAGCCCGAGGAAGTCGATGGTGATGTCGGCCTGGCCGAAGAGCTTGATGATCGGGCTGAGCCCGGGGGTGTAGAGGTACAGCCAGAGGATGGCCGCGATGATGCCGGGGACGGCGTGCGGCAAGTAGAGCAGCATCTGCGCGGTACGCCGCAGCCGCACCAGGCCCGAGTCGAGCAGCAGGGCGACCGCGAGCGCGCTGAGGACCACGAGGGGGACGAAGATCACGCAGTACAGGGCGATGGTGCCGAACCCGGTGAGGAAGCTCGGGTCCTGGAGCACCGCGAGATAGCTGCGCAGTCCGGTGAAGACGGTACGCCCGCCGCCGAAGCCGAGCCCTTCGTGGTCCTCGGCGAAGAAGCTGAGGTAGATGGCGTAGCCGACGGGGACCAGGAACACGGCGACGAGCAGGGCCGTGAACGGGGTCAGCAGGACGGCGGCGGCGATCCGCTGCTGGCGCCGTCCGGCTCTGGAGGGTGGTTCGGCGGCGGCCGCCGGTGGCGGCGCCGTCGGTTTCGGGGAGATGACGGTACTCACGGGATACCTCGGCTCACGGTGAAAGGGGAAGCCACTGACGTCGCGGAGTCACAGGGGGGGTTCAGCGCTCGGTGACCGACAGGCCGAGGCTCTTCAGATCGGGCATCGTCTTGCTCTGGGCCTCGCGCAGGGCCTCCAGGACGCTGCCGCTGCCGACACCGGCCTTGGCGAGGCCGTCGTCACCGGAGGTGGTCGTCGACACCATCCGCGGTCCCCACTTCCAGGTGGGCGAGATCAGCTTGGCCTGCTCACCGAAGAGGCCGAAGATGTCCTGCCCGGAGAAGTAGCTGGTGTCCATCTCCTTACGCGCCACCGGGAGCAGACTCGGCACGGACGGGAAGGCGCTGCTGACACCGCTGGAGAGCTTGGCGCGCAGGGCGTCGGGGCTGGTGACCATCCAGGAGATGAACTCCATGGCCTCCTTGGGATGGTTGCTGTCCTTCGTGACCATGAAGGTCGAACCGCCCTGGGTGCTCACCTTCGGCTTGGCCGCGTCCCACTGCGGCACCGGCGCGATGGCCCACTTGCCCTTGCCGTCGGGGGTGGACGCCATCATCGAGCCCGCGGCCCAGGCGCCCGCCAGATAACCGGCCGTCTCACCGCTGCGCAGATGGGCCCGCCACTGCTGGCTGGACCCGGGCTCCACGCGCACCAGGTCGTCGTCCATCAGACCCTGCCAGTAGTCCGCGACCTTGCGGGTGGGGGCGTCGTCCATGGACACGCGCCAGGTGTCGCCGGAGGTGTCGTACCACTGGCCCCCGGCCTGCCAGGCGTACGCGGCCATGTAGAGGGTGCCGCCGGTGGTGAAGAGGCTGGCGATACGGGACTTGGGCTGGGCCTGCTTGAGCTTGCGGGCCGAACTCTCGAACTCCGCCCAGGTCTTGGGGACCGGGATGTGGTTCTTGGTGAAGATGTCCTTGCGGTACAGGAACACCATCGGCTCGATGTCCACCGGTACGGCGTAGGTGCGCCCGTCGAAGGTGGTGAGGTCCAGCGCCTGCGGCAGGATCTTGCTCCGCACCGAGTCGGGCAGCAGCTTGCTGATGTCCCGGGGGACCCCGTCGATCGTGAAGCCGGGCAGCTGGGGGTATTCGATGGTGGCGACGTCGGGGGCGTTGCCCGCGCGTGCGGCGTTGCTGAGCTTGGCCCAGCCGCCCTGCTCCCCCGAGGGCACCTGCGCGAAGTCGACCTTGATGTCCTTGTGGGTGCGGTTGAACTCGTCCACCACTTCCTGGCTGCCGCGCAGCGCGGACCAGAAGGTGAGGCGGACGGGGCCGTCCTTGGCGGTGTTCGCTCCGCCACCGGAACAGCCCGCCAGCAGGAGGGCGAGAAGTGTGAGCAGTGCCGTCTTTCGTCTGTGACCGGGCATGGTCCTCCCCTGTGCGCGGTGGAGCGGTGGAGTCAGGGGGAATCCTGATCGCTTGACGGAAATACCGTCAATACATCGAACAGAAGAAACCTAAGCGGTCAAACGCTCAGACGGGCTCGCTCAGGAGAGGGGAGTGGTCGAATCCCTGATCACCAGACCGGGCAGCAGCTCCAGGTGGCGCGCGGCGCCCGGCCACCGGCCCTCCCGGGCGTGGTCGAGCTGCCGGAGCAGCAGCCCGAGGGCGGCCCGGCCGACCTCCGCCTTGGGCGGGGCGACGGCGGTGAGCGCGATCTGGCCCATGTCGGCCACCACGTCGTTGTACGCGACCACCGAACAGTCGCGCGGCACCTCGACCCCGGCCTCCCGCAGCCGCTGGATCAGCACCAGCGCGTCCATGTCGCTGTGGATGAGCGCCGCGGTGGCCCCGGTCCGGCGCAGCGTCTCCGCCAGGTCGACCGCCCTCGGATCGGGGACGCGCGGATCGGGGCCAGCGGTGCGCGAGCTGAGGATGGCCGTACAGCCCTCGCCCAGCCCCCGGGCGCCCGTCTGGGCGGCGAACTCCGACCGGATCACCCGGGCCGTCGGGCTGTCGTCGCGCGCGGCCAGCACGATGCGCCGGTGGCCGAGGGAGGTCAGATGGCCGAGCGCCAGATGCACCCCGTACGCGTGGTCCGAGCGCACGCAGTCCAGCCCGTAGAGGGAGCTGCCGCGCTCGGGGCGGCGCTCCAGCAGCACCACAGGGACGTCCAGGGCGCGCAGCCAGGAGTGGTCCCGCGCCGCCTCGGCCGCCGTGCGCCAGTGCGGCGAGAGCAGCAGTCCGCGCGCACCGGCCTCCAGCGCCGAGCGCGCCGCGGTGCGCTCGGCGTCGTACTCGTCGGCCGCGATGTGCAGCGCGAGCCGCAGCCCGGCCTTCTCGGCGGCCTCCCGGGCCGCCTGCACGGCCTCGGTCAGATAGGTGTTGCGCTCCGGGACGACCATGCCGACGGTGTCGCCGGTGGCGGTGGACTCCTCGGCCATCGGCTGCAGCGAGCGCGCCACCCCGTGGCCGCGGCGCACTTCGCCGCGGCGGGCCAGCTCCTCGACGTCCCGCCGTACGGTGACGACGGAAACCCCCAGCTCATCCGAGAGATCGGTGATCCGCACGGACCCCCGGGACTCCACCAAGCCCGCGATCCGCGCCTGCCGCTTCCGCGCCGGCTCCCGCATGTCCTACCGCCGATCGGCTTTCGTTATCCACTGAACAACGCCATAGTAGCGATCATTCGATCAGTGGCAGCGGGGACATCCGCACACCGGCGCCATCACGCACCGGTCGGGGCGTTGTCGGGGAAGCCATCAGGGGGATAGCGGCGCATCAGCCACTCGGCCTGCACCTCCAGAACGCGTTGCTTGCGCCGTCCGGAGCGGACCATCAGGATCAGCGCCGCTTCCAGGAAGACGAAGAAGACGGCGGGCACCAGCAGCACGGGCTTGCCGGTCAGTATCAGCTGCACCACCAGCCAGATGGCGATGAACGGCACCACCGCCATGGCCGGGACCAGCCTGACCACGTTGCGCTCCCGCTCGATCATCTCGGCATGGTTCCGGGCGGCGCGGGCGCTGCGGCCGTGGAAGGCCGGATGCCGGGCGGCCACCTCGAAGGGGGTGCCGGGCGGCACCGCCTCGCGCCGCGCCCCGGCGTCCTCGTCCGGTATGAAGACGCGGTAGCGGAGCGACTTGGAGCCCCGGGTGCGCTGGTGGCGGTAGCCGTACGCGGTGGCCAGCTGGACCGCCTGGTCGGGGCGGAGTTCGGTGGCGCAGATGTCCACCTCGGCCCGCCCGTCGAAGAGATGGGCGTAGTGGCCGGGCAACTCCTGGCGCGCCTGGGCCACCCGCTTCGACAACATCTCTCGCACCGCGGCCACGTCCCACCTCTTGCTGCGCCCTGTACGACCGGCTGACCCGGCCCACGCTACCTGCGCCACGGGTGGGCCGTATCGGCAGGTCAGGGAGACCGCGGGACTACGCGGCGTCAGGTCCTCCGGGGGGCCGCCCGCCCCGGTTCTCTCCCCTATAACGGCTCGCCCCCATATAGGGGACAGAACTGGGTCCGGAAACGAGGCGCAGAGAGGGGAGAGAACCCGGGGCAGGGCCCGCTTCGCCGTCACCGTACGGAGGCAGACCCCGGCCGCCCGGGAGCAGCCGGACCACCGCGGCGCCCGTCCCCTCCGCGGCGGGCTCGTGGGGCGCGGGCTCCCGCCGCACCGGGGTCCGGTCCCAGGCCGATGGCAGCGGCCGCGGTGTCCGCGCGGGACGGTTTCCCGGGACGGTCCGCGAAACACTGGTCACCGGCGTCGGGTTCATCGCGGTCGCTCGCACGGCTCGGGCCCTTCCTGTCGTGGTGATGACGAGGGGTTCTCCCTGCCGTACGTACGGCCGCCGCGCTGTACTCAACGCCGCGGAAAAAAACTTTGAACGGCACGGATTTACCGGCCATTTCGGCGCGATCCGGGTGCAATCCGATGCCCCCAACGCGCGGGCGCGGAGAGTAGCAACAAGAAGAGATCTCTGTCCCGGCTTTATTCACTAGTGATGAGGTCTCCACGACCGTGCCACACCAGGCACTAGCGTCCGGTGTCACTCCGAAGCAAGGAGGGCGCTGTGCGATCAGCAATCCTGAGCAGATCCAAGGCATCCAGCCGTACTGTGGGCAGCGGGCTCATCATTGGTGCGCTCGCCGTGACGCTTGCGGCAATCCTCATCCCCGTGAGCCTGTTCAGTTCGAGCAGCGCCGCGGTACTCCCCAACGGCGTCGCGGACGACGGCGGAGGAACGGTCAGTACGCAGTACGGACCCCTCACGCCGACCGACCGGGACTTCGTACGCAAAGTCAAACTCGCCGGGCTCTGGGAACTTCCCTCTGGACGCATGGGCAAGGAGCGCGGCACCACAGCAGCCGTCAAGACCGCGGGCCAGCACCTCATCGACGGCCATACCGAACTCGACCGCCGTACCAACGAGACCGCCCAGGCCCTGGGCGTCAGCCTGCCCACCCAGCCCAACGACCAGCAGCAGGGCTGGCTGAACGAGATGTCCCAGGCACCGAGCAGCGCTGAATTCGAGCGTTTGTTCGCGCAATTCCTGCGCAGTGCCCACGGGAAGGTGTTCAATCTGGTGGCGCAGGTACGGGCTCAGAGCAAGAACTCCATGGTCAGGTCTCTGGCCACCAGGGCCAACACCATCGTTCTCGACCACATCACGGTCCTCGAGGACACCGGGCTTGTCGACTACGACGCCCTCTAACGACTAAGTGAAGTGATCTCATGAGGCAACAGACCCACAAGCGCGGGCGGTTCAAGAACAAAACGGTCGCCATCGTCGCCGCACTGGCACTGGGCGGCGGCGGGGCCGCGATCATTACCGCCAACGCCTCAGCCAGCGGTGACAAGAACGCTTCCGCTCAAGATGGGGCCGTATCAGCCAAATCAGCGGGCGGGACGATCAGCTGCCCCGACGTGAGCCAGAAGCTGAGCGATGTGCCGAAGGGTTCCCAGGCCCAGGTCGCCAAGGGCCTCGGAGAGCTGGACAACCAGGTGGCCACCGCCTACCAGCAGATGAACAAGGGCCAGGCTTCCGGCGACGCCGTGCTGAGCAAGCTCAACGACCAGCGCCAGCAGACGCTCAATCAGATGAGCCAGGCGATGGGCCAGGGCGGCGGCCAGAACCAGATGCAGGGCATGGCCGAGTGCCAGATGCAGCCGGTCGCGCAGCAGGCGGGCCAGCAGGGCCAGCAGGACGGTCAGCAGCAGGGCCAGCAGGGCGACCAGCAGCAGGGTCAGCAGGGCGGTGACCAGCAGCAAGGTGGCGACCAGCAGCAAGGTGGCGACCAGCAGCAGGGCGGTGACCAGGGCGGCGAGCAGGCCGGTGGCGAGGGCGCCAACGAGGTGCCCGGCAACGCCGGCGGCCAGGCGGGCAACGGCCCGGCGCAGAACGACTTCGTCGACATCACCCAGGTGCAGCCGAACGTCCAGGACGCGCCGCAGGCCCAGGAGGGCGGCTCGACCGGTACCTTCACCTCCGAGTGCGGCGTCGGCGAGGCGGGCCTGCGCAACAGCGACAACGTCATCGTCGCCCCGGGTGTGACCAACGGCGCCCACCACATGCACGACTACGTGGGCAACGACGCCAACGACGCGTTCGCCAACAACCAGACCTTCGAGCAGGCCGGAACCTCCTGCGCCAACGGCGACAAGTCGACCTACTACTGGCCCGTGGTCCGTCTCCAGGACGGCAAGGACGAGGCGGACGCCAACGAGCTGGGCGGTGGCCAGGAAGGCAACGTCGGCACGATCCTGACCCCCAAGGCCTCCAAGATCGAGTTCAAGGGCAACGCCCAGAGCAAGGTCGAGGCGATGCCGAAGTTTCTCCGGATCATCACCGGTGACGCCAAGGCCTTCACCAACGGTGATGCGAACGCCAACGCCGCCTGGAGCTGCAGTGGCTTCGAGGACCGTCAGCTGACGGACAAGTACCCGCTCTGCCCCGAGGGCAGCGACCTGCTGCGCGTCTTCGACTTCCAGGGCTGCTGGGACGGCCAGAACGCGGACAGCGCCAACCACCGTGACCACGTGGCCAACGCCAACGAAGACGGTTCATGCCCGGACGGCTTCAAGGCCATCCCGCAGCTGGTGAACACCATCAGCTACGAGAACCCGGGTGACACCCCGTTCGCCGTGGACGGCTTCCCCGAGCAGTTGCACAAGCCCATCACCGATCACGATGACTTCATCAACGTGATGCCGGATGACCTGATGAGCAAGGCTGTTGACTGCATCAACAACGGCCAGCAGTGCACCTGATGGGTGACGAACACCAGGCGCGCGCCGGCCCCCAGGCC